>CAMYKZ010000005.1 GCA_947259045.1 uncultured Afifella sp.
GCGGTCCTGCTTGCCGCCGCAATGCTCGGCGGCACGTTCATGGCGATTACCGCGCTTGGCCTCGTGGAAGCGCGCCGCCTGTCGCCGGGCGCGCCGCGCCGCGCGATCGGCCTTATGACGGCGGCCTTCGGCCTGGGCCAGATGATCGGGCCGCTGGTCGCCGGTTTCGGCCGCGACTGGACAGGCAGTTTCACCGGCCCGTCGCTGCTGGCGGCACTCGCGCTGGTCGTTGCGGCTGGGCTGGTCGAGCGGCGGCGGATCTAACTCCGAGCCGACTCGTGCAAATGCAGCCAGGTCAGCCTTCCGTCATCGGCGCGGCGCATCAGAACGCTTGAGACGCGGTCATTGTCCGCCGGAATTGTATTCCTGGCGGCGGTCTGGCGTTCCAGATAAATGGCGAGCAGCAACCGGTCATGGTCGAAACTGCCCAGCAGACTGACCTCGTGGATGCTGATCCGGAAATCCGGATTGCCGCCATGCGCGGAGCGGATGCCGCCGACAATATCATCGCGCGTCAACACGCCGCCGTTCGGCTGGATGTTGCGGAAATTTATATCGAGCCGGGCGGTAAAACTGCCGTTGAAGGTCTGATCATCGTTTTCAAGGTCGCCACGGAACCAGCCGGCGATAAAATCGTGCAGGTCTTCGACCTCCTTGCGGATTGCCTGTTCCAGATCGGACCTTGTCATGAATTGGCCTCCCGTCATGTCACGAAAGGCTCCATAACACGGATTGCGTCCGCTTACCGCCCGCGCCAGACCGGGTCGCGTTTCTCAGCAAATGCCCTTGCGCCTTCAAGCTGGTCTTCGCTGGAATAGAGCCTGTCGACGGTGGCAAACTGGCGTTTGGTGATTTGGTTCATCGCCTCTTGGAACGTCATCCGCTCCGCTTCGCGCACGATCTGCTTGACGGCGGCGTGAACCAGCGGCGGGCCCGACGCAATCAGCCGCGCCTGTTCGCGGGCGCGTTGCGTCAGCCGGTCTGCCGGCAGCACCTCGTTGACCAGCCCCCAGCGATTTGCCTCCACCGCGTCGATCCAGCGGCCGGTCAGAAGCATCTCCATGGCGATATGATAGGGGATGCGCCTGGGCAATTTGACGGATGCCGCATCCGCCACCGTGCCGGAGCGGATTTCCGGCAGCGCGAACGTGGCGTGTTCGGCGGCCAGGATGATATCGGCGGCGATTGCCATTTCCAGCCCGCCGCCGCAGCAGATGCCGTTGACGGCGGCAATCACCGGTTTGTTCAGGTCGCGCAGTTCCTGCAGGCCGCCGAAACCGCCGACGCCGTAATCGCCGTCGACGGCATCTCCCGCCGCCGCGGCTTTCAGGTCCCAGCCGGCGGAAAAGAACTTTTCGCCCGCGCCGGTCAGGATGGCCACACGCAGCTCCGGGTCGTCGCGAAAGCCCTGGAAAATCTCGCCCATCTGCCGGCTGGTCGCCAGATCTATGGCATTGGCCTTGCCGCGCGCCATGGTCACTTCCAGGATGCCGCCTTCGCGGCGGACTTGGA
The DNA here is from genome assembly GCA_947259045.1 of uncultured Afifella sp. Lineage (GTDB taxonomy): Bacteria > Pseudomonadota > Alphaproteobacteria > Rhizobiales > Afifellaceae > CAMYKZ01. The sequence goes on from CAMYKZ010000005.1 coordinate 1,513, forward strand.
TATCTTCACTCATAATCTCTCTCCCTCATCCGGATCAGCGCATCGGCCGCCACTGCGCCATTGCCCTCCGGTCCCACCATCAATGGATTGACGTCCAGCTCTTCCAGCCTGTCGGCGTGGTCGGCGGCGAACCTGGCCACCGTCATAATGGCGGCAATAGCGGCTTCGATGTCCGCGGCCGGTCCGCCGCGCACGCCGCGCATCAACTGGCCGATTTTCAGACCGGCGAGCGTATCGCGGACCGTTGCCGTATCGCTCGGCAAGGTCAATGTCGCGCTGTCATCGACCAGTTCCACCAGCACGCCGCCGGCGCCGATGACAAGCACCAGGCCGACGACCGGATCGCGGACGATGCCGACGATCAGTTCCGCCAAAGCGCATGCGACCATTTCTTCGACCAGAAAACTCTTTGCATTTGTCATCGCGTTTGCGGCTGCGTGCACTGCTGCGGCGTCCGCCAGACCAAGCGCGACCGCGCCGGCTTCGCTTTTGTGAGCGATGCCGAGCGCTTTCAACGCGACTGGAAAGCCGATTGCCCGGGCAGCATCCACCGCTTCTTCGGCGCATGCGGCGATGCGACCATGCGGCACCGCCATGCCATATTCAGCCAGCAATGCCTTGGACCGCGCCTCGTCAAGCATATCGGCGGGCCTTGTGCTGCATCTGACGGAGTTCAGGTACGGCGGCGGATCTTTCGCCCAGGCCGCACCGATAATCGCCGATGCCTCGACCGCCGCCAGTGCATCATCGATGCCACAGAGCGGCACGATGCCGGCTTGCATAATCGCTTTGGCGCGCTTTTCCGGCATCGTCTCAGGCAGGGTTGCCACAATCGCCGCACGGGCGCCGGTCTCGTTGACTCCGTCGATCAGCGCCTGTTCGCTGATCAGCCAGTCGGAACTGTCGCCGCAATTGCCCGGCGGATAATCCAGTACCAGCATGGACAGATCGAAGCCGGACTGCATCATCGCGGCGAAGGTCGCACGTAATTTCTTTTGGTCGGCCCAGTTGAACGTGTCGTAGTCAAGCGGGTTGATCGCCCGGACCAATGGCGCCAATGTTGCCTTGACAGCGGCCTCGCGGCTTTCATCAAGCGGCTTGAGCCGGACGTTGCGGCGTGCTGCGGCATCCGCCATCAAAGCCGCTTCACCGCCGGAACAGCTCATCGAGCAGATAGCATTGCCGCAAAGCGCGCCATGCACATGCAGCAGCTTCAGCGTTTCAAGCATGGCCGTCAGGCTGTCGACCCGGGCGATGCCAAGCCGACGGAACATGGCGTCGGCGGCGGCATCGGCGCCGGACAAGGACGCCGTATGCGACAGGGCGGCACGGCGCGAAGCCTCGGATCGCCCGACCTTCAGCACGACGATCGGTTTGCCGCACGCCCTTGCCGCAAGGGCCAGCCGCTCCAGTGCGGCAACATCATCGATCCCCTCCATATGCAGCCCGAGCGCGCTGATCCGCTCATCGGCAAGTGCCGCCATGGCGAGATCGGCGAGACCGGTCTGAGCCTGATTGCCGGCGGTCATCATCAACCCGATCGGCAGGCCGCGCGTCTGCATCGTCAGATTGATCGCGATGTTGGAAGATTGCATAACGATGGCCACACCGCGCTGCACCGGAGAGAGCCCGTGCAGATCCGGCCACAACGGCACCTTGTCGAGCGCATTGATAAGCCCGTAACAGTTCGGGCCGACCAGCGGCATCGCACCGGCTGCCTGACATAATTGTTCCTGCAGGCCAGCCGATCCGGCCACTTCGCCTTCGGCTTCGCGAAATCCGGATGCATAGCAGATCGCGCCGCCGGCACCGATGGCCGAAAGGCCTCTGACAATATCAATGGTGAGGTGCCGGTTGACGCCGATAAAAGCGGCATCGGGCACGCCGGGCAATTGCGAATGATCACAAAAACAGTCCCGGCCGCCGATCGTTTGGCGGGTCGGATGAACCGGCCAGATCTCGCCGGAATATCCCATCCGGTCGCATTGCGCGATCAGGCGTTCCGCCGGCAGCCCGCCGTAAGTTGCAATCGAGCGCGGCTTCAGCAGACGGTCGAGCCGGGACACGCCCATTCTCAGGCCCCCAGCGGCCGCAACAGGTCGCGGCTGATGATATGGCGCTGGATCTCCGATGTGCCGTCCCAGATACGCTCCACCCGCGCGTCACGCCAGAAGCGTTCCAGCGGAAGATCGTCCATCAGGCCCATGCCGCCGTGAATTTGCAGCGCCTGATCGGTCACCCGCGCCAGCATCTCGGATGCATAGAGTTTTGCCGAGGCGATTTCGCGGTTGGCCGGAAAGCCCTGATCCAGCCGCCAGGCCGCCGCCAGCGTCATCCAGTCGGCGGCGTCGATCTCGGTAATCATGTCGGCAATCTGAAATCCGACACCCTGGAATCTGCCGATCGGCTGGCCGAATTGCTGCCGCTCAGCCGCATAGGCGAGCGCCAGATCGAAGGCCCGCCGCGCCCGGCCAACACACATGGCGGCAACGCTGATGCGGGTCGCGGAGAGCCATTCGTTCATGACTTCAAAACCGTTATCCACTTCGCCGAGAACCTGCGCATCGGGCAAACGGCAATCGTCGAACGCCAGGATCATATTGTCGTAACCGCGGTGGCTGACGGACCGGTACCCCGGCAGTACATCGAAGCCCGGCGTGCCGCGGTCGATCAGAAACGTGGTGATGCGTTTCTTCGGTCCCTTTGGTGTCTGGTCCTCGCCGGTGGCGACAAAGACGATGAAAAAATCGGCGTGCGCTGCACCGGATATGAAGTGCTTGTTGCCGTTGACGACCCAGTCGCCGCCCACGCGCCGCGCGCTGCAATCCATGCTGCGAATGTCGGACCCGGCCCCCGGTTCCGTCATCGCCAGCGCGTCCATCTTCTCGCCGCGCACGGCCGGCAGCAGATAGCGCTCGCGCTGTTCGCTGTTGCAGGCCATCAGGATATTCTGCGGCCGCCCGAAAAAATGCGTCAGCGCCATCGATCCGCGGCCAAGCTCGCGTTCCACCAGTGTAAAATCGAGATGGTTCAGCCCGGCGCCGCCAACCTCTTCCGGAAAATTGCAGGCGTAAAAACCAAGTTCGATCACCTTGCGCCTGATTTCAGACGCCAGATCCGGATCGACCGTTCCCTCATGTTCGACCTTTTCCTCATGGGGATAGATCTCGTTTTCGACGAACCGGCGGACGGTCTCGACGATCATCTGCTGTTCGCTGCTCAGGCCGAAATGCATGGGTTCACTCCGCAGTTTCGGGGTTGGTCAGGCGTTTTTCATAATCGGCCAGGTTCCTGCCCGCGCCCCAGTCTCTGTCTTTCAGCGCGCCGAGGATGGCAACCAGGTTGTCGTCGCGGATCTGCTCCAGCGCCCGGATCGAATGGGCACCAGACTGGGCGTCGGATTGTTCGGCGATCATGTCGACCAGTTCGTCGGTCAGTTCCGGCACGTCGGTGAGTTTGGTCCAAGGCCATTGCAGGCAGGGGCCGAACTGGGCCAGAAAGTGCCGCATGCCGGCTTCACCGCCGGCCAGCCGGTAGCTTTCGAAAATGCCCATCTGGGCAAAGCGCAGGCCGAAGCCGGTGCGGATCACCTCGTCGACATCCTCCGTCGTGGCGATGCCGTCCCTGATCAGCCAAAGGCTTTCGCGCCAGATCGCTTCCAGCAGCCTGTCGGCGATGAAGGCTTCGATTTCCTTGCGCACCCGCACCGGCCTCATGCCGATGGCAAGATAAAGCGCTTCTGCGCGGTCGATTGCGCTCGACGCGGTTTTCCGGCCGGCGACCAGTTCCACACACGGCAACAGATAGACCGGATTGAACGGATGGGCGACGATCAGCCGTTGCGGATGCGCCATATGGGCCTGCAGGTTGGTCGGCACGAGACCGGAGGTCGATGACGCAATCAGCGCGTCGGGTGCTGCGGTCTCTTCGATCCCGGCATAGACCTTGTGTTTGATATCAAGCCGTTCCGGAACGCTCTCCACGACCAGGCCGGCGCCGGATACCGCTTCAGCGAGATTCGCCGCATAGCGAAGCGCCCCGCGTTCCGGCAGCGGTGCTTTTGTCAGTTTCGCCCACGACCTTTCGGCGTTTGCCAGAACCGCCTCGACTTTATCTTTCGCATCGGGGGCCGGGTCAAAGACCGCGACGTCAATCCCGTTCAACAGAAGCCTGGCGGCCCAGCCGCCGCCGATAACGCCGCCGCCGATGCAGGCGGCCTGCCCAACCATTCTTGCTGCCGCACTCATTGTGGCGCGCGCTTGGTGAGTTTCAGTTTTTCCCGCACTGCATCCGGACCGATCACCCGTGACCCAAGCCGCTCGACGATGCCGACGGCATTTTCGACAAGCTGGGCGTTGCTGGCGAAGACGCCCTTGCCGAGATAGAGATTGTCCTCCAGGCCGACCCGCACATTGCCGCCGGCCAGAACCGCCGCCGCGACATAGGGCATTTCGTTGCGGCCGATGGAGAAGGCGGAATAGATCCAGCCAGCCGGCATGGCGCTGACCATGGCCATGAAGGTATTGAGATCATCCGGTGCGCCCCAGGGGATGCCCATGCAAAGCTGGACCAGCACCGGGTCTTCAATCAGCCCTTCTTTCACCAGCTGTTTGGCGAACCACAGATGTCCGGTATCGAAGGCCTCGATTTCCGGCCGCACGCCAAGCGCCGTCATCTGCCGGGCCATCTCGCGCAGCATCGACGGCGTGTTTGTCATGACGTAATCGCCGGCATTGAAATTCATCGTGCCGCAATCGAGCGTGCATATCTCCGGCAGGCACTCCGCCACATGGCGGACGCGCTCGCTGGCTCCGGCCATATCCGTGCCATCTACATTCGGCGGTAACGGCGCTTCAACCGAACCGAAGACCAGATCGCCGCCCATGCCGGCTGTCAGATTGAGCACGACATCGGTATCGGCGGAGCGGATCCGGTCGGTGAGCTCACGAAACAGATCCGGGTCGCGTGTTGGCAAGCCAGTCTCAGGGTTGCGGACATGGCAGTGGACGATTGCCGCACCGGCTTTTGCGGCGTCGATGGCGCTGTCGGCAATCTGCTGTGGTGTGACCGGGACCTTGTCTGATTTAGCGGCCGTATCGGCGCTGCCGGTCACGGCGCAGGTAATGAAGACATCGGAGTTGGGTTGCAGCGGCATTGGCACCTCCTGATATGGACAAAAGAATAGCTGTCAGCCTATTATCGGTGCTTACCGAAATCAGAAGTAAAACAAATAAAAACAGAAATGTTCCGACTTGGCGCCGGGTCGCTCGACATCGAAATTCTGGTGATACCGGACGCGACCCTGATCATGGTCGCCGCCGTCATCGAGCCGTTGCGCGCCGCCAACCGGCTGCTTGGCCGGGACCTCTATACCTGGACGATCTCGACGCCGGACGGCGCGCCCGTCATGACGACCTCCGGACTACCGGTCCCGGCTGACAGAATGTTCGACCCGGCATCGGGTTCCGCGCCTTTGTTCGTGCTGGCAAGTTACAATCATGCCGACCATGCAAGCCGCAGCCTGATCCGCCGTATCGGTTCAGCGGCCCGGACCCGCAGTCACATTGTCGGCGTGGAGAGCGGCACCTGGCTGATCGCCCGCGCCGGTCTGCTCAACGGCCGCCCGGCAAGCGTTCACTGGGAGGACCAGGATGCCTTTGCCGCCGCTTTTCCCGATGTCGATGTCCGGCCCGACCGTTTCATTATCGACGGCAGGCGGATCACAACCGGCGGCGCGTCGCCGGCGCTTGACCTGATGCTGGAACTGATCGCCGCAAGGCAGGGTTTTGCCACCGCGCTGCAGGTCTCCCGATTGTTCATCTACGATCAGGCGCGGCTGCCGGGCGAGCCACAGCGTTCCGCTGCCTTTGGCCGTCTGACCATGCGCGATGCCCGCGTCGCCAAGGCCGTCCGGATCATGGAAGAGACGATTGAAGAGCCGCTTCCGGTTGCTGTCATCGCCCGACGCGCCGGTGTCACGGACCGCCACCTTCAGACCCTGTTCCGCGATGTTCTGAACAGTCTGCCGCAGGCCTATTATCACGCCTTGCGCCTCAATCAGGGCCGCAGGCTGATATTGGAGACGCGCTTGCCGATGCTGGACATCGCCGGCCGCTGCGGGTTCAATTCTCCGGGCGCCTTCACCCGCGCCTATCGCGTTCATTTCGGGGAAAGCCCGTCATCGACACGGCAGAGGCGGCGAACAACTGAGTCCGCTGACGGGTGACGATTGGACGCCCAATTCTGACGTCACGGCGCCTTGAAATGTTTCGACAGTTTCAGGCCCTGGGCCTGATAGTTCGATTTCAGGTCGCTGCCGTAAAGCACAACCGGCCGCGCCGCCATCCGTTCATAGACAAGCCGGCCGATGGTCTGGCCGTGTTCCAGAATGAACGGCACTTCGTGGCTGCGCACTTCCAGCACGGCCCGGCTGCCATGGCCGCCGGCGGCGGCGTGGCCGAAGCCCGGATCGAAGAAGCCTGCATAATGGACACGGAATTCCCCCACCAGTGGATCGAATGCGACCATTTCGGCGGCATAATCCGGCGGCACATGCACCGCTTCGTTCGATACCAGAATATAAAACTGGTCCGGATCGAGCACCAGTTCCGCCGCGCCGCGGCGGGTGAGCGGCTCCCAGAAATCCAGCACTTCGTGGGCATCCGGCAGATCGACGTCGATGACCGCCGTATGGCGTTTGCCGCGATAGCCGACCAGGCCGTCTTTGCCGCCGTTCAGATCGATGGAAAGCGCCAGCCCGTCAATAAACCGCGCCGGACCGGAGGCCAGAGTTTCGCTAGCGTGCAGATCGGCCAGCGCTTCATCGTCAAGCCGCGTCTGGCCGCGCCGGAAGCGGATCTGCGACAGTCGTGACCCGGTGCGAACAACGATCGGGAAGGTGCGCGGGCTGACTTCCAGATAGAGCGGTCCGTCATATCCGGGTTCAACCTGATCGAAGGCGCGGGCCTTGTCGGTGATCACCCGGGTAAAGATATCGAGCCGGCCGGTGGAGCTTTTCGGGTTGGCGCTGGCGGCAATATCGCCGGGCAGGGCGAGGGATTCCAGCAACGGCACGATATAGACGCATCCGGTCTCCAGCACGGCGCCCTGCGCCAGATCGATCTGGTGCAGGCCGAGATGATCGAGTTTTTCCTGAACGGTTGCGTCGGGGCCGGGCAAAAAACTTGCCCGTACCCGGTAGGCGGTCTGCCCGAGACGGAGGTCGAGGCTTGCCGGCTGCACCTGGTTGGCAGCCAACGGCACATTGATGCTGATGCCGCGCGAGCCGACAAGCGCATGGATATCGCTGTCGGGGAGAATGCCTGTCGCCGTTTCTGCCATCATGTTTTCTTTCTTCAGCAAACGCCTAACCCAAGCGGCGATTGACGCCAAGAGCGGAAAAGTATAACGAGAATTGTTATCCCGTGGTGATTTGGCCGGTCGGCTTGCAGCCACGTAAAATAAATCGCTAAAAGGCCGGGGTGCATAAGAACCCGGTCAGGCAGCGGCCCGGCCGGGATTTTTGTTGTTTGTACTCGGAGAATGCCGCCATGGCTGACAATCAGAAACGTTTCCGCCCCGCCACGCAAATGGTGCATGGCGGCACAATGCGGTCCCAGTTCGGCGAGACGTCTGAAGCCATGTTCATGACGCAAGGCTTTGTCTACGCCGACGCCGAAGCCGCCGAGGCCCGCTTCAAGGGCGACGATCCCGGTTTTGTCTATTCCCGCTATGCCAATCCGACGGTGGCGATGTTCGAGGAGCGCATGACCCTGCTTGAGGGGGCTGAAGCCGCCCGCGGCACCGCCAGCGGCATGGCTGCCGTGACGGCCTCGCTGCTATGCGATCTGAGCGCCGGCGATCATGTCATTTCCTCGCGCGCTTTGTTCGGCTCCTGCCAGTATATCGTTGCCGATTTTCTGCCGCGCATGGGCGTCAGTTCCACCCTGGTCGACGGCACCGATCTTGACGCCTGGCAGCAGGCGGTGACACCGCAGACCCGCGCCTTCTTCATGGAGACGCCGTCCAACCCGACGCTGGAGCTGATCGACATTGCGGCCGTGGCGGACATCGCCCGTGCCTGCGGCGCGCGTCTCGTGGTCGACAATGTCTTCGCCACCCCTTTGTTCCAGCATCCCTTGCGGCTCGGCGCCCATACGGTGGTCTATTCCGCCACCAAGCATATTGACGGCCAGGGCCGCTGTCTCGGCGGCGTGGTGCTCTCCGACGAAGAGTGGGTTGAGGAAAAGCTCGCGCCTTATATGAAACATGCCGGTCCGTCGATGAGCCCGTTCAATGCCTGGGTGCTGCTGAAATCGCTGGAAACCCTTGAGGTTCGCATCGCCCGCCAGGCGGCCAGCGCGGCAACTCTTGCCGACGCCATTGCCGGCCATGCAGCGGTTTCGCGCATCTTCTTTCCCGGCCGAGACGACCATCCCCAGGCCGAAATCGCCCGGCGTCAGATGACCGGCGGCAGCACCATGGTCTCGTTCGAGGTGGCAGGCGGCAAGCAGGGCGCCTTCAACGTCGCCAATGCGCTGCAGGTCATCCGCATCTCCAACAATCTGGGTGATGCCAAGAGCCTGGTCACCCATCCGGCGACAACGACCCACCAGCGTCTCAGCGACGAGGAGAGGGCGGAACTGGACATCGGCGACGGCCTGCTCAGGCTTTCCGTCGGCCTGGAAGACCCGCTTGATCTGATCGAAGACCTGACGGCGGCGCTGGATGCGGCAGGCGAGACACCGATCAGGGCGGTGTCTTAGCGGCGGGATCGGGAGAAATAGAGCGCGATTACCATCGGTCTCTGGATCATCGAGTTCCAGACGATGTCTCCAGAATATTGTCAAGCGAATTGCCCTGTTTCCATATTGCGTTGGGGATCCAGACGACATTCGCCGCCTAAAGACATATTGCCGAATTGGGCTGCAACTCACCCGAAATTCCTGATCGCCAGCACGATCCTTGAGGCGGCGGTATAGAGGCAGACCGCGGTGAAAATCCAGGCGATGACGGCAAAGTGCGCAGGCCAGATGCAGAAAGCTGCAAATACCGCCAGCGTTTCAGTCGCTTCCGCCAGCCCGGTGGTGAAATAGAGCGATTTGGCGCCGCGCTGGCTGGTATCCAGGCCGCGCTTTTCCGCGATGATGGCGTAGGCAAGGAAACTCGATCCGTTGATGTAGAAGGAACAGATCAATGCAGCACCGGCCAGTGCATTTGCCGCCGGGTCGGCAAATACGAAGCCGAGCGGAATCAGGCCGTAAAAGGCAAAGTCCAACACGATATCCAGATAACCGCCAAGATCGGTTTTCTTCGTCACCCGGGCAACCGCGCCGTCAAGGCCATCTGCAAGCCGGCTTAAAAGCAGCAGCACAAGTCCGGTCAGGTAATATTGCCAGGCGATCGCCAATGCCGCCAGCACGCCGATGGCAAATCCGCTCCAGGTGACTCCATCGGCGGTGATACCGAGCTGCGCCAGCCTGTTGCCGATGCGGGTCAGCCAGGGGTCGATCAGGGCTTTCGCGGTTCCGTCGAGCATTGGGGAAAATGTCCTCAGCCTGTCGGCATGGACATAGCGAACTCTTTGTATTCACGATAGCTTCAATCGGCACCGAATGCCGGACTATCATGGGGCGCCAGATTTATTATGACCTTCTGGACACAGGACCACCGGGACCTGAGGCCATCCCGGATTGTCCTGGTTTGGGGCCGGCCGCAATCAGAGCGTCCAGATCTTCTTGGTGACGGCATTGATCGCAATGGCGTATTTCTTGCCGTTCTTCTTGCCCTTGAAGGTGTAGACAAAACCGTCGCATTCGATCTTTTTGACCTTCTTGTAACCGTTGGTCCTGATGGCCTGCTTGGCGCTCGCGCAGCTGATCTTGGGCGGCAGGAATATCTCTGGCGTCTTCAAAGGCGGCAGCGGTGTTGTGTAGGCAGGTTCCAGCACCAGGTCATTCGTGGCGGCCGGTGCGAGTTTCACGGTTTTCGCGCTGGCGCCGGTCACAGGCAGGATTGCAGTCAGGGCAACAGCAATGGCTACGGTTGAGAGTGTGACGTTCTTGAACATGATAGTCTCCGTTTGGCTTGTGTTTCAGTGTTGACGAAACACACCATGCAACATGCCGGCTGAACCTGGTCGGAAGCTTTTGTTCATCCTGTATTAACGGTCGGAACCTGCGTAAATTCCCGAGCCCTGGTGAGAAACAATGGATCTTTCCAGATCGCGTGAGCGGTGTTTTGCCTTTTACGGACTGCGAAATATGCGAGACAATGCAGTCGATTTGCGCAATTTCGCGAGACCGGTCATTCTGCGGCTGGAACTGTGCGCAGGGGTTGGTCATGCGACCGGAAACCATTACCCGAATCAGGACACGATGCAATTGGATCAAGGCTCATCGGGACAGGCTGATCATTGACGGCGATGTCCATCCCAGCGACCGCGACATGCTGCCGGAGGAAGACACGGTGCGCATCGCGGACGATCAGAACTATTATCACGGCAGGCCGCTGCTGTCGGAAAACCTGCTCCACAAGATGGATCAGGCCGGCATCGACATGGCGCTATGCTGGCAGAATCCGGCGGTCCTGCCCTACGGCGACGACCAGAGCGAAAATACCGCCCGGCTGACCGACGCCAATGCGCGGATTTCCAACCTGGCGCAGCAGAATCCCACACGGGTGATCCCGGCCGGATGGACGGACCCGAAGGCGCTTGGCACGCAAAGAGCTATCGCGCTGGCTGAGCGCTGTGTGCGCGAGTTCGCCATGCCGGTGGTGAAGATGAATCCGGCCCAGAACGCCTACCCGATCGATGATCCGATGGTGCTGGACGTCGTCGACGCCATTGTCGGACTGGGCGCGGTGCCGGCGTTCCATTTCGGTTCAGACAGCCCGTATACACCCGTTGAGGGCTTGATGACCATTGCGCGCCGCCACCCGGACCATCCGGTCATCGGCGTTCACATGGGCGGCGGTGGCGGGCATTTCGTCGAGGCCGAGGCAATCTATCAGGGCGCCCGGCAGGCCGGCCTCGATTGCCCGAACATCTTTTACGTGCTGAGCGCCAAGCGCGACGTTCATATCGAAAGCGCACTGATCACCTATGCCGCCGCCGGCAAGCCCTTCGTGGACAATATAGCGGTTGCCAGCGATGCGCCCTATGGCGACATGATCTGGAATTTCGGCGGCTTCCGCGCGCTGTTTGCCGCGCTGCGAAACGGCGCGGACTACGGCGACCCGCGTCTGGCGCTGAAGCCGGATCTGTTCAGCGACGCAGTGGTGCAGAAATTCATGGGCGGCAATCTCGCCGATCTGGTGATTGCCGCGGATAAGCGGATCCTGCATCAGGCTGGAATTGGTTGAAGAGCGGTCTATTCCACGGCCGCCAGTTTCGCTTCAACCGTCTCCAGCCGCTTCTGGATTTTCCTTGCTGCCCACTCCTTGCCGCTCTTTTCATAAAGCGTAATCAGCCGCTTTCCGGAACGCTCGAACGCCCTGGCCGCCAGTTTGCGGGAGGTCTGGCTGCGCCCGGAGATGGCCAGCGGCTCAAAGACATCAAAAGCTGCATTGTAGCTTTCAAGCGCCTCGTCGTCCCGCTTCAGATGACGGTAGTCCTCACCGAGATTGAACAGATAGAGCCCGTGGGCCTGGCTCCCGTCCTGTCCGGCTGCCGCGCTGACGCGCACTGCCGACTGCGCATATGCAAGCGCTTTCTGATAGTCTTTCTGCCGATCGTAAAGCCGTGCGACCCGGCTGTTCATCCTGGCCACAAACGCATCGGCGGCACCCAGTTGCTTTTCTGCCCGGCTCAGCACGCCATGGGCGTTCTGCAGCACGAATTCGAGAACATCGGGTTCCTTGGCCAGCCGGTTGATCTGTTCAAACCGGTTGATCTCGATCAGGATACTGGATTGGGCCAGAAGCCGCGCCGTCCGGTCGTCGGCCTCGCCGCTTTGTTTCAGCCCGTGGTCTGTCTGGAACGCCGTCAGCGCCGCTTTTGTCTGCTTGCCGCCTTTGCCATCCAGTGTGCCGGTGCCGAAACCCAGGCCGGCAAGCCGGCGCTGCAGCGCCGTCATGTCGTTTTGCAGGTTTTCCGCGGTCGGATTGTTCACTGTCGGCCAGTCCTGATCGGGATCTCGGCCGGCGATGCCAAGCAGCATGATACCCTGATAGCCGCCCGCGGCATCAAAATCGTAGGCCACCAGCGCTTCACCGGGCGCTGCACAGGTCTCGCATTTTGAAAGCCGGTAGGCGAAGACAAACCTTTGTCCGCCGCGGGTCGTCAGCCGATGGCTCTCGAATCTCGGCTGGTCGAAGAGTTCAAGTTCGCCATAGCGCCCGACAAGCCGGCGATAGATATCGTCGGTCAGTTGCAACGATCGCACCTGGCCCGTGCCGGCCAAAATTGCCGGCGGCCCGCCATTCAGCAAAACCGGTACTGTCTGACGGCCAACTTGCGGATATTGCATCTGGCCGATGTCGACAATGCCGAAATCATCGAACCCTGCCAGCAAACCGGGTTTGATGCCTGCTTCGCCGCTCTGGCGTACGAACGCAACCGCAGCGCCCGGCGCGCCGAAACGATCCATGCAGGCCAGCATTTCTTCCAGCTTGCAGCTTCGCATGGCAAGCGATGTCCACACCGCATCCGGATTTGCGATTTCCTTGACGGTTTCCGTCGATAACGCGCCGTCCGCGGGTTGGCCGTCCGCCGTTTCGACGTATTCGCTCGCTGGTGCGCCGGACAAGAGCAAATCGGCCTGGGCCCGTGTCAGGTAGCCTGTTCTGTTTGCACCCAACGATGCCTGGTAGCGGGAAATACCGCGCCGGGTTCCCCGCCCGAAGATGCCGTCGGCCGGGCCGACATCATGTCCGAGCTCATTCAGTCTGGCCTGAACCCGCAAACGCGTTTCCCGGTCGAAAGCCGGCTCGCCGGCCCGCGCAGGGTTTCGCGCCGTGTTGCGCTTTTTGCGTTTTGTCAGCGGATTATTGACGATCGCGTCGCCAACCTTGTTGAAGAAACGGCCAACCGGGTTCTTGGCATCGGCCGGCGCAACAAAGCCGGTTTCCGGGACAATACCGGAAAACGCGCCCAGAAACATTCCAAGCATCACAATCAAGCCAACCCGCCGCAATCCGTTCATTCCGTTATCGCCTTTTATGAAAATTATTCAGCCCGGGCAGATCTGTCAGATTGCCGCGCCAGCCCCGATTGATCTGACTATCGCATGCCGCCTTTGCGGTTTGGTAAAGACACTTGTTTCGATTTTAATGACCATCCGGGCGCCTTGGCAGCTGGTTTTCTGTGCGATTGACCGCCGCAAGATCGAAGCCCGCCGTCTGCTTGTATCGATTTGCGATGGCTTGCAGATCATGCGGCGAAATCACGTCATCAATATGGCGAAAACCGTCCGGCGCCCGCTCTTCGACGATCTGCATAACCTGTTCCGGCCCGTTTTGCCGGTTGGCAAGCACGATGGCGGATGTCGGCGGGCGCCGGCCTCTTTCATAGGTTCGCAGCGCTTCCGGCGTTGGTCCGCAGGCCTCAACTGCACATTTCAGTGCCGCTGCATCGAGGATTGCCTGCGAGGATCCGTTGGAGCCGATCGGATACATCGGATGCGCCGCGTCGCCAAGCAACGTTGTGCGGCCGCCGCCCCATATTTCAAGCGGATCGCGGTCGACCATCGGATATTCGAATATCGCATCGCTTGTCGCAATCAGTGCCGGAATATCGAGCCAGTCAAACGCCCAGCTTTCAAACTGCGGCAGGAAATCCTCCTGCCGGCCGGACCGGTTCCAGTCTTCCCGGTTGAATTCGCCGCATTTGTCGAATTTCAGTTCAGCAATCCAGTTGATCTCCTGAAGCCCGACATCGACCAGTCCGGGATTGATCGGATAACAGACAAATTTCTGCCGCTCGTGTCCGGCCATGATCATTGAGCGGCCATCCAGAAACGGCGCCGCGCGGGTGACGCCGCGCCAGAGAATCCGGCCGTCCCAGACCGGAGCGCCTTCGCCCGGATTGAACGTCCGGCGGATCGTGGAATGGATTCCATCGGCGCCGATCATCAGCGCGGCCGAAGCCTCGGCGATGATAGCCGGGTCGCCGGGCGCAGAAAATTGTGCGGTTACGCTATCCCCGTCATCGTGGAAGCCGGTCAGGCGACGCCCGCAGTGGATCCGCTGTGCCCCCAGCCGTTCGATCGCACTGTCCAGAAGCGCGTTTTGAAACCGCCCGCGATGGATGGAATATTGCGGCCATCGATAACCCGCCTCGGTGCCGCGCGCCTCCCGCCAGATCAATTGGCCATGACGGGAGTAATAGGACAGGCTTGACGTTCGCACGGCAATGCGGTCGAGTTCACCCAGAAGCCCGAGCCGGTCGAGCTCTTTCACCGAATGGGGCAGCACGTTGATACCGACGCCAAGCGGCCTGATTGTACCGACGGCTTCAAAGACTTCGACATCCATCCCCGCGTCATGCAGGCTGAGCGCCGCCGCCAGCCCGCCGATGCCACCGCCGATGATCATCACGTCCATCCGGTTCTCCCGCGCATATGGTCTCGCCTTTCCATTCCGATTGTGACAGATACGGTGTCGTCGGGGCAAATGCCGGTCGGAGTTGCGGGCGATGAGCAAGGGTGTGGAACGGTGAGAATGGTTTCAGCAATTCGGCTCCGGGCGCCCTTCATTCTGTATGCTGTATTGTTCGTTGCCGGATTGTCGGCTGCCGAAGCCCAAAGCGAGCGCCAGACTGCAGGAGAGACTGCAGGAAAGACTGCAGGAGAGAGTGCGAACCCGGCCGCTGATCAGGTCATTGTGCCGAATTTCTGGGACCCGAAGTCGCGGCTTGACCGGCCTGAACCCGGAGCCGTCAAGGCGATCCGGTTTCTGACGACATCCGATTTTCGGCCGTTCCAGTTTCGCGACCGCCGCAATGTTCTGATCGGCTTCAATGTCGATCTCGCAGCGGCGATTTGCGATGTCATGAGCGTGGAATGCGCTCTCCAGATCAGGCCGTTCGAGACGTTGCGCGAGGCGCTGGCGGATGACGAGGGTGACGCCATTATCGCCGGATTGAGCGAACCGCGCGCCCGCGCCGATGGACTGTCATTCACCCAGCCCTATTTCAAGATACCGGCCCGATTTGCAACCCGGCGGGAAACCGCCTTTAACGTCGAAAATCCCGGCACAGGATTTGTCGGTGCAGTCTGCGGTTCGGCACATCAGGCCTATATTGCAGCCTTTTTCCAGGATCTTACAGTCGCCTGTTATACCGATACGTCTGCGGCGCTTGACCAGTTGCGGGCAGGTTCCATCGATCTGGTCTTTGCCGACGCGCTGACCATGTCATTCTGGCTGCATGATCCGGCATCGGCGGAGTGCTGCCATTTCGCCAGCGGCCCGTTTGTCGATGAGCGTTATTTCGGCCCCGGAATGTCGATCGCGGTCCGCGCCGACGATCGCAAACTGAAACAGGCGCTTGATTATGCTTTGCGCGAACTGCACCGCACCGGCGTCTATGAAGAGCTTTACCTGCGTTATTTTCCCGTCAGTCTGTTTTAGCCGCTTGGCCGCCGTGCAGGTCGATGTCTCCGCCGGCACCGGTCCCTTTGCCCGGGCTGTTCTGCCGCGCTTCGTTTTTCCGGAATGGCAGCAGCAGCGACCAGACCAGGCCGGTCGGTTCATCGCTGCGATATTCATAGAGCCCGATCGTCATGCCCTGGTGGCCGTCCTGCGGATCCTGGGTATAGGTTCTGAATATCCGGTCCCAGAACGGAAAATTGAAACCGTAATTTGAATCGGTTTCGCGCACCCTGACCGAATGATGGATCCGGTGCATATCAGGCGTGACGACGATCAGGCGAAGGATCCGGTCGATCCGCGTCGGAATTTTCCAGTTTGAATGGTTGAACATCGCCGCGCCGTTCAGGACGATCTCGAATATCAGCACAGCCAGGACCGGGACGCCGAACAGGGCGACGATGGCGGATTTCCAGGCCATCGACAGTATGATTTCAAGCGGATGGAAGCGGAGCGCCGTCGTGACGTCGAAATCCACATCGGAATGATGCATCCGGTGGATGCGCCACAAAATGGGAATCTTGTGCGAGGCGACATGCTCGAGCCAGACGGCGAAATCCAGCAGCACAAAACCGGCAAGGCCCGCGAGCCAAAGCGGCAAGCCGAATGTTCTCAGCAGCCCGAAATCGTTCTGCTCGGCCCAGATGGCCGATCCGACCGCCGCAAAAGTTACGACGAACTTGAAAAGGACGCGCATGACAACCGAACTCAGGGCCACCATTGCCAGATTTGTCATCCACCGTGCGCCCTTCAGCCTGTTCGGTATCCGGCGCGGCTGAACCAGTTCCAGCCCCGCCATGGTCACGAAGATGCCAAGAAACGCCGCCAGCCGGATGGTCGCTTCGGAAAAGGGCAATTGTTCCATATTCGAATCCTCGGTCGTTCCACCGAACAGATAGGGAAAATGGAATGCATAATCCAGTACGCAGCCGGCCGCACCGCTCAAATGAGCGTGTTCAGTCCGTTACGGCCTGATCTGTTCCGGCCGTCAAAGCGTGCGGAAACGGGCCTGCGCGGAACGCTCGATGGCGGCAATTGTCAGCTTGTCGAGGCCAAGCCGGTCGCGCAGCATCTGCAGGAAGCGAAGCTCTTCCTGCCGGACATTGAGATCGGAAGCGGCAATCTCGACGGCCATCGCATAGGCGGTATCGTGCAGTTTTTCCGGCAGCGCGTCGGCGACGACATCGAGCATTCTGCTCAAGCCCTCATCGCCGCCCAGAACCTTGCCGGCCGCCTGCGCGACAAGCAGAATTTGGTCGTTATTGAAATCGCGGAAAGCGGGCAGGGTGCGCACCACGTCGCCGATCTGCAACAGCTCGGCGTCCGACATGGAGGCGTCGGCTGCCGAAATCGTCACCATGACATAGATAAGCGCTTCTTGCGGAGTAACGGATTGGGTCATTGAGCTTGCCTTGGAATTTGTATCGGGAATTTGTATCGGGAATTTGTACCGGGGATTTTACCGGGGGACTTTTGCCTTGTGGAATTTGCTGGCAGATGTTGCGGCATACCTAAGAGCTGTCGCGCCGTTCGGCAAGCCAAATCAGGTTTCGGCGGGGCAGGAAAGGGCAAGCCATATCTGCCGCGTTGACGCTTGTGCCGTGCATGACTAGTGTCCGCCGCGCCCGGGCGGTTTTTCGCCGCACCCGGCGCCGCGACGCAATTTCAGCAGCCCCGTAAATCAGCAGACCCGACATGACCACGCAAACCGCCGACACCCGATCCTGGCCAGATGATCTCATTGCAGCCGCCAATGTTGCCAAAGCCTGGCCGTTCGAAGAGGCCCGGAAACTGGTGGCGCGGACAAACAAACCGGGTTTTGACGGCGAAGTTCTGCTTGAGACCGGTTATGGGCCCTCCGGCCTGCCGCATATCGGCACGTTCGGCGAAGTTGCGCGCACCACCATGGTTCGCCATGCCTTCCAGGTTCTGACAAACAATTCCGTGCCGACCCGGCTGTTGTGTTTCTCCGATGATATGGACGCGCTGCGCAAGGTACCCGAAAATGTGCCGAACCGGGACATGATGGAAGCCTGGATCGGTAAGCCGCTGACCACGGTGCCCGATCCCTTCGACAGCCCGGAAGGCTCTTTCGGAGCAGCAAACAATGCCAGGCTCAGGGCGTTTCTCGATCGTTTCGGCTTCGATTATGAATTCGCAAGCTCAACCGATTATTACACCTCCGGCCGCTTCGACGCCGCGCTGATGCGGATGCTGGAAGTCTATGACGAGGTGATGGCGATCATTCTGCCGACGCTGGGCCCGGAGCGGCGCGAAACCTATTCGCCGTTCCTGCCGATCTGCCCGCGTACCGGTTCGGTGCTGCAGGTTCCGATGACAGGCCGCGACGCAAGCGCCGGAACGGTCAGCTACGCCGATCCGGAAACCGGCGAGACGGTCACGGTTCCTGTCACCGGCGGCCATGTCAAATGTCAGTGGAAGGCCGACTGGGCAATGCGCTGGCATGCGCTTGGGGTCGATTACGAGATGGCCGGCAAGGATCTGATCGAGTCCGTCAACCTGTCGTCGAAGATCTGCCGGGCGCTCGGCAGCCCGCCGCCGGACGGTTTCAATTACGAACTGTTCCTGGACGAA
This sequence comes from uncultured Afifella sp., assembly GCA_947259045.1. Taxonomy (GTDB): domain Bacteria; phylum Pseudomonadota; class Alphaproteobacteria; order Rhizobiales; family Afifellaceae; genus CAMYKZ01. The sequence continues at coordinate 19,696 of CAMYKZ010000005.1, forward strand.
CAGGGCCAGAAGATATCCAAATCGAAGGGCAACGGCCTGACGATCGACGAATGGCTGTCCTATGCCTCGCCGGACAGCCTGTCGCTTTACATGTTCTCCAAGCCGAAAACCGCCAAACGGCTGTTTTTCGATGTCATTCCGCGCACGGCCGACGATTATTTCGCCCATCTCGGCAATTATCAGGATCAGCCGCTGGACAAGCAGATCAACAATCCGGTCTGGCATATCCATGCCGGCAATCCGCCCTCCGATGATGTGCCGGTGTCGTTTGCCATGCTGCTCAATCTGGTCAGCGCGTCCAATTCCGGCGACAAGGCCGTTCTGTGGGGGTTTATTTCGCGCTACGCGCCGGGCGCCGATCCGGCAAACCATCCGCGCCTCGACGAACTGGTCGGTTATGCCGCCCGTTATTATGAAGACTTTGTCAAACCGTCCAAGACGTTCCGGCCGCCAAACGAACTGGAGCGCGCAGCGCTGGCCGATCTTGATAAAAAGCTGGTGGCGCTGCCGGCCGACGCGGATGGCGAAACCATTCAGAATGAGGTCTACGCCGTCGGCAAGGCGCATGAATTTGAAAATCTGCGCGACTGGTTCCAGGGGCTTTACCAGGTGCTGCTCGGCCAGGACCAGGGTCCGCGCTTCGGCAATTTCGTCGCGCTCTATGGCGTCGACGAAACCCGACGGCTTATTGCAATGGCCCTTTCAGGAGAACTGGCAGGAGAACCGGCAAGGTAGGTTTCGCGCAAGCGGACATGAATTCACGGCCGAACCTGTGCCGGGTCCAGGTCTCAGAATTCTTCCCAGTCACTGTCGGCCATCTCTGCCGCCGCCGAGGCGGCACGCCGGCCTGAAGCACCGTCTTGCGGCCGAACGGGCGCGGTTGAAGGTTTCGACATCTTGAGGGCCATGTCGCGCAGGGGCGCGCCACTGGCCGGTTTGGCATCCGTATCATTGCGGTCGCTTCGCGACGTTTTGAAGAAACCAACGGCCGCCTGGAGATCTTCAACCTGGCCGACAGCCGACTGGATTGCCCCGGTCGCCTCCTCCACCAGAGACGCATTTTGCTGAGTCATCTCGTCCATGCTGGTGATGGCTCCGGAAACCTGATCGATTCCGGAGGTCTGCTCCTGGCTGGCGGCCGCGATTTCGGAAACGTAATCCGCCACTTTTTTGACGGACGCCACGATCTCTTCAAGCGAAGCGCCGGCCTCGCCGACCAGCTTGACGCCCTCCTGGACCTGAGTTCCGGAATTGGTGATCAGCTCCTTGATATCCTTCGACGCGCTGGCGGCGCGCTGGGCCAGTGCTCGAACTTCATTTGCGACGACCGCAAAACCGCGTCCGGATTCACCTGCGCGGGCAGCCTCGACAGATGCATTGAGCGCCAGAAGATTGGTCTGGAAGGCAATCTCCTGGATCAGCCCGACAATCTCGATCGCCTTTACTGCACGGTTTGCCACGTCACCGCCGGACACCGCGGCCTCCCGTGTGCCCGCAGCAACCTGGTTGGCTTCCTGGGCGTTGTCGGCATTTTGCCGCACTGTCGCTGCAAGTTCTTCCATCGAGGCTGTTGTCTCCTCAATCGAGGAGGCCTGGTGTTCGGTTCGCACCGACAGATCCATGACGCCAGACGAAATCTCGTCGGTCGCCGCCTTGACGACGTGGGTTACGCCGGCAATCCGCCCGAGCATGTCTTCCATCTGCTCGCCCATCCGGTCGGCATCTTCCTTGAGACGAAGGAATGCGCCCTTGTGCGTGCCCTGCATGCGTTTTGTCAGATCGCCTTCAGCCAGTGCCGAGACGACCCTGACAACCTGACCAAGGCCATGATCGACAACATCGAGCAATTCGTTCATGCCATTGGCGAGGTCTGCCATGAAGCCGTTCTTGTCAGCCTCACGCAGGCGCTGCGAAAAATCGCCTTCACTGGCTGCATGAACGATGCCGGCAATCTCGTTCTCCACGGTAACCTGGCTGGTGCGATCCTGCCATTCGATAACCACGCCGAGCCGGTCTCCCTGATCGTTGAAGACCGGGCTTGCCATCAAATCCACAATCCGGCCGCCTGCCGCCATGCGTGCCGATGCCGGCACTGTCAGACTGACCATGCGGTCTGCGCGCATTGAATCCAGATTGTGCAGCGTGTCGAACAGGACGCCGGCCAGGCTGTTTTCCTTGAATCCGCTGAGCTCGCCACCAAGATCGGCGGCCAGATCTTCAGCCAGTGCATTCATTGCCTTGTTGGGAAAGATCACTTTTCCGTCCGGGTCGACGATCATCATCGGCGAGGACGCATCGTCAAGCGAGGATTGCGCCCGCGCGGCGCGAATGCCGACCGCGCGGATCTGGTCGAGCGAGCGGGCCATTTCGCCGATTTCGTCGTGCCGCTCGCCGCCCGGGATATGAACTTCCATATCGCCGGCAGCCAGTCTTCCGGTCACGCCGGTCATCGCCCGCAGCGCCCGCGTCGCGCCGCCGACGACAAAGATCGCCATCAGCACGACAAGTATGACCAGCGCCAAAGCGGTGCCGACCATCGTCCAGGTCAGCGTGTCGCGGTTCTGCGCGATACGGTCAGCAAACGATTGCGCATCCTTGTTGGCGTCCTTGATGAATTCCTGAATGGAACCTTCCAGATGGGCCCGCGCCTCTTTTGCGCCGCCGTTCAGCACATCAAAGGCCTGTTGCTGGTCAAACTGCAGCGCATGATCATAGACCTTTTCACCTTCGGCCACAAAATGATCCAGTGCGACGAGCATTTCCGCGACATGCCGCGCATGTCCGCTTGTCGCCGTCGAATGATCATCCGCCGGAGCCTCGCCGCCATGTTGGTGCCCGGACCCGGTTGCCGGTTCAGGCGCCGTTGCGGACTGTTCAACGTCCTGCATCTCCCCGGCATGGCCGTCATTCTGAAAAACTTTCAGGTCTGCAGTCAATTTCCCGGTGATCGACCGGAACTGGCTTCGTTCGTCTTCGAGTTTCGGCAGATCAAGTTCCAGCGGCGCTTTTGCCACAAGGGCATCAAGCCGGGCGAAGCCCGCGCGAAGATCCCCGGCAACGCCAAGCTGGCGAAGGCCGTCTGTCACAATGTGCTGCGCATCGGAGGCATTGTCGCGCAAGCCCTGGATCGCAATCGCGCCAATGGCCATCATCGACAACAACGCCACGGCAATGACCGAGACGAGTTTCGCAGTCAGGTTCATTCTGAAATTTTTCAGGCTCATTTTAGTCCTCGAAGATTTTTGATTTTTTGCGGTGGCTGCCGTCTACATCTGGCCATGCATCTTGGACATCGCCGCAATCAGCGCCCTGACATCAGCGTTCGGGTTGCCCTTTGTCACCAGCACGAGCGGCTGTTCGATCTCAAGTCCGGGCACTACGGCAACCGATGCGTCGATGCTTGTCTGATTGCCGAACCCGATGCCCGGGCGCGCCTGGCTGATGACCTTCGTCACCTGTGACAGTGCCGTCAGCTTGCGGGCTTTGCCGGTGATCGGCTCGCCACCGGGGAATTCGTTTTCGATCAGGTTACGAGCACCTTTGCCGGCCGGGGTGGTGAATACGATGATCGGCAGGTTTTCTCCGCCGAGTTCACGCCAATTGACGATTTTACCGGTCAGAATTTCGCGCATCTGTTGCCGGGAGATAGACCGCACGGGGTTATCCGGGTGAACAATGAACTGAATCTTTATGCTGCCGATCCGGTGTTCGGTGAATTGTGTATCGCCGAGCATGCCGGGCGATCGGCGCTCGATCGATGCCCGCACTTCCTCAAGCGGGGCAGAAATCATCGCCAGTTCCGCTTTGCCGCTGACGAGATCCATGATCCCTGTCGAAGATCCGTTTGCGACGACATGGATGTTCCGCCCTGCGGCCTGATCCAGATGAGCCTTGTGCGGGAACAGAACAGTCCTTGCGACAGTCGGCGAGCCGTGCACCATCATCATGCCGTCCTGGCCATGGGCGGAGCTTCCCGAAGGCATCGCACCATGATCGGAATCACCGTCGTGTCCGGGAGACATCTGCGCGTGTTCGCCGTGACCAGACTGAGCCAAAGCACCAGACGCACCAAAGCCCGAGAGGGCAAGCACAGTGCATGCCGCGAATGCGGCCTGTTTTACGGATTTCATTTGAGCTCATGTCCCGATTTTGTCTTCCAAACCTGCTTGTACTGGAAGCACGTAATAAAATAATAAACTTCAGGTTTGTTTTGAATTAACTATAATTCATTTGAATATACCTGTAGTTGAATATTCGATACATCAATATTGAATTCTATCAAATATACAGGTGATTTGTGCGGGCGTGGACCCGGCAACCGGTAAATCGGCTTGCCGGCGGCGTTTACCGCCGGCAAACCGCCATGATCAATTTTTCTTGAGCCGGAACTTTTCATGACAGCCCTTGCATGTCGCAGCCAGCTTGCCGAATTCCATCGGTGACGGTCTTGCCTCCAGCGATGCCAGATGGACCGCTTGCCGGTTCAACTCATCGGCCAGCATCTCAAACTGCTCCCAGTTCTGCCAGATATCCGGCCTGGCCTCGCTTTTGCCGCCGCCGCTGCCGGCAGGAAACAATCGTGTCAGATTGTCTCCTGAATGGCCCCTAATGGTGCTTGCCGCGGCTTTGAGAGCTGCGCGGTCATATCCGGTGTCGCCTTTGACCATGGTGGCAATGGATTTCACGGCCTTGCCGATCGCCGACATGGCATTCATTCGTTTTTTGACGATGCCGGTCGCGCCATTGTGGGCGACCGCGGTTGCGTTGAATGCAGCCGTGACGAGCCCGATTGCGATCAACCTTTTAATTGTGTTTTGTTTTCTTCTCATAATCGAACCTTCGATTGCCCGTTTCAAATGGCAATCCGGCATGTGGAAGCAGGCGTTATGGCCCTTCACAAAGCGGGATTGCTGCGATTGGAGTACTGGAATCAGGTTCGTGGAGGTGGCGGTTCGGGGCTGGTGCGCGCAAACAAGGGCGTGTTCACAGCGCGTACATAGACTGTTTGATTCTTTGGCGGGGAATCCATGTTGGTTTCGTCGCACACGCCCAACATTGGCGCACCGCAATGCAGGCCGCCTTCGCTATGGGCTTGGTTGCTGCCCGTCTGGCCTTCTACAGGCAGCGCGCCCGGATGTCCGTGGCCGGGATGATGTTCGTGGCCGGCATGATGGTGCTCATGATCTGTGCTTGCCGTCTGGGCAGTTCGCTCCGCCGAATGCTGATAGCCGAAATGCCCGGTGGTTTCATGCAGTGAATTGGCATGGGTGAACTGTCCGCTGCAAATAACGAGCGATGCGGCAATATGAAGTCTGATGATGGCAAGCCATTTCATGGGCGGGGATTACCGTTCGTGTTCAACGTGAATATCGCGGTTGAGTAGAACAGGTTTGTCTGAACAAACGGCTTGCCTGTTAGGTTAAGATTGTTCTGCGGCGGCGGCGTCTGCCGTTCAACTCGCCGACAGCCGCTCCAGCCCGATGACGGCGACCATCTTGTCTTCCTGGGTGATGATGCCAGTCAGCAGGCCGCTGTCTGATGCCGCTTCAGGGGCGTCGGCGACGGCATCCGGCCGGATGCTGAGAATATCAGACACTGCATCGACCAGCAGACCGTGCAGCTTTTCGCCGATCATCACGATGACGATCACCGCGCCCTTGTCGGTGTCGGTATTGCCCTGGCCGAAGCGGGCGCGCAGGTCGATCACCGGCACGATGTGGCCGCGCAGATTGATCACCCCGCGCACATAGGCGGGCGCGTTCGGCAGCGTCGTCGCACCGTCCCAGGCGCGGATTTCGCGCACCTGCATGATGTCGACGCAATAATGCTGCTCGCCGATTGAAAAGGCGACAAACTGGTTGAGATTGAGATCGTCACCGTCGGTGCGCAGATCCAGAAGCGTGCTGTCATAGCCGCCGGCGGCGGAAGCTGAATTGACGTCCATCAGGTCGGTATCCTTGTCATTTGCCTGCAATCATGACGGCAAGAGGTTAAAAACACCCTTATCGTCGCGTTATGTCGATCGCTCTCAGAACTCTTCCCAGCCTGCGTCAATCGGCTTAATCGCCGTATCGCCGGTGTTGGCATGCGCCGCCCTCCTGCGGGCCATGACACGCAGCGGCATTTCGCTGCCGTCAACGGCGGTTTCTTCATTATCCGTACGGTGCACCGGCACGTTCGGGTTATTTGCCGTCTTGAAGAAACCGACAGCCTGCTGAAGTTCGACCATCTGAGCGGCCGCCGACTGGATCGTCGCCGTCGTCTCTTCAACCAGCGAAGCGTTCTGCTGGGTCGTCTCATCCATACTGGTGACTGCGCTGGAGACCTGCTCGATGCCCGATGTCTGTTCCTGGCTTGCCGCCGCGATTTCGGAAACGAAATCGGCGACTTTCTTGACCGACGTGACGATTTCCTCCAGCGCGCCGCCGGCCTCGCCGGCAAGTCTGACGCCCTCCTGCACCTGACTGCCGGTGTTGGCGATCAGGTCCTTGATGTCTTTGGAAGCGGCCGCAGCGCGCTGCGCCAGCGCCCTGACTTCATTGGCGACAACGGCAAATCCGCGCCCGGCCTCGCCGGCGCGGGCGGCTTCTACGGAGGCATTCAGGGCCAGAAGGTTGGTCTGGAAGGCAATCTCCTGAATCAGAGCGGTGATTTCGGTGATCTTTTTTGCCGACCCTTCAATACTGCCCATCGCGGCGACCGTGCGCTCAACGACGTCGCCGCCGTCGCTCGCCAGCTTGCGTGCGCCGGCCGCCATCAGGTTGGCTTCCTGGGCATTGTCGGCATTCTGCCGCACCGTTGCCGAAAGTTCTTCCATCGATGCGGTCGTTTCCTCAAGCGAGGAGGCCTGATGTTCAGTCCGGGTCGACAGATCCGTAATACCTGAGGAGATTTCCTCTGTTGCCGTCTGCACCGCGCCGGAGACATCGGCAATGCGGCCGACAATCTCTTCCATCTGATCGCCCATCCGGTCGACATCCTGCTGCAATTGCAGGAACGCGCCCATGTGCCGGCCATTCATGCGCTTGCTCAGGTCACCTTCAGCCATCGCCGATACCACCTTGACCACCTGGTCGAGGCCGTTGTCTGTGACATCAAGCAGTTCATTCATGCCGTGGGCGAGGTCTGCCATGAAACCGGTCTTGTCAGCTTCGCGCAGCCGCTGGGAGAAATCGCCTTCGCCTGCTGCCGTGACAATGCCGGCAATCTCGGTTTCGACAGCCACCTGGGCCGTCAGATCCTGCCATTCGATTACGGCGCCGAGGCGATCGCGTTTTTCATTGAAGACCGGACTTGCGGTCAGCCTGATCGTATGGCCGCCGGCGATCATGCGAGCGGATAAAGGTTCATCCTGCATGTTCAGATGTTCGATCCGCATTTCAGCCAGATTGTGCAACCTGTCGAATATCGTTCCAGTCAGAACATCGCTGGCAAACCCGTCCAGTTCGCTGCGAAGGTTCGCACCGAGTGTCTTGAATAGCCTGCGCATCGCCTTGTTGGGAAAAATCACCCGGCCATCCGTGCCGACGATCATCATTGGCGAGGAGGCATCGTCGAGTGACGATTGCGCCTGCGCCGCCCTGATGCCGACAGCGCGGATCTGTTCAAGCGCGCGGGCCATTTCACCGATCTCGTCCTTGCGGTCGCCGCCGGGAACGGTGTGATTGCTGTCGCCGCCGGCAAGCATGCCAACAGCCATTTTCATCGCCATGATCGGCCGCACGACGCTGTTGGCTGCAAACCAGCCCAGAACCAGCGCCGCAAGGAGGGCAATGGCGCCGACAATGAAATAGGTTTCGGCCAGTTTTGAAATGCCGGCATAGGCGACATCGGCAGACACGGCTGCATGCAGGGTCCAGTTGGGATCTTCTAGCAGGCCGATGCTGATTGATGGCGTCATCGTCAGCAGAAAGGTCTGACCGCCCCGCGATATTGTCGTGACGTTGCCAGTGGCGCCGACATTGTGCACGTCATGGCCATCGGGCCCGCTGCCATGAAGGCCGACTGCCGCTTTGTTCCAGATGCCGGCATTGGCGACGCCGGACAGGTAAATCGTTTCGTTGCTGCGGACATCGTGCAGCAGCAGAACCCGGTCCGCGTTCTGCTGTCCGCCGGCAACCTGAGCGCGCTCCAGCCGCTTCCGGATCCGGGTCCAGTCGATCACGCCGATGACCGACCCGATAATCGTTCCGGCATCGTAATCTGCCCGCACCGGAACTGCGAACAGGACCGTCTTGCTGGCGGAAAGCCTGTTCGATCCGAATGGGCCGGTATAGATGTTATCGGCCATTGCGCTTGAAAATGCCTGCAGATCGCCCAGTTCCGAGCCTGTCTGCGCATCGTCCGTTGCCGCGACGACACGTCCGCCCTGATCGGTGACCAGCAGCGATTCAAAATCCGGATATTGCTGCTGCAGGCTGGTCATCGCCGCCTTGATCTCACCGGAATCGTCTTCGATCAGAACGTCCTGCATGACCCGCAGGCGGCTCCATGCGGCAAGATCGGTAAGATTGCCGGCCAGTTCCACTTCAAGGTTGCGCAGGGTATCACCAGTGCCGTTCTGGAGCTGTGTTGAGACCTCCTGGCGCATGGTTTCCCGGGCCGACATGAAGGACGCAACCGAGCCGATGGCAAGCGGCAGGATGGCGCATAAGACGAACTGGATGACTGTCTTTTGTTTAAGACGCATTTTTTGAACCAAGCTGCCGCGCTCATTGGCGGGCAGCAATTGTGTTACCGAACTCTAATTGTGTGCCGGGTCCGTCTGCGGGCCCGGCACACTATTTTCAGCTGTCCGGGTTTTCGGCGTGAAACGCCAGGATTGTCCAGTCCTCGACCGTCCGATAGGCAACGGAATAGCTCTTGCCACCGGCTTTGACGGTGCCCGCACCCTTGTCGGCTTTTCCGCCGGCAGCATTGCGCACTGCGGTGAGGTTCAGGCCGGCAAGGTCGAACGCGTCAAAATAGTCGGCCCGGTCTTCCGAATCGCCCTTCTTGTTGATCTCAATCGCCTTGCGGCTGTCGGAAACAACATATCCGTCGGCGTCAATGGCGACGAGAACAACACCTTTTTCGCGCTCCATCCGCTTGTTGAGCGCATCCTGGAACGACCGCAGCGTATGTTCGTAATGCAGGATCGCCTTCTTGTTGCCATCCACGACAATAGGCGTGACATAGGCTGTCACCCATTTGTTGGCGTCGACCGACATATAGATCGGCGAGATGTGAACCTTGCGGACCGGTGTCGCAAAGCCCGGCGCAAAAAAGCTTGCCCCGGTCTCGTCATCGGCCAGGTCGTCTGCGATTTCACGCCCGACAATGCGCGAAAGTTCCGCGCCTTCCGGATTGATCAGGCACATTTCCTCAACGTGGAACCGGCTCTGCACGGAGAGCGAGATCTGGTCGATCCGCGGTTTGATCTGATTGCGCATCTGATGGTCGGCGTGGAAAGCCGTTCCACAGTCGCGGCTTTCTGCGCGACGAGTTTGTCCAGCTTGCTTGCTGCCGACGCGGCAGAAACTGCCATGGCGGTTGCCAGAACGACGCCAGTCAGAATGCCTGCTTTGGCAGTATTTTGAAAACGCATATTACTCTTCTCCTGCTTCCGGTTAAAGAGACAGCTTCGGGAGTTGGTATTGCCGATGCATTAATATTGCTTCAGCGCCATTGCCCTGGCCGTGTCTTCTAGCGCAGGAACTTTGCGTAATAAAATGAATCAAATGATAGTGAATGCAATCGCTGGATGAGTTAAGCGAAATATATTCTAATTTTTGCAACGTTTAATTTGAATCTAGTTAAACATCTACCAACAATAGGTGCTTCAACTTTAAATTAACCATAATAATAAGCCATCCGGATATTGTATCGAGGAGATTCGAGATGTTTAAACTGTCCGGGCAGGTGCGCGGGGAGGGCTTTTGCGAAGCGTAAAGACTGTATCAACTCAGGCTGAGAACGGCTTGCGCCCTGTCGTCAGCGCGGAATCAACCAGGCCGATCCTGTCCTGGCCCCAGAACGGTTCGCCGTCCAGCACATAACAGGGCGAACCGATGGCGTGGGCAGCCACGGCCTCTGCGGTATTGCGCTCGTGGATCTCTGCCGACAGTTCGTTTTGCGCCGCAGCCAGCAACTCTGCGCTGTCATGGCCGGTATCGGCCAGCCGCTGGGCGAGCACGGTCTCGTCGGCGATATCTTCTTCGTCGACCCAGATCGCCTGGAACACCGCCTCGATGTAATCGGCCGGATCCTTGCCCTTTTCCACCATGGCGATCACCGTCCTGTCGGCCAGAACCGGACTGGTCGGGAAATGCTTCGGGGCAAGCGTCAGCGCCACGCCGCGGATCTCCCGCCAGCGCTGCAATTCGATCATCCGGTAGTCCTGCCGTGCCTTGGGACGCTGGGGTACCGGAACCGCACCGGAATCCTCCCACACGCCCATGATGCTGACCGGCTTGAAGCGCACTTCCGTTCCGTGTTTGCTCGCAACATCCAGAAATGCCCTGTGCCCGAGATAGGCAAACGGTGACAGCAGGGTGAAATAATAATCGATTGTCCGCATCGTGTTGTTCCTTTTGCCTGTCGGTATAAATGGTCAGCGGCAAAAGGAAAGCAGGTGCAAGGCTTTTTCCCCACACCTGCTGAATCAAGTGTTATCGCCGCCGTCACGCCATCCCGATCATGCAGCCTTGCGTTTGCCGCCGTTTTTCCTGCCGCTCTTGCCGAACCGGCCGTAAAACGTCTCACCGTTTTTCGCCATCTCAATCAACAGCGCATTGGGTTTGAAGCGGTCGCCGTGGGTTTTTTGCAGGTCCCTGCAAAGGGCAACAAAAGCCGATGCGCCCATACCGTCGATGTAGGACAGCGTTCCGCCGGTATAGGGCGCGAAACCGAAGCCGAGGATGGAGCCGACATCGGCTTCGCGCGGATCGGTGACGACGCCTTCTTCAACCGTGCGCGCTGCCTCCAGCGCCTGGACGATCAGGAGCCGGTGCTTCAGTTCGCCGACATCGAATTGCTCCGCCGGTTTCGGTGCGGCAAGATCGGCAAGGCCCGGCCAAAGCACCTTGTTTCGGCCCTGATAATCGTAGAAACCCTTGCCGTTCTTGCGGCCGAAACGCTCACGCCGCACAACCATCTCCTCAAGCAGTTTCTTCTGTGCCGGATTGATCGCCCTGGCGCCGAGATCGGCTTCCGTCGCCTTGAGGATCTTCCAGCCGAGATCGACGCCGACCTCGTCGTTCAGCGACAGTGGCCCGACCGGCATGCCGGCCATGCGGGCTGAATTTTCCACCATGGCCGCCGGCACGCCCTCCGTCAGCATCAGATGGCCTTCCAGCAGATAGGCGGTGACGCAGCGGTTGGCGAAGAAGCCGCGGCTGTCATTGACGACAATCGGCGTTTTCCTGATGGCACGGACATAATCCAGCGCCGTGGCAAGCGCCGTGTCTTCGGTCTTTTCGCCAACAATGATCTCCACCAGCATCATCTTGTCGACCGGCGAGAAGAAATGGATGCCGATAAAGCTTGCCGGATCCCGGTAGGCTTCCGCCAGAGAGGTGATCGGCAGGGTCGACGTGTTCGAGGCGAAAATCGCAGCTTTGCCAAGATGCGCTTCGGCCTGTTCGAATGCCGCGGCCTTGACGTTGCGGTCTTCGAACACCGCTTCGATCACCAGATCGCATCCCTTCAGCCTGGCGTAATCGGTGGCCGGTTCGATCTTTTTCAACAGCGCATCGCTCTCCGCCTGGGTTGCCCGGCCGCGCGACATCGCCTTTTTCATCAGGTCCGCTGAATAATTTTTGCCTTTTTCGGCGGCGTCCATGCTCTGGTCGAGCAGCACCACGTTCATGCCGGCCTTTGCCGTGACATAGGCAATGCCGGCGCCCATGAAGCCTGCACCGATCACGCCGATTTTCTTCAGCCTGGCCGGCGGCACGTTCGCCGGCCGCCGCGCGCCCTTGTTCAATTCCTGCATGGAGACGAACAGCGAGCGGATCATCGCCGAGGCTTCCGGCGTCTGCAGCACATGGGCAAAATACCGGCTCTCGACCCGCAATGCCAGATCCATCGGCAGCATCAGGCCTTCCACGACCGAATGCATGATGCCGCGGGCGCCGGGATAATTGTCGAACGTCTCCTTGCGGTAGATCGCATTGGCGGCCGGCCAGAACTGGAAGCCGGCAGGCGACATGATCTTCTGCGCGCCCTCCAGCCGGTAGCCCTTCTTGTCCCACTCCCGAACCGGGTCGACACCGGCCTTCAGCATCGCCTTCGCCGCTGCCACGACGGAGCGCGCCGGCACGACGTCGTCAAACAGGCCGATCGCTTTTGCCTTGTTGCCGTCGAGTGTGCGGCCCTGCAGCAGAAACTGCATCGCCTCCTGCTGGTTGGTCACCATGCGGACAACCCGCTGGGTGCCGCCGGCGCCCGGGAAGATACCGATTTTGACTTCCGGCAGGCCGATCTTGGCGTGGTCGCCGGCAATGCGTCCGTGGCAGGCCAGCGCCAGTTCCGTGCCGCCGCCCATGCAGGTGCCGTTGACGGCGGCCACGAAGGGTTTGCCGCAGGTTTCAAGTTTGCGGTAGATCTGCGACAGCCGGCTTGAGGCATCCAGCAGTTTCTGCTGCGCCTTTTCCGGGTTGGCGTTTTTCTGTTTTTCCAGCACCCCCTGGATACCGGCCAGCATGGTGATGTCGGCGCCGCCGGTGAAGTCCTTCTTTTGGGAGGTAATCACGGCGCCCTTGATCGCCTCGTCGCCAACCACCTGATCGATGATCGCATCAAGTTCGTCCATCACTTCGGGGGTGATGACGTTCAGCGACCGATCGGCCATGTCCCATGTCACAACGGCAAAACCGTCCTTGCCGGTGACGACGTCGAAATTGTTGTAATCGCTCATGATCAGCCTCAGACGCGTTCGATGATGGTTGCAGTGCCCATGCCGGCACCGATGCAAAGGGTGACGAGTGCGGTGTTCAGGTCGCGCCGTTCCAGTTCGTCCAGCACCGTGCCGAGGATCATCGCCCCGGTCGCGCCGAGCGGATGGCCCATGGCGATCGCACCGCCATTGACGTTGACCCTGTTATGGTCGAGATCGAAGGCCTGCATGTAGCGCAGCACCACGGAGGCAAATGCCTCGTTGATCTCAAACAGATCGATGTCGTCGACGGACATTTTCGCCTTTTTCAGCAGTTTCTCCGTCACATCGACCGGGCCGGTCAGCATCAGTGCCGGATCTGAGCCGACATTGGCAAAGGCGCGGATCTTCGCCCGCGGCGTCAGGCCGGCGGCCTTGCCGCCACGCTTGTTGCCGATCAGGACCGCCGCCGCACCGTCGACGATGCCGGATGAATTGCCGGCATGGTGGACGTGATTAACCTTCTCGATCTCCGGATGGGCCTGGATACCGACATAATCGAAGCCGCCCATCTCGCCCATCAGTTCAAAGGACGGATTGAGAGATGCCAGCGACTGCATATTGGTGTCTGCGCGCGGATGTTCGTCCTTGTCGAGGATCGTCAGGCCGTTGATGTCCTTGACCGCGATCACCGAGTTTGCGAAGCGCTTGTCTTTCCAGGATTTCGCGGTCCGCTTCTGGCTTTCAACCGCATAGGCGTCGCAATCGTCACGATTGAAACCGTATTTGGTGGCAATCAGATCGGCGGAAACGCCCTGAGGCATGAAATAGGAAGGGATTGCCACCTGCGGGTCGACCGGCCAGGCGCCGCCGGATGCGCCAATGCCGACCCGCGACATGCTCTCCACCCCGCCGGCAACAACGATATCATGGTTGCCGGATGCCACCTGGGCAGCGCCGAAATTGACCGCGTCGAGGCCGGAAGCGCAAAACCGGTTGATCTGCACGCCCGGCACATGGTCGCCGAAATCGGCTGCAAACACGGCTGCACGCGCGACATCGCCGCCGGCCTCGCCGACCGGATCGACACAGCCAAGGATCACATCGTCCACGAGTTTCGTATCAAGCCCGTTGCGCTCGCGCACCGCTTCAAGGGCGGTTGCGGCAAGCCGCACGGTGGGAACCTCATGCAGGCTCCCGTCCTTCTTGCCGCGTCCGCGCGGCGTGCGCACATGATCATAAATAAAGGCGTCCGCCATGATGGCCTCCGTGTCATTGAAATTTATATCTGATATAGAGCAAAGGCCCGGTTATGTTCAGCCGGGCTGCATCATTATTTCGTGTCAGAACGATTCCGCCGGCAGGTCCATCAGCGTATCCGAACCGGACGATATCCGTGCAAGGTGCGCGGCCGTCTCCGGCATCACCCGCTCCATCCAGAACCGGCCCAGCGCCTTCTTCGTCTCAAAGAACTCGGTGCGGCTATCGCCGGCTGCAAGTTTCTCGTGCGCAACCTTGACCATTTGAGCCCACATATAACCCATCGCCACCAGACCGAACATGTGCATGTAGTCGGTCGATCCGGCACCGGCATTATCCGGCTTCGACATGGCGTTCTGCATGAACCACATGGTCGCCTGCTGCAGGTGATCAAGGCCATCCTCGAGCGGCGTCAGCCAGGGCTGCAGGTCTTCATTGTCGCCATTGTCTTTGATGAACTCGCCGACTTCGGCAAAAAACGCCATCACGGCCTTGCCGCCATCCTTGGGCAGTTTCCGGCCGACAAGGTCAAGCGCCTGGATGCCGTTGGCGCCCTCATAGATCATGGCGATGCGGGCATCGCGAACGAACTGCTCCATACCCCACTCGGCAATGTAGCCATGGCCACCATAGATTTGCTGCGCATTGACGGTGTTTTCAAATCCCCTGTCGGTCAGCACGCCTTTGATCACCGGCGTCATCAGGCCCATGAAATCATCGGCCGTCTTGCGGTCGGCCTCGTCGTCTGACCGGTGGGCCACATCGCCTTTCAGCGCTGTCCACAGCACGAGCGCCCGGGCGGCTTCGTTGAAGGCGCGGATTTGCATCAACACCCGGCGGACATCGGGATGAACGATAATCGGATCGGCCTTGCCATCGGGATTCTTCGGTCCTGTCAGCGATCGTCCCTGCACCCGCTCACGCGCATAGACGGCAGCGTTCTGGTAGGCGACGTCCGATTGCGACAGGCCCTGAATGCCGACGCCAAGGCGGGCTTCGTTCATCATCGTGAACATTGCCCGAAGGCCGCCATCTTCTTCGCCGACGAGCCATCCTGTCGCGCCGTCATAGTTCATGACGCAGGTGGAATTGCCGTGGATGCCCATTTTTTCTTCGATCGAGCCGCACGAAACCGCGTTGCCGTCGCCCGGATTGCCGTCTGCGCCGGGCTTGAATTTCGGCACAACGAACAATGAAATGCCCTTTGTGCCCTCCGGCGCGCCCTCAATTCGGGCGAGCACGAGATGAATGATGTTCGATGTCAAATCGTGCTCGCCGGCTGAAATGAATATCTTCTGGCCGGTGACCGCATACGACCCGTCATCGTTCGGAACCGCTTTGGTCTTGATCAGGCCAAGATCTGTACCGCATTGCGGCTCGGTCAGGTTCATCGTGCCTGACCATTCGCCGGAAATCATCTTTGGCAGGTATGTCTGCTTCTGTTCGTCGCTGCCATGCTGGCCAAGCGCTGCGATCGCGCCCTGGGTCAGGCCGGGATACATGCCCCAGGCCATGTTCGATGCGGAAACGAATTCACTCAGGATCGCCGCCAGCGTGTAGGGAAGGCCCTGGCCGCCATAGTCGGGGTCCGCAGCCAGCCCGATCCAGCCGGCCTGGCTGTAAGTGTCATAGGCCTGCTTGAACCCGTCCGGCGTGGTCACGCTGCCGTCATCGAGGCGGGTGCAGCCCTGCCTGTCGCCGCTATGATTAAGCGGCTGGACCACCTCTTCGCAGAACTTTGCCGCTTCGCCGAGGATCGCTTCGACCATATCCGGTGATGCATCGGAAAAACCGGTCAGGTTGGAATAGCGCTCATATCCGAGCACGTCGTTCAACAGGAACAGCACTTCATCGACAGGCGCCTTGTAAATCGGCATAACGGCCTCCGGTAGTTTACTTTTACGTAAACGTAAGTTTATTTTCTAGATATAAGACCGATCCCTGGTGTCGGCAAGTCAATTTTCTGGCGTGATAAATAAACGGTTTCTGGCCTTATCAAAAGCAGGTGCATCGCAAACAAAAAACGGGCTCCGGTCAAGACCGAAACCCGCTTTTGATCACCGAATTGGTAGGTTCAGGGATCAGGAGGCAACTGCGGTCTGAGCTGTGCGCTCTTCAAGCATACCGGAGACGACATCCATTGTACGGGTCAATTCGTCTATCGCCTGCTCAATGTCGACCTTCTGCGATTTCAGCACGTCAATCTGACTTTGGAAACGGTCAAGAGCAACTCGCAGTTGCGTTTCCTGGCCGTCTTTCAGGTCGTAAAGGTCCAGCATTTCCTTGATTTCGACCAGTGAGAAGCCGACTTTCTTGCCCATCAGGACAAGTTTGAGCCGCGCCCGGTCACGCCGGTTGTAAAGCCTTGTCATCCCTTGCCGTTTTGGGTTCAGCAGGCCCTTGTCTTCGTAAAAGCGCAGTGTGCGTAGTGTCACGCCGAATTCGCGCGAAAGATCGCCTATAGTGTACATGATAATTTTTCCGTGGTTGTTCCGTTGTTATTGGGACTCTCTGGTCGCAATCGACGGTGGTTGCTCAAATCTGGCCACGAGCATTTCCCGTTTCAAACCCACCATATCAGCCAATGTGAACCATTCATGATTCAGCGGCGTTGGGCAAGGTGTTTGGCCATGATCCGTGCGTCAGGTAAGTGACGCTTACGTAAGTGTCAACCTTTGATTCAATAAACCAATATGGCAAAAATGCGTTGCTCATATGCAAAAAGATAGGCGAACACGGAAGGCATTAACCTCATCTTTACCATAAATGCGATCTTCTCGGGGCTGAGTATAACTGCCGGAACAGATTATTAGGCGTGCTTCTGATAACGCCCGGTAATTGTCTTTAGGAGTCGCAATGGCAGCCCGAACGTCTTGGAACCCGCGTACCGATCGAGCGCCAGAATATCTGGACGACGATGCTTATGCATATGACCCGGCCTATGATGATGATCTTTTGAACCAGGGATTTGACGAATATGGCCGGCTGACCCGGCGCCGGCCTGCACGCGGTTATGATGATGCCCATGAACTGCGCCCGGATCCGCGCGGGCGCGACGATCTGCGGCGCGCCGTCGACAGTCTGGCACGGCAGGTTGAAGCCGCCACGCGTCAATCCGGCCGGCCCCGGTTGCCGGCGCCGCCCGCCGACCGTGTTTCGCCGCGTGCCCAGAACGTTACGCTGGAGGCTCTCGACCGGCTTGAGGCGCGGCTTGAGGCGCTGAACGAAAATGCTCAGGGCCGCGCCGCTCCGAACCCCGATGAACGGGCCAAGGTCGAAGCGACGATGGAGCGTCATTTCGCGGCGCTGGATCAGCGCATCGCCGCATTGCACGATCTTGCCCGCGGCAAGAATGTCGACGTGATCCGCGATGATCTGGTCACCCTTGGCGACCGCATCGATGGTCTGGCAACGAGCGGAAATTCGGTATCCGGCTCGATAGATCAGCTGCATGAACAGCTCGGCGAATTGCGTCACCGGCTTGAATCGGACGGCTGGACCGGCGCAAATGCGCTGACGTCGATGCAGGATCGGCTCGATCTGATCACCGACAAACTTTCACAGCTGGAACTCACCCCTTCTGCGCTTTCTGCCGTTGAGCGGGGTTACAGTCATATTCTTGAGCGCGTTTCACGCATCGAGCAGCTTGCCGGACAGAATGTCGTCGCAGATGATTTGTGGGACCGTCTGGATACATTCCGCGACGAGATCGTTGCGACCCAGTCCAATGACGGCCTGTCATCGCTGGAAAGCCGGATTTCCGGACTTGCCGACAATATCGAAACCCTTGCCACCCAGCGTGGCCATGACCCGGCCATCGACCGGCTTGAAATGAAACTGGCCGATATGGCCCGGACAATCGGGATCATCCGCGATCGCCGGGATTTGCAGTCCGGTTCGATCGAGGCAAGGCTTGCCGATATTACCGCGCGCATCGACAAAGTCGGGCAGGATCGGGGCAGGATCGATTTCACGCCCGTAGAGCGGCAGATTGCGTCGCTGGCCGGCCGCATCGACCGGATTGGCGAGCAAAAACCGGACGTCGACCTGACCGGCTTGGAGCGCCAGTTTGCAGAACTGGGCGGCCGTATCGAGGAAATGTTGAGCAGGCCGGAGCCTGTCGCCGATGACCGGCCGGCATTCGACTCGATCGAGAACCGGTTGTCGGAGATGCAGTCCCGGCTGGAAGATGTGTTTGCTGCCTCAGACAGGCCGCAGATCGCCGATCCGTCTGAAGCCTTGACGAATGTCGACAAGCGGCTGGGAGAGCTGCATGCACGGCTCGACGACCTGACGCTGTCATCCGTTTCCGACCAGGCCGATCTGACCCCGATCGCAACGCGGCTGAATACGATCGATGACCGGCTGAATTCGATGGCGGACGATTCGCCGCCGTCCGGCCTCTCCGTCGACATTGCGATTCTGTCCGACAAGCTCAATCTGATTGACCAGCGGATGCGCGAGACCGAGCCGTCCAATCCCGATCTGCCGATTCTACTGGACCGTCTGGGTGCCATCGAACGCAACATCGAGACTGCCGGCAACAAGAGCGCTGACCTGGATCTTGGCCCGCTGGCCGATCAGCTCAATGCGCTTGATAAGCATCTGCGCGAGCGGCAGCCAGCAGCCGAAGTGGATCTTCAGCCGGTCTCCGGACGGCTTGAATCGATTGAGGCCCGGCTCGAAGATCTGATGGCAAGCGCGCCGGCAGACACCAGGTCACTGACGGATCGGCTGGAAGCAATTGATCGCCGCTTCGACGAAATGCCGAAAGGCGCGCCCGATCTCTCGCCGCTGAACGAACAGCTTGTCGCCATCGACAGGCAATTGCGTGGCCTGACAGTGACCGGTTCGGGCGCCGCTCTCGACTGGTCTCCCATTACCGAACGCCTCGATTCCATGGACCGCAGGCTGGCCGACAATCAGCCCGGTGAGATGCCTGATCTGGCCGGCCTCCAGGAATCGCTGGCCGCCATCGATGAACGCCTTGACGGTCTTGCCGGCGGATCGCATTCATTTGCCGCAGCCGATATGCCGCTGCCGGATATGTCTGTTGTCACTGATCGCCTGCAGGCGATTGAGGAACGCATTTCGGGCCTTGCCGCGGGATCTTCGGAAACAACCGATATTTCACCAGTCACCGACCGCCTGCACGCCATCGAAAAGCGTTTGGCGGATATGCCTCTGGGCGGCGCCCATGGCGGATCCGAAAACGATCGCCTTGTGCCGTTGCTGGAGACGTTTGAAGCCGCGCTGCGCAAAATCAGCACACATGACGACATTTCAGCATTGACTGAAAAAGTGACCGGCCTGCACACAGTGCTCGACGGTGCCGGTGACAGTTCAGCCCTCGATGAGATGGCGGATCTGCGCAACGATATCACCTATCTGCGGCGTGAACTGCGGTCCATGCCGATGATGGCGGAATCTGAGGACGGCGCCGGTTTGGGAACAATCCTGGCCGATATCAAGGACCGTCTTGACCGTCTGCCTGAAGATCAGCCGGTCACTTTCCGTGATCTTGAGGATCAGATCGGCCGGGTTGTCCGCACGATCGAAACCGGCGATGCCGACGGTGGCGCTCTTGCACAAATGCAGGCAAGCCTTGCGGTGATCGAGAGCAGGCTGGAAAGCGGCAATCCGATGGCGATGCAGCAGGCTCTTGCCGATCTGCCTGAAGATCAGGCGGGCGAGGGTGCTGCGGCAATTGTTGCCGTTGCAGCTTCGATTGAGAGCAGCATCAGCGAACTGAGACAGGCGACAGCCGCGTCTGATGAAGATACCCGCCATGCGCTGGATTCGCTGAACGCGACCATGGAAGCAATCGTCGGCCGCATGGCCCACCTGGAAGCCGGGGGTGCAGCTTCGGTTGCAGAACCCGCTTACGAGGAAACAGCCTACGCGGAACCGGCTTACGAGGAACCGGCCTACGAGGAAGCTGCCCACGAGGAACATGCCTACGAGGAAACCGTTCCCGACGAAGCTGTCCCCGACGAAGATGTTGCCTACGAAGCACCGGCGGCATCTGAACAGGCTGCCGTTACCGAAGAGTCGGACGAACACGGTTACCAGGATCCGCAAGTCGCCGAGCCGGAAGACGAGTTCGAGATCCCGGAAATTTCAATCGGGGCTTATCGCGAGGCGGAAGAGCCGGCGGAATCTTATCAGGAACCTGCCGGAGAAGCTTCCGATACCGAAATGCCGGCTGACGACGAGACGGCAGCTGTTTTTGAAACAGCCGATTCCGGTTTTGAAAATCCGCAAACGGACCATGATACGCCTGAGTCGGCCTTTGACACAGCGGCCGCCGGTCATGACGCAGACTATGACGCGCCCGGAGCCGGCTACGACACGCCTGAAGCCGCCCATGAGGCAGTTGACGAAGGCGATCAGGATCCGGCGCCGGAATACGATTCCGCCGTTCCGGAAAGTAGCGCGGAATTCGGGCAGGCTGCGGCTGAAAACGTTGCGCTTGATGCCGCCGAACTGGTGGCAGAACCGGCTTTCGACACTGCGCTGCCAGAAACTGCGCTGCCAGAAGATGTGGCGTCTGAATCGGCAGACCAGGGGCCGGATGAGGGTGAAGCCGACGCCGCTGCCGATCTGCCGCCAAATCTTGATGCCGGAACGCAGTCCATCCTGGGCCGGCTGACATCAAGCCAGATTCTCAAACGCGCGACCGGCGGCCGCGCCGACTCCTTTACGCCCGAGGCGGACGATCAGCCGGACCAATCGGGTCAGCCGGAAACATTACTGGAACCTGGAACCGACTCGCCGATGGACTCCGCGCTCCAGAATGCACCGAGTTCGGACACGGCGCTGATGTCGGGCGAAAGCGAAGCGCCGGAAAGCCGGACCCGTCAGGGCGCCGGGCTTGGTGATCTTGCAGCCGCGTCCGGTCTCGGTTTTGACGGCGAAAAGGACGATCAGGGCAACCAGTTCCTGTCTGCCGCCCGCAGAGCCGCGCGGGCCGCGGTAATGGAAGGAGCCGGTTCCGATGCGCCTGCGCCCGATGGCGCCAAACCGGCAGTCAGGAAAAAACAGGGACGGTCGCGTGTCACGCTCATCCTGCTGGTTGCACTCATCGCGGCGGCCGCATTCGCCGGCTATAAATACTGGCGTGGAGAGCTGCAGCTCGACGGATTGAGCATTGGCGGTTTCACGCTGACGGGTGTGCAGGCTGACGATGCAATGCCGGTTGTCGGTACAATTGCGCCAGATGTGCAGATGACCGCCGATGCATCGGATCTCGCTGATATTATGGCGGCGCCGACGATGGCGGAAGCGGGCGATGTCGAACTGCAATCCAATTCGGCCGACGCTTCGATCGCATTCGGCGCGCCGGAAAGTGCTGCTTCAGAACCGATCAAGTCAGCCGACATGATTTCTTCGGTGATCGCGCAAGGACTGGCAAACATGCCGTCTCCGCCACAGGTGATCGCCGATAGTTCAGCGGCAGAAGAACAAACGGTTGCAATCCAGCCGATTGCGCCACAGAGCGTCGGTAACACGGCGTCGGTTCCGGAAACCGTTGCGGCGACAAAAGCCGATCTGACGGAACGGACCGAAAACCTGGTTGCAGCGGCCCTGGCCGGCGCCAAGACGCGCTCTGCGGCGCTGCCGAAGCCGGGCAGGGTAAGAAGCTACGTCCTGCCGGTATCGATCGGCTCCGCCGGCCTGCGTCAGGCGGCGCTGGCGGACATTCCGCAGGCACAGTTCGAAATTGCATCACGTTTTGCAGACGGCAGCGGAGTGAATTCCGATCTGGGAACGGCTGCCGTGTGGTACGAGAAGGCCGCCCGCGGCGGGCTTGCGCCAGCCCAGTTCCGGCTTGGTTCGTTGTATGAAAAAGGCAAGGGTGTCCCATTGGACCGCGTCCGGGCGGCTGAACTGTATGAGACCGCTGCAGCGACCGGAAACGCCAAGGCGATGCACAATCTTGCCGTTCTCTATGCCGAAGGCGGCACGGGTGATCCCGATCTTGTCAAGGCTGCAAGATGGTTTCGCAAAGCTGCGGAGCACGGCGTCCGCGACAGCCAGTTCAATGTCGGCATTCTGTATGCCCGCGGTCTTGGCGTACCCAAGGATTTGCCGGAAGCTTATAAATGGTTCGCAATCGCGGCGAAATCAGGCGACAGGCAGGCCGCCAAACGGCGCGATACGATTGCCGCGTCCATGACCAATGACGAATTGGCGAAAGCCCTGTCGGTTGCGAATATCTTCCAGCCGATCCCGCTGCAGCCGCAAGCCAATATCGTGATTGAGCCCAGAGGCGGCTGGGCTGCGGCGGCGGCCCAGGTCAGCCCGTCGGGCAGGGCGCTGGTCAGCAATATCCAGTCGATGCTGGCCGAGCGCGGTTTTGAGCCGGGCCCGGCGGATGGCATGATGGGCCGCAGGACCGCCGGCGCCATTGAAGCCTTCCAGATGGAAGTCGGCCTGCCGGTGACAGGCAACCCGGACCTGGCTGTCCTCTCAGCGCTGAAAACAGCACCACGATAAGTCTTGGCTGTCGATCGGCCGCCCGATCGGCAATGTCTGGCACGAGCGGCAATTGCAGAGCGCTGAGCCGGACTAATCCGGACGGAGCGCTGCCGGTGCGATGGCAAACAGGCGCTCGCTGGCCATCATGAAGGCGCGGACCGGCTTGCCGAACAGATCTGCAAATGCCGGGTCAAGCACATTGAGCCCGCCGGTCAGGGCGCCGAAGGCCGGCATGATCAGCCGCCGCCCGTCTGTCACGAAAGCCCGGCGGCGCACCGAGCGTCCACGCTGCCTGATCCTGGCGGAGGGATGCAGATGACCGGCCACTTCGCCTTCGCCCGGCGCTTCGATATCGGGTTCGTGGCAAAACGACAGTCCACAGACCTGCACGGCATCGGCGCTGTCGCCGCCGAGGCATTTTGGTGTTTCCGGATCATGATTGCCGCTCACCCAGATCCAGTCGCGTCCGTGTTGCATCTGGTGGATCGACGCGCGTGCGCCGGGGGTGAGCCGGTCGCTGGCGTTAAGGTCATGGAAACTGTCGCCGAGGCAGATCACGCAGGCCGGATTTCGCCGTGTAATCAGCAAACTGAGCGCCGCCAATGTCGCGTCCGTATCGTAGGGCGGCAAAAAGATCTGCCGGCGCGCATAAGATGATCCCTTCTCAAGATGCAGGTCGGCGACGATCAGCATACGCTGCGACGCGATCCACACAGCCCCGGCAGGATCAAGCGAAACCGCGCTGCCGGCCAGCATGATCGGCGTTTCAGCCACCGCCTGCGCTCCGGCTTCCGGCCCCGGTTCCCGGTCTGTTTTTCGCATCGGCGTCTGTCTCGTCATCGTTCGGTCCCGCGGCCGGATCAGCGAACATCTCGCCGGCCGCTTCGGCGATCAGATCGTCCTGCGCTTCGCCGAAAACCGGCTCCCGGCCGATCTCCAGCATCAGGGGAACCGCAAGCGGCGAAACGCGTGTCAGCCTTTGATGCCTGATTCGGCCCCTGATGCGTGAGAGCATTTCTCCAAGCCGGCTGATATCCAGCAATCCGCTCGCCGCATCGGCCCGCGTCGCCCGCAACAGGATATGGTCCGGTTCGTGGCTGCGCAGCACGTCGTAGATCAGATCGGTGGAAATCGTTACCTGGCGGCCTGTCTTTTCCTTGCCCGGGTGCCGCCGTTCAATCAGCCCGGAGATCACCGCGCAATTTCTGAATGTGCGCTTCAACAGATAGGATTCATCCAGCCAGGCCTCCAGATCGTCGCCGAGCATGTCTTCTTCGAACAAATCGTCGATCGACGGTTTGCCGGCTTCAAACAGTGCGCCCATGTCGCGCAGGCCCCAGATTGCCAGTGCGTAATCGCTGGCGACAAAACCAAGCGGCCGCGCCCGCGCCCGTTCCAGCCGCCGGGTCAAAAGCATGCCGAGCGTCTGGTGCGCCAGCCTGCCCTCGAAGGGGTAGGCCACCAGATAGTTCTTGTCGCTGCGCGGAAAGGTTTCCACCAGCAGCTGGTCGCGGGCGGGCAGCACCGACTTGTCGGCCTGCATGCGCAGCCAGTCAGCCACCTGATCGGGAAGCTGCGACCAGCTTGCCGGGTCGGCCAGCATGCCGCGCACCACGTCGGCCAGATAGGTCGACAACGGAAACTTTCCGCCGGCATAGGAGGGGATCTGCACGTCTTCGTTTTCGGCATTGCTGACAAAGGCTTCATTGTCGCGAATGCCTTCAAAGCGCAATGTCCGGCCGGCAAAGCGGAACGTATCGCCCTGGACCAGCTGTTCCAGGAACTGTTCCTCGATCTGCCCCAGCACCCGGCCGCCGCGCCTTGGCCCGCCGCCCTTGCGGCCGAGCCGGACATTGAGCGACGGCGCTTCGACGATGGTGCCGACGTTGAGCCGGTATTGCTGGGCAAGGCGCGGATGGGTCAGCGCGAACAGCCCGTCCGTGCGCCGCCGGATGCGGGCATAACGCTCGTAAGTCTTCAGCGCATAACCGCCGGTGGCGACAAAATCGACCGCCTGTTCGAACCGTTCCCAGGGGAGTTCCCGGTAGGGCAGAGCGGAGGTGATCTCATCGAACAATTGAACCGCATCGAATGGTGCGGCCACGGCCATGCCGAGAATATGCTGGCACAGAACGTCGAGACCGCCGGGCCGGATCGGCGGGGTATCCTGGGCGCCGAGATAATTGGCGTTCAGCGCCGCCTGGCATTCCAGCACCTCGAAGCGGTTGGAGGGCACCAGCAGGCCGAGCGAGGGCTCGTCCATGCGGTGGTTGGAGCGGCCGATGCGCTGGGCCAGCCGGCTGGCGCCCTTGGGCGCGCCGACATGGATGACCTGATCCACGTCGCCCCAGTCGATTCCCAGATCCAGCGTCGATGTCGCCACCACGGCGCGCAGCTTGCCGGCCGCCATGGCGGTCTCCACCTTGCGCCGCTGACCGCGGTCGAGCGAGCCGTGATGCAACGCGATCGGCAAATTGTCCTCGTTGATCCGCCACAGTTCGGAAAACGTCATCTCCGCCTGCCACCGCGTATTGACGAAGATCAGCGTCATGCGGTGGGCCTTGATGCGCTGATAGACATCCGGGAAGGCGTAGCGCGCGGTGTGGCCCGACCAGGGCAGGCGGGATTCACTCTGCAGGATTTCCAGTTTCGGCTTGGCGCCCTCGGCAATCTGGATGAAGCGGCTGAATATCCGCTTTTTGGCCGGGCTTTGCGGCACCAGCCAAGCCCGCAGATCGTCCGGTTCGGCAACGGTTGCTGACAGGCCGATGGTCTGCAGATCCGGCGCGAGCCGTCGCAGCCGCGCCAGGCCAAGCGCCAGCAGATCGCCGCGTTTCGACGTCACCAGCGAATGCAGCTCGTCGAAAATGATGAATTTCAGGCCCTTGAAATACCGCTCGGCGCCCTTTGCGGCAATCAGCAGCGCAATCTGTTCCGGCGTCGTCAGCAGCATATCAGGCGGATTGAGTTTCTGCCTTTGCCGCTTGTGCGCCGGCGTATCGCCGGTGCGGGTCTCCAGCGTGATCGGCAGATCCATTTCGCCGACCGGCATTTCCAGGTTGCGGGCAATATCGACGGCCAGCGCCTTCAGCGGCGAAACATAAAGCGTGTGCGGGCCGAAGATCGGCTGCCCGGGTTTCGCCGGCCCGCGCTCCGCCAGGGCAATCAGGCTGGGCAGAAATCCGGCCAGGGTCTTGCCCGCCCCTGTCGGCGCGACCAGCAGCGTCGACGATCCGTCACGCAGGGATGCCAGCAGTTCAAGCTGATGCGGCCTTGGCGACCAGCCGCGCCCGGCAAACCAGGTTCTGAACCGGTCCGGCAGCAGATCGGCGGAAATCCGACCCTGGTCTGCAGCAACATCTGGAGCGGGGATTGTCATCACGGCAATCTTAGCGGCGGCAGGGCCGGTGTCGAGGGACAAACGCAAGCGGGGACTTGCGGCACCCGCGAAAGCCGTTTTAGTCATGGGTTCAGAAGTGAATCGGCGGGTCCCGCGATGGCGAAGTCAAAAAATTCGAAGTCGGCGAAGAAAAAGGCAAAAGCCCGGGCGGCCGCAGATTATCTGACGGTTGATATCGATCTGGGGGTTCATCGCGCAATCGAGCAGGCGCGGACCAGTTTTGAAGAGAGCCGCAACGATATTCTGCGCCGCCTGCTGAACGTTGAATGCATGGGCGAATACTTGCCGCAGAACGCCAATGAAGATTCCCGCGCCAAGGGCGGCGGCGCAATTGACGGCGGCTGGTCGAAAATCGACCGGTTCGGCCGTTCGATCTTTCTGCCTGACGGAACGCGGCTTCGCGCCGCTTATGCCGGCCGGGCGGTCGAAGGCCGGATTGTCGCCGGCATGTGGGTCGTTGCCGGCCAGGCCTATAATTCGCCGTCATCGGCACTGAACGCCAATGTCCGCACCCGCGACGGCAACAACGTCAACCTGAACGGCTGGCGCCATTGGGAAGTCTGTCCGCCAGGCCGAGAGACCTGGGTCCGGCTCAACCGGTTCGAGCCGGAATAGGCCGGCCATGCGCGCTTCCGATCTTCTGCGCCCGACCCCTGCGGGGCTTTATTGTCCGCCGGGCGACTTTTATATCGACCCGGTCCGGCAGGTAGACCGCGCTCTGATTACCCATGGCCACGCCGATCATGCCCGCGCCGGGCACGCATTCGTGCTGGCGACAGCGGAAACCCTGAAGATCATGGCGGTGCGCTACGGCGAGAATTTCGCCGGATCGAGCGAGATCGCCGAACCGGGAACAGTGACCCGGATCAACGGCATAGACGTTTCGTTTCACCCAGCCGGTCATGTGCTCGGGTCGGCTCAGATCGCAGTCGAACAGAACGGGCTGCGCATCGTCGCCTCCGGCGATTACAAGCGTCGGGCCGATCCGACCTGCGCACCGTTTGAACCGATCGCCTGCAACGTCTTCATCACGGAGGCGACATTCGCGCTGCCCGTTTTCCGCCATCCCGACGATGGCGGCGAAATAGCCAGATTGCTGACGTCCGTGCGGCAGTTTCCCGAGCGCGCCCATCTGGTCGGCGCTTATGCTCTTGGCAAGGCCCAGCGCATCATCGCGCTGCTGCGTCGGGCCGGATACGATCAGACGATCTATATCCACGGCGCGCTGCAGAAGCTCTGCGATCTTTACCGCGAACTGGGCGTTGATCTCGGCCCGCTTGCGCCGGCCACGGTCGACACCGGCAAGAAGGGCGATTTCGCCGGCGCCATCATCGTCTGCCCGCCATCGGCGTTCGCCGATAAATGGTCGCGCCGCTTTCCCGATCCGCTGAACTGTTTCGCGTCCGGCTGGATGCAGGTCCGCCAGCGCGCCCGCCAGCGCGGCGTCGAACTGCCGCTGATCATTTCAGACCATTGCGACTGGGACGAGATTACCGCTACGATCAGGGAGGTCGGCGCGGAGGAAGTCTGGGTCACCCACGGCCGCGAGGAAGCGCTGGTTCGCTGGTGCGAACTGAACCAGATCCGCGCAAGGCCGCTGAATATCGTTGGTTATGAGGATGAAGCGGAATGATACGCACGATTATTTCAGGTTTCCTGAGCCTTTCCGTGTCGCTGATGGCCACGGATATTGCCCTGCCGGCCGCAAACCGCGCTAGCGTAGAAAAACAGTTCAGCAGCTGGATTGCCAACGACCTCTGGCCCGATGCCCGCAAGGCCGGCGTATCGCGCAAGACATTCGACACCGCTACCGGCAAACTGACGCTGAACTGGGATTTGCCGGACCTGCGCCCGCCGGGCAGTTCATCCAAGGGCCCGACGGCGCAGCGCCAATCGGAATTTCGCGCGCCCGCCGCCTATTTTTCCTCCAAGCGCCTGGCCAGCCTGACCCGTCTCGGCGGCGGCCAGTTGAAAAAATGGCGCAAGACCCTGGATGGCGTTGAGCGCAAATACGGCGTGCCGCGGGAAATCATCATTGCCATCTGGGCGCGTGAATCCGATTTCGGCCGTGCGCCGCTGCCCTATAATGCGGTGCGCTCGCTTGCCACACAGGCCTTTATGGGCCGTCGCAAGGCTTTGTTCAGAGCGGAACTTCTGGCGGCGCTGAAAATCCTTCAGGCCGGCCATATCGCACCGGCGAAGATGAAAAGCGCCTGGGCCGGCGCACTCGGCCAGCCGCAATTCATGCCGTCGAAGTTCCTGCAATATGCCGTCGATTTCGACGGCGACGGTCGCAAGGATATCTGGACGTCGGTGCCCGATACGCTGGCCTCCATTGCCCATTTCCTGAAACAGCATGGCTGGCAATCGGGCCGCGACTGGGGTTTTGAGGCCAGTATCCCGGCCGCCGTCTCCTGTGCTCTTGAAGGCCCGGAACAGGGCCGGCCGGTCAGGGCATGGCTGGACGCCGGCGTCACCCGCATCAGCGGCAAACCGTTCCCGAAATCGGAACTGCGCAAGACCGGATACCTGATGATGCCGGCCGGCCGGCTCGGACCGGCCTTCATTGCGACGGAGAATTTCTACGTGCTGAAATTCTACAATGAGTCCGATCTCTACGCGCTCTATATCGGCCATCTGGCGGACCGCATGCGCGGCGCCGGCGGCCTCAGGACCAACTGGTCGAAACTCGACGGCTTCAACCGCCGCCAGGTCCGCACCATGCAGGAACGGCTTGTTGCGCTCGGCCACGACGTCGGCGGCGTCGACGGTCTTGTCGGTTTCAAGACCCGTACCGCGATCGGCACATGGCAGGCGAAAAACGGCCAGACGCCGACCTGTTTTCCAGGCAGCGCAGTCCTGAAAAAACTGCGCTGAGCGGCGGCATCGGTGACGATGGATACCTGTAGCGCTATCATAACCTCATCATGCAAGCCTTCGCAGCCCTGATTGACCGCCTGACGCTGACGCCCCAGCGCAACGGCAAACTGCGCCTGATGCAGGATTATTTTGCCGAAACCCCCGATCCCGATCGCGGTTACGCGGTTGCCGCCCTGGCCGGCGATTTGCAGATCGCCTCCGTCAAACCGGCGATGCTGCGCGGGCTGATGGCGGAGCGCATGGACGAGGTTCTGTTCCGCTATTCATACGATTATGTCGGCGATCTGGCGGAGACCATTTCGCTGGTCTGGCCGGAGCCGCAATTGGCAAGCGGCAACGACCCGCTGCCGTCGCTTGCCGCAATCGTCGAGGCGCTGCAGACAGCGAGCCGCAGCGATGGTCCGGGTCTGGTGGAGGGCTGGCTCGACCAGCTCGACTCCAGTGGCCGCTATGCGCTTTTGAAACTGGTCACCGGGGCGCTGCGCATCGGTGTCACCGCGCGGCTGACCAAACAGGCGTTGGCCCGCTTCGGTGGACGGGATGTGAGCGAGATTGAGGAAATCTGGCACGAACTCGAGCCGCCGTACGAGCCATTGTTCACCTGGCTTGAAGGTAAAACCGGCCGACCGGAAAGCGCGGCACGCGGCCCGTTCCGACCGGTCATGCTCGCCCATCCGGTTGCCGACAATGATCTGGAAAAGATCGAACCCGCCGATTACGCGGCGGAGTGGAAATGGGACGGCATCCGCGTCCAGGCGGTCAGCGATGACGGCGTGCGGCGGATCTATTCGCGCACCGGCGACGATATTTCGAAGAGCTTCCCGGATCTGCTGGAGGCGATGACCTTCGAGGGCGCGATCGACGGCGAGCTTCTTGTCGCCAGACCGACAGATGACGGTCTGCTGGTGGCGCCGTTTGGCGACCTGCAGCAGCGGCTCAACAGAAAGACAGTGTCGAAAAAACTGATCCTGTCCCACCCGGCGTTCATTCGCGCCTACGATCTGCTGCATGAGGGCGAGACGGACTGGCGGCGGCAGCCGTTCCGGGAAAGGCGCGCGGCGCTGGAAAAGTTCGCCGCAACCGCCGCATCGCCGCGCATCGATGTCTCGCCGCTGGTCGAATATGGCGACTGGCAGCAGCTTGAACGCCTGCGCGCCGACCCGCCCGAAGCGGTTGCCGAAGGCATCATGCTGAAACGCTGGGATTCGCTCTATCAGCCGGGCCGGCCGAAAGGCCCCTGGTTCAAATGGAAGCGCGATCCGTTTCTGGTTGATTGCGTGCTGATGTACGCCCAGCGCGGCCACGGCCGGCGCTCGTCGTTTTATTCCGATTACACATTCGGTGTCTGGACCGGGCCGGACGACGATCTGCAGCTTGTTCCGGTCGGCAAGGCCTATTTCGGTTTCACCGATGAAGAATTGAAGCAGATCGACAAATTTGTCCGCAACAATACGATCGAGCGTTTCGGGCCGGTGCGGTCGGTGCGCGCCGATGCCGGGCACGGCCTGGTGCTGGAAGTGGCGTTTGAAGGGCTGAACCGATCCACCCGGCACAAATCCGGTATCGCCATGCGGTTTCCCCGCATCAGCCGGCTGAGATGGGACAAACCGCCTGCGGAAGCAGACCGGCTGGAAACTCTGCAGGCGCTGCTGGCGTAGTATAAAGCGGCACTTGTCGGCGGGCCAAAGGATCGCTACCTATCGCGCAACGCGCAGAATCGCCGCCGACGGAGAAAGACAATGTCTCAACGCATGAACCAGTTTCTTGGCGACACGCCGTTCAGGGTGCTTGTCCGCCTGCTGGTGCTGTCCTTTGTCGTCGGCCTTATCCTGTCAGTGATCGGCCTGCATCCGCTTGAAATCTTTGAATGGTTGCAGCGTCTTGTGAACCGCATCTACCAGATGGGTTTCGATGTCTTCAGGGAGGCGTTCAGCTATCTGTTCCTGGGTGCGCTGATCGTCGTGCCGATCTTCCTGATCATGCGCTTCATGAAGCTGGGTTCACGCAACCGCGGCGGGTAACGCTGCTAACGTCGTAGACCGTCAAGCTCCGGCGGCGATGGCGTTCAGCACCATCGCCGTATCGTAAAATTCATAGAATGAAACGATCCTGCCGTCCTCGAAGCGCACGAAATCGCATTTCGGCGTGTCGAATTCCTGCCCGTTGGCTTTGACCCGCCAGCCGGTCCGGCCAACGACAACAACCTTGTCTCCCTCGGCGATAATATGATCGATCGAATAATGCAGCATTTCCATGTCTTTGCTCAGGCCGGAAAAATAGTGTTTCATGTCCGCCCGTGATTTGATCCGGCTGGTGAATTCCAGCTTTTCCGCTCCGTCGGCCAGCGACTTGAACTTGACCTTGTCGCTCAAGATGCCCATCCAGTGATCGACACTGGCGCCCTTGCTCTCGTGCCAGAGTTTGTAGGCATCGATCATGATCTGCTTGTTTCTCTGTTCTTCGCTCATTTGGTCGCTCCCCGTATTCTGTTGCACCGGCTGAATCCGGCTAACCTCACGATAGCCGAAAAAAGCGATGCAACGCAAAGTAGCTGCTGGTGATGGGGCAGTCACGCTCGGACCGGCGTCCTCACACAAACCGCGCGGCGACCCGGTGCAAGGTTGCATGGCGCGATGCCAGAACATCCACATCCGCCGCATAACCGCCGCCGATGACGCCGGCCAATGCGATGCCGCGTGAGCGCACCATGTCCAGAACCCGCATATCGCGGTTCTCCAGCCCCGCATCGCTCAGGGCCAGCCGGCCAAGCCGGTCATCGCGATGCGGATCGACGCCGGCATTGTAGAACACGATATCGGGCGAAAACCGGCCG
This sequence comes from uncultured Afifella sp., assembly GCA_947259045.1. Classification (GTDB taxonomy): domain Bacteria; phylum Pseudomonadota; class Alphaproteobacteria; order Rhizobiales; family Afifellaceae; genus CAMYKZ01. The sequence continues at coordinate 51,406 of CAMYKZ010000005.1, forward strand.
AGCGCTGCAGCCACTGCGTCGCGCAGAACGTCCAGATAATCAGCGTCACCCGTTCCGTCGGGCAGGCCGACATCCAAGTCGGATGCGACCTTGCGCACCGGATAGTTTTTCTGCGCATGGATGGAAAGCGTGAAGACACTTTTGTCGCCGGCAAAGATGTCAGCCGTGCCGTCGCCCTGGTGAACGTCGCAGTCGATCACCATCGCCGTCCCGATCGCGCCTTCGGCCTGCAGCGCGCGGATCGCCACGCCGACATCGTTGAAGACGCAGAAGCCGGCGCCGTGCGAGCGCCGCGCATGGTGGCTGCCGCCGGCGGTGTTGCAGGCAATGCCCTGTTTAAGCGCCAGCCGGCCGGTCAACAGCGTGCCGCCGCTGGCGCAGCGTGCCCGGCGTGCAACGCCTTCGCTCATCGGCAGCCCGATCCCGCGCTCCACCATGGCCGGGACGGTCTGTTCCAGCACGTCGTGCACATAACCTGCATCGTGGGCCAGGGCGATGATTGCAGGATCTGCGGGCTGTGGTTCGTGAAAACCGTCAGATCCGACAAGGCCTGTTTCCACAAGCACTTCCGCCAGCCGTCTGAACTTGGCCATCGGAAAGCGATGGCCGTCGGGCAGATCGGCATTGAAGAAGGGATGATGAACGATGGCAAGCGGCATGGCTTTGGCATATAGAGCGATCCTGAGCATGAAACGAGAGCAAAGTGCGCTGCCGGATGCGGGAAGACACCAGAACCACAGAACCACCGGCAACCGGGGATGAGCCCGCCACTGCCGCCGTCCGCCCGTTTGTCGTGAGCAACCGGACCGTACTGGCCATCGCCGGACCGATGACGGCGGCCTATTTTTCGGTACCGCTTGTCGGACTGGTCGATACGGCGGTGATCGGCCAGCTCGGTATTGCCGCACTGATCGGCGGCATCGCGATCGGTGCGGTGATAATCGATATTCTGCTCGGCAGCCTGAATTTCCTGCGCGCCGGCACAACCGGCCTGACCGCCCAGGCCTACGGCGCTGGCGACGCCAAGGAGCAGCAGGCGGTGCTGGCGCGGGCCTTGATCCTGTCTTCCGTTCTCGGTCTGGCGATTGTCGTCCTGCAATCGCCGATCGTCGAATTCTGCATCTGGCTGATGCATGTCGAACCGGCCATCGCAGATGCAACGCGCACCTATCTGCAGGTGCGCTTCTGGGCCTCGCCGTTCATCCTCGCCAATTTCGTTTTGCTCGGCTGGCTGCTCGGGCTCGGAAAATCAAAGACCGTTCTGTTGCTGGCGACAATCTACGGACTGGCCAATATCGCCTTTTCAATCTGGTTCGTGCTCGGTCTTGGCTGGGGCGTTGCCGGGGTTGCCGGTGCTTCGGTGCTGGCGGAACTGATCGCGGTCGCCGCAACGGTACCCTTTATCGTCCGCGAACTGCCGCGCCATGTCAGGCCATCGTTGCGGCGGATCGCGGAGCGCGACGGATATCTGCGCCTTCTGGCCGTCAACCGCGATATCATGATCCGGTCCTTTTCGCTGATCTTCGCCCTTGCCTTCTTTACCCGCCAGGGCGCCCAGTTCGGCGAAATCGTTCTGGCGGCCAACGCCATCCTGATGCATTTGTTCCTGATCGGCGGTCACGTCCTTGACGGATTCGCAATGGCTGCCGAACAACTGGCTGGCCGGGCCGTCGGCGCCCGGTATCGTCCGGCCTTTGAACGCGCGGTCCGGCTGACGCTGGTCTGGGGATTTTCCATCGCATTTGCACTGGCGACCATCTATGCGCTGTTCGGCATGGTCCTGATCGATATGATGACAACGGCTGAGGACGTCCGTCAGACGGCCTACCGATATCTCTGGTGGGCGGTGCTGACACCGGTCGCGGGCGTGCTCGCCTTTCAGATGGACGGCATCTACATCGGCGCAACCTGGTCGCGCGACATGCGCAACATGATGCTGATTTCGCTGGTGCTCTACCTGATCGTTTGGGCGATCGCGACACCTTTATGGGGTAATCACGGCCTGTGGCTGGCGCTGCTGGTCTTTCTCGGTGCGCGCGGATTTACCCTGCAGCAGCGCATGGCCGGCAATCTGCGGCGCACCTTCCCTGCCTGATTGAAGTCAGTCTGTCGGCCACAGGGCGACCCAGCGGTCGGTTTCGATGTCGCGCGCCTGGCTGATATTGTCAAAATTGCGCTGGTCCAGCTTGCGGATAAAACCCGCCTTGATGCGGCTGATCAGCGACGGACCCTGGTAAATCAGCCCGGTATAGATTTGCACCAGATCGGCACCGGCGGCGATCTTGCTCCATGCGGTGTCGGCGCTGTCGATACCACCAACGCCGATCAGCGGAAAATCCGGCCCGACCAGTTGCCGCGCCCGGGCCAGCATCGCCGTCGAGCGTTCAAAAAGCGGCCGCCCGGAGAGCCCGCCGACCTGCTTCAGGTTCCGCCGGCTCTTGAGGCCATGGCGGCTGAGCGTCGTATTGGCAATAATCAGCCCGTCGCCGCCAAAGCGGATCACGGCGGCAGCAATGGCCTGCAATCCGCTGTCGCTGAGGTCCGGCGCGATCTTGACAAAAACCGGTTTCGGCAATTGTCCCGATTCAGCAACCTTGTCGCGCGCTTCCAGCGTCTGTTTCAGAAGATCGTGCAGCAGATCGCCTTCCTGCAGGTTTCGCAAGCCGGGCGTGTTCGGCGATGAGATGTTGATTGTCAGATAATTGGCCAGAGGTGCGAACCGGTGAACGCCGGCAACATAATCGGCGACCCGGTTTTCGCTGTCCTTGTTGGCGCCGATATTGATACCGATCAGTCCGCGCCGGCCGCGCCGGCGGTCCAGATGGGAAGCCATTGCAGCATGACCGGAATTGTTGAAACCAAGGCGATTGATCACCGCATGGTCGGCCGGCAGCCGGAAGATCCTCGGCCTGGGGTTTCCCGGCTGAGCGAACGGTGTGACTGTGCCAACTTCGACAAACCCGAAACCCAGCCGCAGCATGGCATCCGGCACGGCGCCGTTCTTGTCGAAACCCGCCGCCAGGCCGACCGGATTGGGAAAAGACAGGCCCTTGAGCTCGATTTTCAGCCGCGGATCATCATCCGGCACCGCCGAACGGTTGCGCAGCTTCAGCACGGCCAGAGTGAAATTGTGGGCCGGCTCCGGTTTCAGCAGCCGAAGCGCGTGCGATGCCACGTCCATCAGGCTCATGCCGGCAGATCCGGGAAAACATGATCGCCGTCTGCACCGAGCGGCAGGGGCCAGACCCGGAACGCCGCAGCAACGGGCAGCGGTCCGTAGAGATGCGGAAACAGGTCGCCACCGCGGGAGGGTTCCCAGCGCAGGGCGCTGCCGAGCGCGTTGCCGTCAACGGCAATCAGAAGCAGGCCCGCCTGCCCGGCAAAGTGTCTGGTTGCCGTTTCGCTGATCTGGGCCTCAGTGGAAAAATGAACATAACCATCCTGCAGGTCCACCGGAGCGCCATCGAACCGGCCCCTGGCGACAGCCTCGTCCCACAGTTCCTGCGGGCAGATCTTGTAAATCGGGTTTGATGGGCTCGATGTCATTGCCGGTCTTCGCTGCCTTTGCATTCTGCCTACCGATTAACCGATCATTTGCCCTTTTGTCGCCCCCGTTCTCACATTATCCTCAAAGGTCACGACCCTGAAACGAGATCGATAGGAGACGGAGATGAAACCGACCCTGGCTTTTGTCCTTGCCGCAACAATGCTTGCGTCGCCGGCTGCTGCCCAGAAAACCGGAGAGACGATCGGAGAGACAATCAGGCAGGATGACCGCTACGCCCTGATTGTCGTCGATGACGGCTATATCAGGCTTGACACGCAAAGCGGCGAGGTCGCCCGCTGCACCGGAAAACCGGATACGCTGACCTGCCGGCTCGCCGCCGACGAGCGGCTGGCTTATGTCAGCGAAATCGAGCGGCTGGAAAACCGGGTTGACGAACTGGAGGCCCGGATGGGCGCACTGGAGGCCGGCAATGCAGTGCCTCCGTCTGCAGATTCCCGCCGTTACGGCCTGCCGAGCGATGAAGAACTCGACGAAGTGATGACGATGACGGACAAGGTTTTCCGGCGCTTCTTTGGCCTGGTGCGGGAGTTGAAGCGCGATATCGAGCAGGATCAGCTGTAAAATACGCTGCCTGCACGATATCTGCACGAAAGCTCGGCAATAAGTCCTTTATTCGGACGCAGGAGCTGCAAAACGGGCCGCTAGACATCGCGGCATGGACATTGCAGCCAATCCATCAAGCCCGATCGCAACCCGCACGATATTTGCGGCAGCGGCTGCATTATTGGCTTTCGAACCGGTTGTCTGGCTGACCGGCACCTGGCAGGATCCGTCCTACGGTTCACAAGGGTATCTGGTTTTCGGCATCAGCGTCGGACTGTTTGCCTGGAGTATCAGCAGTCCGCGCATCGCCGGATCGAACACCCGCTCCCGCCATGCCGTCGCGATCCTGCTGGCGACGGCACTCATTCGTCTGGCGAGCCAGGTTTTCGCCATCAACACGATCGGCGGCCTGGCGCTTGTTGCCGATGTCTACGCGATCGGCCTGCTCGCCGGCCTGGGCGAACGCCAACGGGCGCTTTCGCCGGCATGGCTTGCTGTCTGTTTTGCCTTTTCCCTGCCGCTGGAGCGCATTGTCCAGCGCAGCATCGGTTATCTGCTGCAATCGCTGTCTGCCGACGGCGCCTGTGCGCTGCTGCACGGCCTGTTCGGCGATGTCGTCTGTCAGGGTGTCCGCATCGTTCTGCGCGGCCGTGACGTGCTGGTCGATCTGCCCTGTTCCGGCGCCCAGGCCCTTTTGCTTCTGCTGTTGTTTTATTCCGTCACGGCGGCCCTTGCCCGTCCGAAGGCCGGGCAAGCCCTGTTCGGCCTCTGCCTGACGCTTGCCACAGCCTTTATCGCCAATGTCACTCGCATCACGCTCCTTGCGGCCGGCATTGCCTTTTACCCGACCGAACTCTCCATCGATGTCATGGCGCAGCCCTGGCACGATCTGATCGGTCTGACGATCCTGGGGTCGGCCGCGATGACTGTCATCGTTTGGGCTCGCTCCCTGGACAGGGCGGAGATCATGTCATTTCAACACGAACGCCCCCGACCAGGGCATGGTCTCCGCCTGCCCCTTTTTCCAGCCACTCTCGGCCGCTTCCGGCTCTCCCCGGCCAGACGGTCCGTCTCCCCGCTGACCGGCGCACTGGCCTTCATGGCCTTGTCGCTGGTTATCGTCGCGCTGCCGCGCCTGCCGCTGGATGTGGCAGAGCGCGATATTTCGGTAGCCCTCCCGGACCGGATCGACGGCCGCTTGGCAACCCCAACGGCTTTGAACGCAAACGAGCAGGCCTATTTCACCCAATATGGTGGCGCGGCGGCAAAGGCGGACTATGGCAGCGCCTCCCTGCTGGTGGTCAGGACATCCTCGCCGCTGCGCCATCTCCACGCGCCTGATGAGTGCCTGCGCGGTCTTGGTTTCGATGTTGAATATCTCGGCCCGCAATACGCGCTGACGCCGAGCGCGGTCTATCGCGCCACGTCGCCGGACGGTCAGGCCTACCGGATCCATGTCAGTTTTGTCTCCGACCGGGGGCAGGCCACGACCAATATTGCCCACGCGGTCTGGCTGTGGCTGCAGCAGCCGGGAACGGTGTGGACTGCAACCCAGCGCATCACGCCCTGGGATATGGATGTCGCCGAGCGGGACCGCTTCGAACGCGGAGTTGTTGCCGCACTCGATCTGCCGGCCAGCGGCCGCAATGACGCAAAGATTGTTGAAATTGCAAAACTTTATACTGAAGGAGATCAGCCGTGATCAGAGCTGCCAGCGTCTATTTTCTCGCCCTTGTCATCGCCACGCTCTGGCTGCTGGCGGCCACGCTCGCCGCAGCCGCGCCGACGCCCGCCGATAATGTGCTGGGCGGTGAGGTCCGGGCGGAAATCGATGGCAGGACAGTGCTGTTTCCGCTTCTCAGAAGCGAAATCAAGGCCGATATCCAGGGCGATCTGGCAACCGTCACGATCATCCAGACATTCACCAATCCGACCGACCGGCCGCTGAACGCGCGCTATCTGTTTCCGCTCAACAAGGACGCGGCGGTGTTTGCCATGCAGATGCAGGTTGGCGATGAACAGATCGTCGCGGTGATCAAGCGCAAGGAAGAGGCAAAGGCCGACTTCAAGCAGGCCCGGCAACAGGGCAAGTCGGCGGCCCTTCTGAGCCAGCATCGCCCGAACATGTTCACCCAGGAGATCGCCAATCTGATGCCCGGCCAGCCGGTGCGGGTGACCCTGCAATATGTCCAGACCGTGCCGCGCATCGACGGTGCCTACGAACTTGTCGTGCCGCTGATCGTCGGCCCGCGCTACAATCCGCAACAGCCGTCCGGCCTGGTTGAACGCAGTGCCGATCCGGTGAGCGACGGGGATTTTCCTGTGCTGCCGGCGCCGTCTGCATCGCAGCAGACCGGCTGGCAGATTGCCCCGCCGCCGGCCTATCCCGAAGTTGCCGGCCTGACGATCCCGAAACTGATCGACAGCGACCGGGTTTCGGTCACGGCAAACCTGAATTCGGGTGTGCCGATCACCAATGTGACCAGCGAAACCCATGACCTCGCGGTCACCGGCAATGACCGGGCGAAGACGGCCAGTCTGGCAGCCCGGCAGAGCATCGACAATCGCGATTTCGTGCTCCGTTACCGGCTTGCCGGCGACGCCGTCCAGGCGGGCCTGCTAACCCACAAGGATGACAATGGCGGCACCTTCAGCCTGATGATCGAGCCGCCGGCGACGCCCGCCGACGCCGATATCACGCCGCGGGAACTGGTCTTCGTGCTCGATACGTCCGGATCGATGAACGGACTGCCGATCGAGGCCAGCAAGACCTTCATGCGCCATGCGTTAAAGACCCTGCGGCCGAGCGATTATTTCCGTATTCTCAGGTTTGCCAACAATGCCAGCGAGTTTACTGCGGGCCCGGTGGCGGCGACGCCTGAAAATCTCGTCGCCGGTCTTGAGTTCGTCAACAGCCTGCACGCCGGCGGCGGTACCGAAATACCGAATGCCATCCGCACCGCCTTTGCCGTCCGCCAGCAGCCGGGCACTTTGCGCATCGTCGTCTTTCTGTCCGACGGGTATATCGGCAATGAGGCAGAGGTTCTCGGCCAGATCAGCTCCGTCATCGGCAGGGCGCGGATCTTTGCGTTCGGCGTCGGAACATCCGTCAATCGTTATCTGCTCGCGGAGGTGGCCCGGCACGGCAGGGGTTTTGCCCGTTTTATCGATCCGACCGAGACCGCCAGTGACGCCGCCATTCAGCTGGCTCTGCGCCTTGACGCGCCGGTCCTGACCGATATCGCCGTAGATTGGGGCGACCTTGATGCAACCGACGTGACGCCACAGATCATTCCGGATCTGTTCAAGGGCGATTCGATCCGCATCCAGGGGCGTTACACGATGGCCGGCGAGCACACAATGACGGTTCGCGGGCTGGTCAATGGCCGGCCGGCGGAACTTCCGCTGAAGCTGGTCTTTCCGGCCAGACAAAGCGATGCATCAAACCGTGCGATACCGCTGGTCTGGGCGCGTGCGCAGATCGCCGACGCCATGCGGGTCTATATGGCGCCTGGCGGGGCCACAGCGCGCGGCCGTACGAGAGCACAAATCCAGCAGGACGTGACAGACCTCGGCCTGTCCCACTCGCTTGTCACCCAATGGACGTCGTTCATCGCGGTCTCGCAGAAGATCGTTAATCCGCAGCCGGGCCTGGCCGCAGATGCCGATGTACCGTTGCCGATGGTCAAGGGCGTCAGGCCGGAAGCGTATCCGAAGCAGGCCAAAGCGCCGGTATCAGGCAATCAGTTCGCCGGCAATTTTGCCGGTACGGCAGCGCCGGAGCCGGAGGCGATGCTGGCCCTTCTGGTCATGCTGCTGGCCGGCCTTTTCGGCCTGCGCCACCGTCTGGGGATCCGCGGACTTTTTGTGGCGCGCTGAATCTTGGTGTTAATCTTCATTCTGCTATGGTTGCGGCCTGAATTGAGCCTCGCAGCAGACCGCTGCACAGGCCGGAGCAGGAGCCAGACATCATGAGCCGGCGCATCCTCGTTGTCGATGACGATCCCCATATCCGCGATGTGATCAGCTTCGCGCTGGAAAAGGCCGGCATGCAGACGATTGCAGCCCGCGACGGCGAGCAGGCGCTTGAGCTGCATACCCGGGGTGGCGCGGATCTCATTGTGCTGGATATCAATATGCCGGAGCGCGACGGGCTCGATGTCTGCCGCGAACTGCGCAAGTCATCCGATGTGCCGGTGCTGTTTCTGTCATCGCGAGACGAAGAAGTCGACCGGATCGTCGGACTGGAAATCGGCGCGGACGATTATGTGACCAAGCCGTTCAGCCCGCGCGAACTGGTGGCGCGGGTTAATGCCATCCTGAAACGCACGCAGCCTCCGTCCCGGCCTGCCGAACTGCCGGCGGCGGTCGATCACGGACGCCTGTCGCTCGATGCCCTGCGCCATCAGGCCTCCTGGGCCGACGAGCCGGTTTCGCTGACGGCGACGGAATTTTCCATCCTGCGCACCTTTATCGGCCAGCCCCACCGTGTCTTCGACCGCGATACCATTGTCCGCAATGCCTGGGACGTGAATGTCCATGTCAGCGATCGCACGGTCGACAGCCATATTCGCCACATCCGTTCGAAATTTGCCGATGCCGGGTGCGACAATGTCATCGAAACGGTGCACGGCGTCGGATACAGGCTTGGGGCCACGGGGTAGGGGTTGCTCTGATGCCTGCAGACCCGACCGTGCAGCCGGCCGAATATCAGCCGTCGGCAATCCGCCGATTGCGCTCCAGGCTGCGGCCGCGTCTGCGGACGATCCTGATCGGGCTGAACCTGGCGGTGCTGATCCTGCCGCTCGGCAGCATTTTCTTCTTCCGGATCTACGAAAACCAGCTGGTCCAGGAAACCGAGCGCGAATTGATCGCTCAGGCGGCCTTCATTGCCGCCGTCTATGAACGTGAGATCGACGAATTGCGAGCCGGACCGTTTGCCGGCACTGATGCCGGAAAGGAATACGGCCGCAGGATCGAAACAGCCACGAAGAGCGGCCGCTCAGGCTCTCTCTACGGCTCCGGGCGACAGCCGGCTGATCCGTATTACACCGTCATCGATCCGCAGCTTGACCTGGCCGCAGTCCGCATCCTGGCGCCGCGCCCGGCCGGATATTATCTGCGCACGCCGCCCGATCCGGTCGCCGAAGCCGCAGGTGTACGCCTGATGCCGATATTGCGAAAAGCCCAAAGAACGACATTATCGGGAATGCGGGTGCTCGATTATAACGGCACCGTTGTCGCCGGCGGCAATGAGATCGGCAAATCATTCATGCACATTACCGAAGTGGAGCAGGCGGCATCCGGCCGATATGCCAGCGTCGTGCGCGAGCGTTATCTCGATCAGGTCGCGCCGCCGCTGGCCTCGCTCAGCCGCGGCACCGGCATCCGGGTGTTTATCGTCCTTCCGGTGATACAGGGCGAAAATCTCATCGGCTTCGTCTATTTGTCGCGCACGCCCAAGAGCGTTCTCAAACACATGTATGCCGAAGGCGACAAGATCATCCTGGCCGGCCTGACCATTCTGGCCTTGAGCCTCATTCTTGCTTTTGTCACCTCATCGCGGATTGCCCGCCCAATCAACCAGCTGATCGACCGGACCCGCCGGCTTGCTGCCGGCGAGAAAACGGCGATGGAACCGCTGGAACGCCCGGGCACCCGGGAAATGACGCAATTGTCGGAAAGCTTTGCCCATATGGCATCCGCGCTGCAGCAACGGTCCGACTATATCCGTGATTTTGCATCCCATGTTTCCCATGAATTCAAGACGCCGCTTGCCTCCATTACCGGCGCAGTGGAGCTGCTTCGCGATCACGGCGATGATATGTCTGAGGAGGAGCGCAGCCGTTTTCTCGACAATATCACCCAGGATGGCGACCGGTTGCGCCGGCTGGTCACCAGGCTTCTGGAACTGGCCCGGGTTGATAATCTGGAGCCGACATCGGACACGATTGACGTTGCAGAAACGTTGAAAGTGATGCAATGGGCATATTCCGGCTCCGGCTTCAAGGTCGGCGTGGATGCGCCGCAACCGGCACCGGCGGCGATGTCACGGGACGGCCTGGAAATGATCATGTCCAACATGGCCGACAATGCCCGCCAGCACGGCGCAGGCAGCATGAATGTCCGGGTTCGAAACGTTGATACCGATGTCGAAATTCAGTTTACCGACGACGGCGAGGGCGTCTCGCCGGCGAACCGCGAGAAAATCTTTACGCCGTTTTTCACCACCCGGCGGGAAAATGGCGGCACCGGGCTGGGGCTCGGTATCGTCAGTTCGGTCACAGATGCTCATGGCGGATCGATCGAACTCATCGAGCGCAAAGATGGCGCACGGTTCCTCATTCGGCTGAAACGGGCGGCCTGAACGAACCGTATCAATCTTTGACCATCAAAACCCAGTTGGAGCCCGGATTGTGCCAGTCGTCCTTGACCATGGCCCGGCTTGCCATTTGCCGGTACCCGCAGCGTTCATAGAGGCGGCGCGCACCGTCATTGGCGTCGGAGACAATGATACTCATTGCCATGCTTCCCTGACTTGCCGCGATCTGTTCGGCTGCCTGGAGCAGGCCGGTACCAAGGCCACGGCCGCGAAATTGCGGATAGGTGGCCAGGACATTGACGTACCAACTGCCCGGCGCGAGGTTTTCCAGCTCCTGAAGCGGCGCGAACATGGGCGGCAACTCGTCATAATCGATCGGCTCGGGCTGTTCCGGCAGCCGGTAGCCGATCAAAGTGGCGGCAACCGCATCGTCAATGTCGGAAACTATGGCATTCCGGTAGGAAAAGCTGCCCTCGTTGCGCCGCGCCCGCCGCTGGCCGACATCCCAGGCGTCCTCGCCCGGTTCCGCCATTTTCTGCCAAAGATAGACCGGCAGGCCTTCACCGGCAAAATTGATCAGGTCAGCCAGTGCCGCCGCATCTGCCTCGATTGCCGGCCGGTTGAGGTGTTTAAAATTCATGTTTCTGTCCTCCGGATACCGCGTCGGTTGAACTGAAACGCTTCGGACTGCCGCCTTATTCGCAAAGTCCGGCAAGAAATTCGTCGATCTGCCTGTTGCTGGCGGCAGCCATTTCGGTGGGCATGCTCTGGAACGCATGCGGACCGCCCGGCCAGAGCGAGAGTTCCGTCTGATTTCCGGCTGCCGACCAGCGGCCGCACATGAACAAAGTGTCGTCGAGCAGCCCGTCGCTGGTGCCGCAGGAGAACAGCGCCGGCGGCAGTCCGGCAAGGTCGGCATGGATCGGTGATATGTCCGGATCGCCGACATCTTCGCTGTTCTGCAGGAACCGTTCAATGAACGCCTCGGTATCGCGGCGCGCCAGAACCAGAGGTGTTTCGAATGCGCGCATCGACGGCGTCAGAGCCAGATCATAGGCGCCGCAGACAAGATTGGCGCCGGAAAACGGCGTTAAACCATGCCTATCGCGAAGCCTGAGCAGGGTTACGACAGCCAGATGCGCGCCGGCCGATTCACCGCCGATAAACATCCTGCCGCCGCCGGCGAGATTGCCGATTTCCCGGCCCAGCCAGGCCGCTGCCGTTTCGCAATCGTCCGGCCCGGCCGGATAGGGATGTTCCGGAGCCAGCCGGTAATCCACGGAGAGACAGACAAGGCCCGTCCGGTCTGCCGTCTGTTCCAGCAACTCATCCTGCATGTCGGCGGCGCCGAGCATCCAGCCGCCGCCGTGAATATGCAGATAAGCACCCCGGACCGGATTGGTTTCTGCGCCGGAGGCCGGCCTGATGATGCGCACCGCGACCTGCCGTCCGAGTGCTTCGGCGATCATTGTTTGCGCCCGCGCGCTTTCGCGCTGCAGGGTGAACGGACCGATCCCCTTTCGCCTGTCGGCGCGCAGATCGTCCGGCGTGCGCTGCCAGCGATCCGGCGCTTTCAGTGCCGCGTCGATCAGCGACTGATTGTGCGCGCGGGTTTGTTCGGCGATTGCGCCGGGCGAAAATATCGTGTGATCTGGAATTCTGTCTGACACCGGGTCGATCCTTCGGATTGTCGGATATTGTTGCCTGCCAAGGCCGATATGAGAAAGGCATTTGACGATGCAAATGACGGATGTTCAAGAGATTACGATCGGCAAAATGGCGCGCTCCACACTGACGGTCCAGACGGCCGGTCCGGGGTTCACCGATCTGACCGCTGCAATCCTCGAATTCCTGGCGGCCGCCGATGCCGTTGACGGCCTGCTGAGCGTGTTTGTCCGCCACACATCCGCGTCGCTGACAATCCAGGAAAATGCCGATCCCGATGTCCGCCGCGATCTGCTCGATGCGCTTGACGGACTGGCGCCGCAAAATGCCGGATACCGGCACGGTTTTGAAGGGCAGGACGATATGCCGGCGCATATCCGCACCATGCTGACGGATGTTTCGATCACTCTGCCGGTCGCCGGCGGTGCGGCCGATGTCGGCACCTGGCAGAGCGCCTATCTGGTTGAACATCGCGCCCGGCCCCATAGCCGGACGGTCAGCCTGACCTATCTGGGCAGTTGAAGATCCTTGCCTAACCGGAAAAGTCGCCGTTCTGCAAAATTGTGCCACCGGCCGGTTTGCGAATGTCGTCGACCAGTTTTTGCGTCGCCGGTGGCGGTTCTGGCGTCAGAAACGATACCACAATCATCACGGCAAAGCCTGCAGGAATGCCGAATATCCCGGCATTGATGCTCAATACCTCACTTGTCAGTCCGGGGATGCCCCAGACCAGTTCGTCGCCGCTGCCGATGATCAGATCGAACCCGTAAACGCTGCCGATCAGATAGGCCAGGGTCACGGACAATCCGGCAACAATTCCCACCGCCGCTCCGGCGGAGGTGCACCGTTTCCACCAGATGCCGAGCACAAGCGCCGGAAACAGGCCGGCAGCCGCCAGCGAGCAGGCCCATGCGGCAACGGTCAGAAGATCGGCCGGTCTGGCCGATGCGAGATAGGCTGCGCCAAGCGATACCACCAGCAGAAAGAAACGCGCGACAACGAGCCGGCGCGAGGCCGGCGCACGCCGGTCGATCATCTTGTAATAAACATCATGACCAAGCGCGTTGGCGATCGCCAGCAGCAGGCTGTTGGCTGTTGCCAGGGCGGCGGCCAGGCCGCCGGCTGCAACCAGGCCCGATACAACGAACGGCATCCCGGCAATTTCCGGCGTCGCCAGAACGATCATGTCCTTGTGCAATGTCAGATCGGCAAGCGCAACAATGTGATTGCTGCCGCCACAGGCGCGGATCACCGTATCCGGCGACCTGGCCTGCTCGCCGCACATGGACACCAGGCTATGACCTTCGATTGCGCCCCATCGGAAAATCCAACCTGCCTTTTCGGCCAGTTCGCCGGCGGACAGCCCGATGACAGACTGCATGGTTTCAAGTTTGGCAAACGCTGCATAGGCCGGCGCAGTTGCAACAAGCGCAACGAGGAACACAAGCGACCAGCCGGCGCTCGTGCGGGCCGCACGCACTGAAGGCGTCGTGAAATACCGCATCAGCACATGGGGAAGCGACGCGGTGCCCAGCATCAGGCAGAAAATCAGTGCGAAAAAATTGAACCGGTCATAGGTAGCGAAGGGTTCGAACGGAGAGATCAGCCCGGCAGCGTCTGCCAGATTGTTCGCCACCATATCGGCTTCGAGATCCGAAATCATCTGCAACGCCCAACCGTAGGTGAGCTGCGGGACAGGTATCCCGGTGATGCTTGTCGACATCCATATTGCCGGGATCAGAAAGGCGACGGTCAGTACGATATATTGCGCGGCCTGGGTCCAGGTTGCAGAGCGCATGCCGCCAAGCAGCGCGTTAACGAGCATGGCGGCCAGGCTGATCAGAAGCGCCGTTTCAAATGCCAGGCCCAGGAACCAGGACAGGATCATCCCGGCGGCCGTAATCAGTGCGACCAGAAAGGCAAACGAACTGCACATCAGTACGATGACACCAAGCAGCCTGGTGAGATTGCCGCCAAAGCGGGCGGCCAGTAAATCCGGCACGCTAAAGGCGCCGAATTTTCGCAGGTACGGCGCAACCAGAACGGCAGCCAGCACAAAACCGCCAGCCCAGCCGAGCGCAAAGGCGAGGGCGTCGTATCCGGTTACGAAAAATGCGCCGGCAAGACTGATGAAAGCAACGCCGGACAGTCCGGAACCTGCCGCCATTCCGTTATAGAGATCGGGTACCTGCCGCCCTGCAACGAAATATTCCGATACTTTCATTGTTCGCGAGAGTATGGCAACGGCGGCATAGACGCCGAGCGTGATGAACGCGAAGAGATAGGCGATAACCTTGTCCGCCACGCCGATTTTCTCCAATGCGGCAAGCAAAAGGACGGTCGCGATGAAACCCGCCGCGCAGAGCGCGTGGACCGGACCCCGGCCGCTGGAAAGCCTGCCGCTGTGTGACTGAATGGTCATGCCCCCTCCACGGTCAGTCGTCTTCCGCGACGCTGAAATTGCGGTCGATCCGGTCCTGCCGGGCGGCAAATCGAAAAATCAGTACGACGAAGGCAATCAGGGACCCCTGAGCGGCCATATAGAAACCGAGCGGAAATCCGAGAATGACGATCCCATTGAGCGCGTCCGCAAGCAAGTGGACGGCAAAACCGAAAAAAGCCAATGCAAGCAGGCAAGTAACCATCAACAGTCTGGTCTGCAGCCACCAGTCTCTACCGTTTTGCATCTCTAGCAACCTCCCGGGGCGTCCGCTCGCGAAATCACGCTGCCGGCCCACGTTCCCCTCAAGCGGGTTCACTCACTATCATAGCGCCGATTCGCACCAACCTGTACCATTGCCTATACCGCGCGGTGACGCATCCGGTTAATCCGCCGGACGCCGCTCGTAAAGCACCAATATCCGGCCTGCTCCCGCCTGATGGCACCTGGGCGTCTTTGCCGCTGTGGACGGATCGGGTAGCGTGGTATTCAATGTCCGCGTCGGCGGCCAGGATGAAGAGGAATTACCGCGGAAAATGACATCGCCAACATTTATCGTCGCAGATGATCATCCATTGTTTCGCAAGGCGCTGCGGCAAACGGTGGAATCCGCATTCGAAGCTGCAAAAATCATCGAGGCCGGCAGCCTTGAGGAGGTCACGGAAGCTGTGTCGCAATATCGCGACGACATCGATCTTGTGCTTTTCGATCTGAATATGCCCGGTGCGCGCGGCTTTTCCGGGCTGATGTATCTGCGCGCGCAATATCCCGAAACGCCGGTCTGCATTGTCTCCGCATCGGAAGATACGGCAACGATCGGTAATGCCATGGCGCTGGGAGCATCCGGGTTCGTTCCGAAATCCGGATCCACCGACCAGATCAAGGCGGCGATGGAAGCCATTCTTGCCGGCGATACCTGGTTGCCGGAGGGCCTGGATCTGGGCGTCGGTGATGAACACAGCGAATTGACCAGAAGATTGCGTTCGCTGACGCCACAACAGGTCCGCGTGCTGATGATGTTGAGCGAAGGTTTGCTGAACAAGCAGATTGCCTATCAGCTGAGTGTCTCCGAAGCGACAGTCAAAGCCCATGTCTCGGCCGTTCTGCAGAAATTGCAGGTGGAGAACCGAACCAAGGCCGTTCTGGTGGCTGGCCGGATCGAAGCCGGCGAATGGGCCGGTTCGGGCCATTAGGGTGTTTTCCAGTGAGCCATTCTGTTTGCCAATGGCGGGGCGGTCCGGTTTTGACCCGTCGACACGTGCTCAGGAGTACGAAAGGCGATGCGGGGCATCAGTCGAGGGCTCCTGAGCCCAAAAGTTTAGTCAGAGGCACTGCCCCGGTAAGGCACCACGGCATCTTTGAGCAATGTCGTCGTCTGCCGCAAATCGGCCAATAATTCGGCCCGGGCATTCTGTCGGTCGCTGGGCGGCAGGCGCAAGATATAGCTGGGGTGCCAGGTTACCAGAACGGACCCGCCATCGCGCGCTTGCTCGATCTGGCCGCGGCGTGCGCGCATCGGGCTTTTGTCGCCCGTCAGCGCGTAGGCGGCAGATGCACCAAGCGCAAGCGTCAGGCGCGGTGCCACGAGGCGGCGCTCCAGATCCAACCACCAGCGGCAATGTTCGATCTCGCCACGGCTGGGATTCTGGTGCAGCCGTTTTTTGCCCCGTGGGCGAAACTTGAAATGCTTGACAGCGTTCGTCATCCAGACGGAACCTGTCCCTGCCTCATCCATCAGGGTCCGCAGCAACTGTCCGGCAGGACCGACAAAGGGGCGGCCGGCAAGGTCTTCGGCATCGCCTGGTTGTTCGCCAACAACCATCAGCGCCGCACTTGGGTCGCCTTCGCCCCAGACCGTCTGCGTCGCCGCTTCGCAGAGGCCGCAGCGGCGGCAGTTGGCCGCGGCGGTCTTCGCCTCTGCCAACGTCTGCGGTATGGCAACCGTTTCATCCGGCGCCAGCCGATTGAGAATGCGCGCCGTGCGCGCGGGGGCTTCGGTCGGAAGGGCCGCGCGCATGGCGTCAACCCGCGCTTCTGCGGTGGTCAGCATCGCCGGGATCAGCCGTGTTTCCGGCAGGTTTTTCCAGTATTTCACCGGCATTTCCGATCGCATCGCGTTCAGATGTATTCGTGCCGGATTGAAAATATTGGCGAAGTATGTGCCCCACAGCGTTTCGGACGCGTCATCCGGAAAATCGGGGCGGGGCGCGGGCAAGTGAAAGGCAAGCGAGCCGGATTCGAACCGAGCCACGCCCTGCGGCGTCGCGATCATCCAGTCCATATCGGCAAAACGGCGGGCAAAGAATGGCGTTGCGGCCTCGAGGATCAGATGGTCCGGCTCGAACCACGCGCCGAAGCTGCGGCGCGGACCCTTGCTCGGCAGCTCTCGAAACCGAACGAAGGCGTGCATCTTGTGGATGTCGCGGCGCACCGATCTTGCCAGCTTCTCCAAGCGTCGCGACAGGGCGTCGGCTGGGTTGGCCAGCGCTCTGCGGTCGGTCTGGTGCCGGTGCAAACCTTTATACAATAACGACGGCGCCACCGGGTCACGGTGGCACAGCACGGCCTCGGCCAGTTGACGAAATGAAGAAGGTGCCGTGACGGCGCTAGGGCCGTCAGCCTGGGGCTGCTCTGCCACTCCAAACAGATCGCTGCCTTCGCCGCGATCCCAAACGATCTGGCCGGGCGCAATATTATTGCTTGCCAGCCGCCTCGCGGCATCGCGCCAGACCGATGCGAATTCCAACGACGGCAGGAAGACGCGAAACATCAGAACAGGTTCATCTGCTCGGGTGCGGGTGCGAATCGTGCGCGCAAATTATCGCTGTCGGTCAGTGCGCCGGGCGACCAGTCGGGCAGCCGCAAGAACGGTTTTGCCTTGTTCATCAATGCGCCGATCCGGATCAGGTCGGCATAGCGGACCGGCCCGGATCTGCGAGCTGCCAGGATACGGCTGACCGTACGCGTCCCGAAGCCCGGTACACGCAGCAGCATCTCGCGGCTCGCGCTGTTCACGTCGACCGGAAACTGCCCGCGATTGGCCAGCGCCCAGGCCAGTTTCGGATCGATTGCCAGATCGAGATTGCCTGAGGGAGAGACAGAGGCGATCTCGTCCACCTCGAAACCATAGAACCGCATCAGCCAGTCGGCCTGATAGAGGCGATGCTCGCGCATCAGCGGCGGCTGGACAAGCGGCAGTGCCGCCGAGGCGTCGGGAATGGGCGAGAATGCCGAATAATAAACCCGCTTCAAATCATAGCCGGTGTAGAGGCGGGACGCGGTCGTCAGGAAGTCGCGGTCGCTGGCCGCATCTGCGCCGACGATCATCTGGGTCGACTGCCCCCCGGGCGCGAAGCGTGCGGGCCGTTTGCCCGTGTGGCTGCGTTCGCGGCTGGCATCGCGCTTCAACCGCACCCGGGCCATGGCGGTCCTGATCGTTTCCGGATTTTTCTGCGGGGCAAGGCGTCGGGTGCTTGCATCCTGCGGCAACTCGACATTGACTGAGAGCCGGTCCGCATAGAGACCCGCCTCATCGATCAACTCGCGGCTGGCCTCGGGGATGGTTTTCAGATGGATGTAACCCTTGAAACCGTGGTCCTGCCTGAGCATGCGTACGATGCGGATCATGTCGGCCATCGTATCGTCGGGGCTGCGGATAATGCCGGAACTGAGAAACAGCCCTTCAATGTAGTTGCGGCGATAGAATTCCAGCGTAAGCGAGACCACTTCTTCCGGGGTGAAGCGGGCGCGCTCGACCCCGCTGCTGACCCGATTGATGCAATAGACGCAATCGTAAATGCAGAAATTCGTCATCAGGATTTTCAGCAGGCTGACGCAGCGCCCATCCGGAGTGTAAGCGTGACAGATGCCGGCGCCGCCCGCACTGCCGATTCCACCGTTTTGCGCATCGCGCCGCGTTGTGCCCGAAGAGGCACAGGAGGCGTCGTATTTTGCCGCATCCGCCAGAATGGCGAGCTTCTCTTGCAATGATCTTTTCATAGAACAAAGGTAGAACAAATTTGCGGTGGGTTCAATGGCTAACCCCTGCAACGGAGTGAGATCATTACTTGAATGCGCTTGGCAGACGGGCGACAAAAGCCTGTAAATCGTTTTTGAATGAGGATCTCACGATGAGGCAGACTGCACGTCGGATCGCTATCGTCGGCTTCGGGCCGCGCGGGCTCGGAGCGCTGGAGGCGTTGGTCAGGATCGCCGAAGCACAGGACAAGCCGCTGGCGGTGGATCTTTTTGATCCGGTGGACTGGCCGGCGGCCGGGCCGAACTTCAGCCCCGATGAAAGCCCGGTCTGCCTGCTGAACCTGCCGTTGCGGAGCATCGATCTGCCGTCTCCGCTGCTGGGCGGGGCGGTGGACAGCTTCGCTGCCTGGCTGGCCGAGGACGGCCACGACGGTGAGGCATTCCTGCCGCGGGCCCAACTGGGTGCCTATCTTAACGCCCGTTTCGCCGATCTCCGGTCCCGGTTACCCGATCATATCTCGGTGACCTTGCATGACGTGCGCGTGACGGCCGCACAGCGGGATGGGCTGCGCTGGCGGCTGCACGCTGACGCGCGCGTGTTCGGCCCCTACGACCATGTCCTGCTGTCGCTGGGTCAGCCGGAGACTGGTGACGACGAGCAGATGGCCCGCTGGCGCGCGCATGCCGACCGCTACGGGCTGCCGCTGGTGTCGGCCTATCCGGGAGCGGCGCTGCTGCAGACTGCGGAAAGCTGGGCCGGGCAAATCGTCGGAATACGCGGGCTGGGCCTGTCGGCGCTGGATGTAGTGCGCATGTTGACACTCGGCCTGGGCGGTCGATTTGAGACAGAGCGCTATTTGCCGTCGGGACGCGAACCGGCTCGGATCGTTCCCTTCTCGCTGGATGGCCAGGCGCCTGCGCCCAAACCCTCAAACGCGGCGCTGGACGCGCGGTTCGATCCCCTGAAAGAGGAGGATGCCGCCTTTGAGGCAGCCTTGCTCGCCGCGATATCCGGACCAGGCGAGGCAGCGCTGCCGACGCTTTCCGCCGCAATCGAGGCATCCGCGCTGCGAATCCTGCGCCAAACCGGCGGGACGGGGCAGCTAGCCGCAGTATGTGATTGGCTGGCCGTGGAGTTCGAAGACCCCGGAAGTCAGGAACGCCGCGAGACCCTCGTAGCACTCAGCGCCAATATTGCCGAGGCCGACGGAGCCGAGCCGCCCTCCATCGGCTACGTGATCGGGCAGTTGTGGCGGAAATGGCAACCCATGCTTCGCCGGATTTACGATAGCTCGCCAGTACCGGTCGAAACGGCCAGGGCCCTGGTCGGCCTGGATGAGAGTCTGAAGCGGTATTCTTACGGCCCACCGGTGGCGACCGCGCGGCAGTTGATGACGCTGATCCAGGCAGGGCTGGTCGATGCGCGTGCCGCGGACGATCCGGATGTGGCGCTCGTTGCCCAGGGCTGGCGACTGCATTCCGACGACCGGTCCGTAACGGCAAACGTGATGGTGGAAAGCGTTCTGCCCCCCGCCGCGCTGGAGCCGGTGACCGATCCGCTTGTGACCGGCCTGCGGCGGACGTCGGCAATGCTGGCTCTGGGGAATGGTCTGGGCGCGCAGTGTACGCCCGACGGGGAGCTGATCGGGGACGATGGCGCGCCGGTGAACGGGCTTTGGCTGGCTGGACGGCTGGCGAACGGTAGCGCCATAGCCGGTGACTCGATCCATGACTGTTTTGGCGGCATTTGCGCCCGTTGGGCGCAAGCCGTGCTCATCGGAATGCAACGGTAAGATATTCGCCCAAATCGGCCAAATCCGTCTCAGACCCCGGCCGACGATGCAGTTTCGTCGAAGCCCGATCCAGATCGTGCTCAAGGGTCGCATTTTCCTGTCTGCACCATACGCGGATCTGAAAGGATCGTTCGGGATAGCTGGGGATCATGGCAAGCACCCACCAACATCCGGCCACCCAGGGCGGGAAGCGGCCTTTCGCTGCGGCACGTTCATCTAAGCTTATCCGTCTTTGCAAACGCGGGAAAGGCTATTCGGCTGCTGTCCGCTGCACACTGAGCTGAGACATCAGCGCGCGCAAGGCTGCCGGTTTGAGCGGCTTGTGCAGGACCCGCACACCCGCCGCGGCTGCAGCGTCGCGCACCTCGGGGCTGCGGTCGGCGGTAATCAGAATGGCCGGAAGATCCGGTCCGTATTTCCAGCGGATATCCGCGATCGCCGAAAGGCCGTTGCCATCGTCGAGATGATAATCGACCAGAAGCAGATCAGGACCATCTGATCGCCGGCGCAATTGTTTCATCGCCTGTTTGCCGTTCTCCGCTGTCAGGACATCACAGCCCCATCCCTCCAGCAATGCCCTCATGCCGGAGAGAATCTTGGCGTCATTGTCGATGGACATGATCATCAGTCCGTTCATCGCCGCCTGTGCCGGCAGGGCCGAACCCGATCCCGCTTTGCTTTCTGGCATGCCGATTGCCAGCGGAAGATCGACCGATATGCCGGTACCGCGGCCGGGCTGAGATTCCAGCCGGATCTGGCTGCCAAGCACTTTCACGATACGTTCGACGATTGACAGTCCGAGGCCAAGCCCCGGCGCGGCCCGCACGCCCGGTTCCAGACGCTGAAATTCGTTGAATGCCAGTTCGCGGTCGGCGACGGCGATCCCGATTCCGGTGTCGAAAACCGAAATCACCAGCCGCCCCTTCTTGCGCCTGCATCCCACCAGCACGCGACCGGTCTGGGTATATTTGATGGCATTGGATACCAGGTTCTGAATCAGCCGGCGCAAAAGATGCGGGTCGCTGCGCACCGAAAGTGAAGAGGGCACGATGATCAGATCCAGACTTTTCGCCCGTGCCTGCGGATCGAACTCGACGCGGACGCGGTCAAGAATATCCTGGATCCGGAAAACCTGCATTTCCGGTTTCAATTGCCCGCTATCCAGCCGCGACAATTCCAGAATTGTCTTGAAAATATCCTCAACGGAATCCAGCGCTGTTTCCAGATCGCTCGCAAGCCCTTCTTCGGCCTTGGATCCGGCCCGTTCGGAAATGGCCGTGGCATACAGGCGGGCTGCATTCAAGGGCTGCAGGATGTCGTGTCCTGCCGCGGAAATAAACCTCGTCTTGCCGACATTGGCCTCTTCGGCAGCAGCATTGGCTTTTTCCAGCGCATTGTTCACATGCAGAAGTTCCTCCGTCCGCTGCACAACGCGCTGCTCCAGCATGATCTTGGACTGGCTGAGCTCAGCTTCGCTTTCAACCTGCTCCGTCACGTCGGACACCGTTATCGCAAGGCTGTTGTCGTTCACCCGGCGCGGCGCCATCAGCAGGATCCGGCCGGTCTGCGGATGGCGGCCCTGAAAGGCATCAAGCCCGCCGACAAAGGCTTCGGTCTGTTCGATTGCCAGCGCTTCCGGATCACCGGCCCCGAAGACACCGATGTCAGCCAGGTGGCGCACAATATCGCGCAGGCTGGCGCCGACCTGGCCGTAGACCTGCGGCAGATCGAGCATCTGTCTGAACGGCCGGTTCCAGCAGATCAGGTGCAGGTCCTGGTTCAGCACGGCAACGCCCTGGTCCATCTGGTCGAGAACCGTCTGCAACAGGTCGCGATTATACTGGATGGCTTCCGTGGCATCATCGAGCAGTTGGTGCGCCGCACGGGTTGACGGCTCATCACGGGTGATCAGCAGGGACAGAACAAGCCGCGACGATGCCGCGCCGATGGCACTGGCCAGAAGCTGTTCTGAAAACTTCAGCAGATCCAGGTCAACCGGTGCTTTCAGATCGATACGCCGGTCGTCCTCCTGCATCAGCCGGTCAAACGACCGGTCCACCCGCTCCTGGCCGAGATAACGCGCGATCGTCTGCTTGAGTTCGCCAACGTTTACATCGGTCTGAAACGGTCTCAGAACCGGTGCGGCGATCCGTTCCGCGGGCACGAATATATTTGCTTGCAGCCGTTCAATAAGTTGCAGCGGATGGCTCAGCGAGAAGCTGATCAGCGCTACGATATTGGCGGTCAGACTCCACAATACGCCCTGCGTCAGAGGTTCGAATGTCAATCCGAAAAGTGCCTGCGGTCTGAGAGCGGAGATTCCGAAAGGCCCTTCCGATATCAGGCTGGCTGGCAGGAGCCCTGTTGCGGAGAATGTCGGCAGCAGCAATGTGTAGCTCCAGATCGCGAATCCGGCCACCATTCCGGCGATTGCCCCGCGCGCGGTGGCGCGGCGCCAGATCAACCCGCCGAAAAAGGCCGGCGCCAATTGGGCAATGGCGGCAAACGACAGCAAGCCGATACTGGCCAGCGCACCGCTGCCGGCGATACGGTAATAGGCGTAGGCAAGCAACAGAACCGCGATGATCGATGCCCGCCGGACTTTCAGAATGAAGACGCCCATGTCGGCCGGCTGTCGCGCTTCGCCGCGCTGGCGCACAAACAGCGGCACCACAATCGCATTAGAAATCATGATCGCAAGTGCAACACTGGCGACGATGACCATTGCCGTTGCTGCCGAAAGACCGCCGAGAAACGCGATCAGGGTCATCGCATTCGACCCGGCCGCCCGCGGGAGTTCGAGCACGAACAGATCGGTCTCGATACCGGTGCCGAATGTCAGAACGCCGGCGACCGCAATCGGTACGACAAACAGGTTGATGGCGATCAGATAGGCGGGAAAGAGGATCGCCGCCCGCTTGATTTCCGCCGGCGAATTGTTCTCAACAATGGCAATGTGAAACTGCCGCGGCAAAAGCAGTGCGGCGCAAAAGGCAAGCACCGTCATGGCCAGCCAGCTGCTTGCCGATATGCCGCCGGAGAATGTCGCCACGATTTCCGGGTTTTGCGACGCCTTGTCGAACAGGTCGCCGGGGCCGTCAAACAATACAAAAGTGACATAGGCGCCGACGATCAGAAACGCTGCGAGCTTGATCACGGCTTCCACCGCGACCGCCAGCATCATGCCCTCCTGATGTTCGGTCGCATCCGTGTGCCGGGTACCGAACAGGACGGCAAACAGTGCAAGAGCGAATGCGATCAGAAGAGCGATATCACCAAAGATCGGGAAACTCTCGGCGTTCTGGAACGCGGATCCCGGCGAAATTCCCGGCAGTAATGTCGCAACGGAAGCCGATATCGCCTTCAGCTGGAGGGCAATGTAGGGCACGGTGCCGATCACGGCGATCAATGTGGCGATGACAGCGACCGACTGGCTTTTGCCATAACGCGAACTGAGGAAATCCGACACGGAGGTTATGCGTTCGGCCTTGGACAGCCGGGCGACCCGCAGGATCAGCGGATAACCGAGCGTGAAGATCAGGATCGGGCCGATATAGATCGGCAGAAAATCAAGTCCGGAAACCGACGCCAGGCCGACGGATCCGAAAAACGTCCACGACGTGCAATAGACTGAAAGGGCCAGCGCGTAGATCGCCGGCCGGGTCTTGTTGCCCGTGCGCAGCGCCGTCCTGTCGCCGTAGGAGGCGACAAGGAATAATGCGCCGATATAGACAATCGCGGAAACGACCGCAATCCAGCCGATCTCCAAAACCTGACCGTCCATGCTGTTTGCACCAGCCTCGACCATAGCAGATCGCGCCATATGTTGCGCAAGTCTGTTGCCGCCGGGATGGTTACGGCGCGCAAAGTCCGATTGTTATCCGGCCTGCGCATAAGGCAGATCAGACACAGGTCAATATTTTTTCGGGCATTTTGGTCTCAAAACTTGTTAAGACTGGCGCGTGGAGGCGGCGCCATGGTGGCGTTCGGCATGAGAGGGAGCCAGAAATGCTCAAGGAATTCAAAGAATTCGCCGTGAAAGGCAACATGATCGACATGGCGATCGGCATCGTAATCGGCGCAGCATTCGGTGCGATTGTGTCATCATTGGTTGATGATGTGATCATGCCGCCGATCGGATTATTGCTTGGCGGGGTGGATTTTTCACAGCTTTTTATCGTTCTGCAGGGTGAGGGCACATACAACACGATCGATCAGGCCAAGGAAGCCGGTGCGGTGACCTGGAATCTCGGTCTTTTCATCAACGCGATCATCAAGTTTCTGATCGTTGCATTCGCCTTGTTCATGGTGGTCAGGGCAATGAACAAATTGAAGCGGCAGGCCGAAGAAGAACCGGCTGCGCCAATCGAACCGTCGGCAGATATCAAGCTGCTTCAGGAGATCCGCGATCTTCTGGCCAAACAGACATAAATCGCAGAAACTCAATTGAGTAAGCCGGCGCTCAGGCGCCGGCTTTTTCATGGCCTGCTTCAGATTTTCTGATAAGCGGCCTGCTGCAAATAACGCTATGAGATCCAAACGGAAGTTTTGGAGTATCCTTGACCATGCAGAATGGGGATCTGACCGCATTTCGCGACGAACCACCGCCTTTGCGAAAAACCGGCATGATCGAAAGTGCTGATTGATTTGTCTGATATGTTTGCAGCAGCCAATTCAAGCCTGGCGCGGCGCGCTGCCGCGACCCTGATATTGTCGGCCATTGGCGGTGCCGTGTTTGAGTGGCTGGGCATGCCGGCGGGCTGGCTGTCCGGGGGCATGCTGTTCGTCGCCGCGGCGTCGCTTGGCGGCCTGAAAAGCGAAGTGCCGGAAAAAGGCCGCTGGCTGTTCTTTCTGATCCTGGGTATCTTCGCAGGGTCCGGCGCCAATCCGCAGACGCTTGACCAGATCGCAACCTGGCCGGCCAGTTTCGCCATCCTAATGATCAGTATCACATTCGTGTCGCTCGCCAGTTATCTTCTGCTACATCGCCTCTTCGGCTGGGGCGGGCAGACGGCCCTGTTCGCATCGTTTCCCGGCGCCCTGAGTTTCATACTGGCCGCCGTGGAGGGCCGCAACGTCGATATCCGCAAGGTCGCGGTGGCCCAAAGCATCCGGCTGCTGATCCTGCTGGAAATTTTTCCGCTGGCCGTCCTGTTGAGCAATGGTGCGGCGGCGTCGGCAATCGACACGCGGGCCGTCATGGCGTTGCCGGATATGCTTGTGCTGATTGCCGGCGGTGTAATCGGCGGGTTCATCGGCCACAAGGCCCGGCTGCCCGGCGGCCTGTTGCTTGGCGGTCTTGTCGTCAGCGCCGTCCTGTTTCTGTCCGGCACGGTGGAGGGCGAATTCCCGGCCTTTCTGGTTGTGCCCGGCATGATCGGCCTGGGCGCCGTCGTGGGCAGCCGCGTGCAGCCCGGCGACCGTGCCATTTTGCCGTCGATTGCGCTTGCATCGGTCACGGCATTTTGCGCTGCCATGCTGATCACGGCGCTGACCGCCTGGGCGGCGAGCGTCTGGCTTGGCATTGCCTTCGTTCAGACGTTCCTCGCTTTTGCCCCCGGTGCACTGGAAGCGGTGGCAATTCTGGCTTTTGCCATGCAGGTCGATCCGGCCTATGTCGCCGCGCATCATGTCGTGCGCTTTTTTGTCCTGGCGCTCATTGTGCCGGTTCTGGCCCGCCGGGTCGTCAGCGCAGAGAAACGCTCCGATGCCTGATCCTGCTTCGACCATCTGTGTCGGCGGTATGGCCGTCGACCGAAAATATCACGCATTGCAACCTGTGTTGCCGGCCACGTCCAATCCGGTGCGCGGCGAGCAGGGATTCGGCGGCGTTGCGCGCAATGTTTCCGAAAACCTGGCCAGGCTGGGCATTGCAACAGCCCTGATCTCCTGTATCGGCCCGGATGAAGCCGGGCGCATGCTCGTCGACCATCTGCAACAGGCCGGTGTCGATGTCAGCGATATTGCAATCGTTGCAGATGGCCGCACGGCTGAATATTCGGCAGTCCTGAACCCGGACGGAAACCTTGCCGTGGCGTTTGCCGATATGGCGATTTTCGATGCTCTCACCCCGGAACGGCTGAAGCCGCTTTTGCCCCGACTGGGGCAGGCGAAATGGCTTTTCATAGATTGCAATCTGCCGCAGCAGACAATCCGGTCATTGATTGATTTTGCTGCTCAATCGGAATGCCGTCTTGCCGCCGATGCGGTCTCGGTGGCCAAGGCTGCGCGGCTACCCGACGATATGGCCGGCCTTGATCTTCTTTGCCTCAACCGGGACGAAGCGGCTGCGATGCTCGATGCCGGAGTTTTGCAGCCGCAGCAATTGGTCGGGCAATTGCTTGAGCGCGGTCCGGACCATGTCGTGCTGACACTCGGCGAAGAGGGCTGCCTGATCGGCGGCCCGGACGGCGTCGAACCCATACCGGCTGTTGCTGCGGATCCTGTCGACGCAACAGGCGCCGGCGACGCCATGGTGGCCGGTATCCTGGCGCGCCTTGTTGCCGGCGGAAGCCTGCGCGACGCGGCAATAGCCGGAATGCAGACGGCCGCTGCAACGATCGCGTCCAGGGGCAGCGTTATCCCGAAACAGCCATAGCGCGGAGACCCGTAATCGGTGATTTACCGCCGCAAGACCCCACCCCGCCCTGCGTTGCAGAGCGACCCTCCCCGTTGCGGGCCTTGCGGGGAGGGTCGGAGGAAGCGGAGGGGTGGGGTCTTTAACCGTGATGAGCCGCGACGGTTTTCAGCACGGAGAACCCGTATAGCGCTTCAAAACCCTTTTCCCGGCCGTGGCCTGAGCGGCCCATGCCGCCAAACGGCAATTCGACGCCTCCGCCGGCACCGTAATTGTTGATGAAGATCTGCCCCGCGCGCACGGTCTTGGCGAGCCGCATCTGCCGGCCGCCGTCACGGGTCCAGATGCCGGCAACAAGACCGTAATCGGTGCCGTTGGCGATCGCCACGGCGTCGTCTTCATCCTCAAACGCGATAATGGTCTGGACCGGGCCGAAGATTTCTTCCCGCGCCAGCCGGTGGTCAGCCGCGACGTCGGCAAACAGCGTCGGCCGGACATAGTGGCCACCCGCCGGCGCATTCTCGTCGATGGCGCCTTGCGCCGCCACCGTCACATTGTCCACAGCGCCGATATCGAGATAGCCGGTGACAATCTCTTTCTGCCGGGCGGAAATCAGCGGGCCGACATCGAGATCGCCGGTCGCCGGGCCGACGCGCAGCGCCTGGTAGTGTGAGATCATCCGTTCAAGCAGTTCGGCGTAGATGCCGCGCTGCACGACAATGCGCGACGCTGCCGAGCAGGTCTGGCCGGCATTCTGGATGCCGGCATTGACGAGAAACGGCAGGGCCTTGTCGAGATCCGTATCGTCAAAGACGATCTGCGGCGACTTGCCGCCAAGCTCCAGCGTCACCGGTACGATATTGGCGGCGGCCGCCTTTTGCACCTGACTGCCGACGGCGACCGATCCGGTAAACGAGACATGATTGATGCCGGGATGCGCGGCGAGTGCGGCGCCGGCCTCCTCGCCAAGGCCTGAAACAACATTCAGCGCGCCGGCAGGCAGGCCCGCTTCTTCCGCAATGCGGGCAAAGGCCAAGGCCGTCAGACAGGCCTCTTCCGCCGGTTTCAGAACCGCCGCATTGCCCATGGCGAGGGCGGCGCCGACCGAACGGCCGATGATCTGCATCGGGTAATTCCACGGCACGATATGCGCCGTCACGCCATGCGGTTCGCGCAGCGTGTAGACGGTATAGCCGTCCAGATAGGGGATCGTCTCGCCATGGATCTTGTCGGCGGCGCCGCCGTAAAATTCCATGTAGCGGGCCAGCGCCAGCGCGTCGGCGCGCGCCTGTTTCAGCGGCTTGCCGACATCGACGGCTTCCAGTTCCGCCAGCATGTCGACGCGCTCGGCAACAAGCGCTCCGATGCGCGCCAGCACACGGCCGCGTTCGGCCGCTGTGGCACGGCCCCAGGTGCCGGCAAGCGCCTGCCGGGCGGCTGAGACCGCGGCATCGACATCGTCCGTGCCGCCACGTGCGATCTGGCCGATAATCTCGCCGGTCGACGGGTTTTCCAGATCCAGTGTCTGGCCCGATACAGGGCGCTGCCATTGGCCGCCAACGAGGTTCAGCGAAGGATCGAATGGAAGTGTCACGGATTTCTGCTCCTGTTTTCACGGTCTTCAAGCGCCCGCTCAAGTACCGGCGTCGCGGCAATCAGGGATGCCGTATAGGGATGTTGCGGATCGGCAAAGACGGCCTCAGTCGGCCCCTGTTCGACGATCTTTCCGGCCTGCATCACCAGCACCCGGTCGGTAATGGAACGCACCACGGTCAGATCGTGCGAGATGAACAGATAGCAGACATGCAGCCGGTCAGACAGGTCGGCAAGAAGATCGAGGATCTGGGCGCGGATAGAGACATCGAGCGCCGACACCGCCTCGTCGAGCACGATCAGTGAGGGCTCGGTAATCAGCGCCCGGGCAATGGCGATGCGCTGGCGCTGGCCGCCGGAAAATTCATGCGGATATTTGTCCGCGTCGGAGGCCGCCAAGCCGACCTTTTCCAGAACGTCCTCAACCTTTTGCCGGCGTTGCCTGAAGTCGGGTCTGTCATCCATCAGGTGAAACGGTTCCGATACCAGCCGTTCCACCCGGTGGCGCGGATTGAAGCTGCCATAGGGGTCCTGGAACACGACCTGGATGCGCCGCCGCAGCCGGTTCAGATCGCCGCCCGCTGCCGTTGAGAAAGTCTCGCCATCGAGCACCACGCGGCCGTGCTGCGGTGGGTCGAGCGCCAGGATGGTGCGCGAAAGCGTTGACTTGCCGCAGCCGGATTCGCCGACAAGGCCGATATTCTCGCCGCGGTGGATCTCGAAACTGACATGATCTACGGCACGGAATGTTCCAGGCTTTGAGAATATCGACCGGCGCGGCAGGCGGTAATCGCGAACGATGGTTTCAACGGAAAGCACAGGTTCGGACCGGAGCTCGCTGCGGGTTGGCCGGTGTCTGCGGTCCGGCACATGCGAGGATGCCGCCATCAGGGTCTTCGAATAGGGATGGGACAGGTTGCGGAACAAGTGCCCGGTTTCGCCGCTTTCGACGATCTCGCCGTCTTTCATGATGGCGATCCGATCCGCCATGCCGGCAACGACGGCCAGATCGTGGGTAATCAGCATCAGCCCGGCGTCATCCTCGCTGACCAGTTCACTCAAAAGATCGAGGATCTGCGCCTGTGTCGTCACATCCAGCGCCGTCGTCGGTTCATCGGCGATCAGAAGCCGGGGTTTCAGCGCCACCGCCATGGCGATCACCACGCGTTGCCGCTGGCCGCCGGAGAGATCATGCGGAAACCGGTCGAGCGGAAACTGACCGGCCGGCAGTCCGACCCGGTCAAGGGTTCGCCGGGCGATACCTTCAGCCTCGTGCCGGGTGAGCGAGCGATGCAGCCGCACGGTTTCCGACACCTGATCGCCGATCGTGCGTACCGGATTGAGCGCCGTCATCGGCTCCTGGAAGATCATGCCGATATCATTGCCGCGAATGGCGCAAAGCTCCGCTTCGGTCTTTTCCAGCAGATTGTCGCCGTCCAGTTCGGCCTTGCCGCCGAGTGTGCAATGGCCGGGCAGCAATTGCATGACGGAAAGTGCCGTCATCGATTTGCCGGAGCCGGATTCGCCGACAACGCCGAGCACCTGACCGGCCTCCAGCGAAAGCGAGATCCGGTTGAGGATCGGCAGGCCGGAGATCGACAGTGACAGGTCCTGCAGAGAAAGCAGCGTCATCAGCCCCGGCCCCGGCGGATCTTCGGGTCCAGCACATCGCGCAGGCCGTCGCCCATCAGATTGAGGCCGAGCACGACCAGAACGATTGCCAGCCCCGGAAACAGCGCCAGGTGGGGGGCGAACGAGATCATTGTCTGCGCCTCATTCAGCATCCGGCCCCAGCTCGGCATCGGCGGCTGGGTGCCGAGCCCGACATAGGACAGGCCGGCCTCAGCCAGAATGCCGAGTGAGAACTGGATAGTACCCTGGACAATCAGAAGGTTGAGGATATTCGGCAGAATGTGCTCCAGCGAAATCCGCCTCGCATTCTTGCCGGCGGTCCGCGCTGCCAGGATATAGTCCCGGGTCCAAAGCGAGAGCGCTGCGCCGCGCGAAATGCGGGCAAAAACCGGGACATTGAAAATACCGATGGCGATGATGGCATTGATCGCGCCCGGCCCGAACACGGCAGTGATCATGATCGCCATCAGGATAGCCGGAAATGCAAAGATCAGGTCGTTAGTGCGCATGATCAGTTCATCGGCAAAGCCCCGGCGCGCAGCGGCCGCCAGGCCCAGCGGCACGCCGACGGCCATGCCGATGCCCACCGCAATCAGCGCCACAGCGATGGAATTGCGCGCGCCGACCATGATCATGGAAAAAATGTCCCGGCCGAAATGGTCCGTTCCAAACCAGTGAACGGCCGATGGCGTCTTCAGCTTGTCGGCGATTGCCAGTTCGGTAACGTCGAAGGGCGTCCAGAAAAACGAGATCAGAGCCGCCATTGCAAAGACCAGGGTCAGGACAAAACCGGCAACAAAGCTCGGCGAGCGGACCGCTGTCTGCAGGTGAGAGCGTTCCGCCAGTGCGTTGATTGATCTGGCGTTGCTCATGGATCGCGCCGCCTCAACCTTGGGTCCACCGCGGCATAGGCAAGATCGACCAGAAACGTCACCGTGACGACGGCGACGACGAGCAGGATGATGACGCTTTTGACCACGATCAGGTCGCGCTGGATGATGCCCTGGAACACCAGCCGGCCGAGACCGGGCAGAAAGAACACGTTTTCAATGATGATCGCACCGGCCATCAGAAACGAAAACTGCAGCCCCAGAATCGTCAGCACCGGGATCATTGCATTACGCAGGGCATGGCGCCAGAGCGCCTGTCGCCGGCTCAGGCCCTTGGCGCGGGCGGTACGCATGAAATCCTCATCGAGCGTATCGAGCAGCGACGACCGCATCACCCGGGAAAGGATCGACGCCTGTGGCAGTGCAAGGGCCACAGCCGGCAGGGTCAGCGCTTTCATGGCGGCAAAAAAGCCGGCGTCCCAGCCGGGAAATCCGCCGGCGGAAAACAGCCGCAGCATGGTTGAAAACAGCAGCACCAGCAGCATCGCGAACCAGAAGTTCGGCACCGCAATGCCGATCTGCGTGACGCCCATAATGGTGACATCGGTGGCGCTGTTGCGCCTTGCCGCGGCCAGAATGCCGACGGGAAATGCGATCAGGGTTGAGAGCGCAAGCGCATAAAGCGCCAGCGGCAGCGAAATAAACAGCCGGTCGGCGATCAGTTCAGACACCGGCACCCGGTAGGTATAGCTGATACCGAAATCACCGGTGAGCAGCCCGCCGATCCATGCCAGATAACGTTCAACCGGCGCGCCGTTCAGGCCGAGCTGTTCGCGCAGGGCGGCAACCGTATCCGGTGCTGCGTTGAGCCCGAGCATGTAGGCGGCCGGATCGCCCGGCACCACTTCGATCATCAGGAAGATCACCAGGCTTGCCGCCACAAGCGTCAGCGACAGGGACAGCAATCTGCGCAGGATATAAGACGCCATCAACGGCCTCGGCGGGGTCGGAACATGAAGAGCCGGCATCGCCGGCTCCCATTGTCATCGATGAAGCTGATCAATCTTCCCAATAGACTTTGGTCAGATCGTTGGCCTGCACCGGCGCATTCTCCCACAGGCCTTTCAGCTTGGCGTTCCAGACGCCGGTCTTGGCGAGCTGGAACAGAAAGACGTTGACCGCATCTTCGGCGATTTTCTTCTGCGCATCCTGCATCAGTTTGGTGCGCATCGCCTCGTCCGTGGTCTCGTTCAGTTTCGTCATGATCGCCTTGAAACCGTCATCGGCATACTGGAAGTAATAATCGTCGCGGCCATAAATGCCGATATCCATCGGCTCGGTGTGGGAGACGATGGTCAGGTCGAAATCCTTGCCCTTGAACGCCTGTTCAAGCCACTGCGCCCATTCCAGATTGCTGATCTCCAGATCGATGCCGACCTCGCGCAACTGCGCCGCTATGATTTCGCCGCCACGCCGCGCATAGGTCGGCGGCGGCAGTTTCAGCGTCGCCTTGAAGCCGTTTTCCAATCCGGCCTCCTTCAGCAGGGCCCGGGATTTGTTCGGGTCGTAATCGGACATGCCGGTCAGATCCACATAGGCCGGGTGGTGCGGTGCGAAGTGCGTCCCGATCGGCGTTCCGTATCCGAACATGGCGCCATCGATGATCGCCTGACGATCGATGGCATGGGCGATGGCGCGGCGCACCAGCACATTGTCGAACGGCGGTTTCTTGTTGTTGATCGCCAGGATCGTTTCGCCTTCGGTTGAACCGACAACGACGGAAAACCGCGGATCGGCTTCAAATTGCGGCAGATTTTCAGGTGCTGGAAAGATCGGAAACCCGTCAACGTCGCCGGCCATCATCGCGGCGAAGGCCGCCGAGGGATCGGCGATGATCTTGAATGTAGCTTTTTCCAGACTGGCCGGCTCGCCCCAATAATCGGGGTTCTTGACGATCTCGACGGAATCGCCCTTCGCCCATCTGGAGAACTTGAACGGACCGGTGCCGACCGGGTTGTTGACATTGGTCTGTGCGCTCTCCGGCGCAACGATCACCGCATCACCCCAGCCCATGGAAAACAGGAACGAGCCGGTGGCCTGTTTCAACGTGACCTTTACAGTCGTGGCGTCAACCACTTCGACAGCGTCGATTGGCGCAAACAGCGCCTTTTGGGCGTTGGTTGAATCGTCCGCCCGCGCGCGATCGAGGGAGAATTTCACGTCATTTGCGTCGAAATCGGTGCCGTCATGAAATTTGACGCCGGAATGCAGGCTGAACGTATAGGTCAGCCCGTCGTCGGAAATCGTCCAGGATCTGGCCAGCGCCGGCATCACGCTGCCGTCCGGGCCTATCCGCGTCAGGCCCTCGAATATGTTGGCGTAGACAACTTCGTCGATCGCAGCCGCGGCGCCGGCTGTCGGGTCCAGACCCGGCGGCTCCAGCCGAACGCCAAGCGTCACGTCGGTTTTCGCGGCCAGCGCCGTGCCCGCCGTCAGGGCGGCAAATACCGCCGCCAGCGCCAGCCTTTGCATGTTTCCTGCAATTCTATACGCCATGTTCCATTCCTCTTCCCTCACACGCGGCTCAACGGGCCGCGCTCTGAATTGTCCATTCGATCATATGGCCTGATCGCCATAGAGCAAACCGTGCAATGCAAT
This sequence comes from uncultured Afifella sp., assembly GCA_947259045.1. Classification (GTDB taxonomy): domain Bacteria; phylum Pseudomonadota; class Alphaproteobacteria; order Rhizobiales; family Afifellaceae; genus CAMYKZ01. The sequence goes on from CAMYKZ010000005.1 coordinate 85,005, forward strand.
CGCCATAACCTTGGCGGAATCCACCATATCGTCAATGCCGACATATTCGTCCGGCTGATGGGCGAGATCGAGAATGCCCGGCCCGTAGGCGATGCAATCCTTCAATTTGCCGATCCGGTCGATATGTTTCTGGTCGTAGGTGCCCGGCGAAATCACGAATTCAGCCTGTCGGCCAAGCACCTGTTCGATAGCGCCGGCGACGGCTCTCACCACCGGCGCGGTCTTTTCCGTCAGCGTCGGGCAGACTTCGAAGATATCGCGGATGTCATAGGAAAATCCGGCCCGGACTTCGCCGAGATCGTCCAGCAGCGCCGTCACTTCGCTTTTGACTTCGCCGAGATCCTCCTCAATCAGAAACCGCCGGTCGATCACCATGCGACAGCTATCGGGCACGCAGGCGGATGGAAATCCGTCATAACCGTCCGCCAGCCCGCCATGCACGGAATTGACATTCATCGTCGATTGCCGCGCGCCGTCGGGCACGATCGGCATCGGTGTCGTCCGCTCAGCCAGCGCCGGATAAAGATTGTCTTCGAAACTCTGCAGCACAGCGCCCATATGGCGCACGGCGCAATCGCCGAGAAACGGCATTGACCCATGCGCAATGCGGCCATGGGTTTCGATCTCCGCCCACCAGACGCCGCGATGGCCGAGGCAGATCCGGTCCTTGTTGAGCGGTTCGGGGATGATCACATGATCGACCCGCGGCGGCCCGAAAAATCCCTTTTCCGCCAGAAAGGCGACACCGCCATAACCGCCGGATTCCTCGTCCGCCGTGCCGGAGATCTCGATCGCGCCGGGATAATCGGGGAAGACCTCGACAAACGCTTCCACGGCAATGATGGAGGCAGCCAGCCCGCCTTTCATGTCGCAGGCGCCGCGGCCATAGATCCGCCCCTCATGCACCTCTGCGCCGAAGGGATCGAACGTCCAGCCGCTGCCGGTCGCCACCACATCGGTATGGGAGTTGAAATGGACGCAAGGCCCCGTGTGCCGGCCTTCGCGCCGGCCGATCATGTTCCAGCGCGGATAGCGGTCGCTGTCGCCCGGTGCGCCGATGGCACGGATCAGCTCGACCTGAAAACCCTGCTGCTGCAATCGCTTCTGCAGATATTCGCATGCTTCCAGGTAGGCCTCACCCGGCGGGTTGAGTGTCGGAATGCGGATCAGGTCCTGAGTCAGCGCAACCAGGTCGTCGCGCCGGCGCTCGATCGCCGCCGCCAGCGCGTCCCAGTCCGTTGCCCGGATCGTCTCATTCATGTCAGCCAATGGTCCCGATAAAGCGGATTGCAACTTGCCATCTTAGCCGATCTCATGTCTGTGCAAAGCATCTTTGTCCGACACGAGACCGAACGATGACAGACATCAGTCCGCTTCCGCTCAAATTGTCGCCGGATGTCGCCGCGGCAACGGCCGATGGCCGCCCGCTGGTGGCGCTGGAATCCACCATCATCACCCATGGCATGCCGTGGCCGGACAATCTGGAAACCGCCCGCCATGTGGAAGAGGCCGTGCGCGCGGCGGGTGCTGTGCCTGCGACCATCGCGATTATGGACGGAGACATCCGCATCGGCCTGGCGGACGCCGATCTGGAACGGCTCGCAAAAGCCAAAAACGTTATGAAACTGAGCCGCGCCGATCTGCCCTTTGCGCTGGCTACAGGCCGTGCCGGCTCGACCACGGTCGCCGCTACCATGATCTGCGCCCACCTTGCCGGCATTTCCGTCTTTGCTACCGGCGGTGTCGGCGGCGTCCATCGCGGTGCAGAGCAAAGTTTCGATATTTCCGCCGATCTTGAAGAACTGGCGCAAACCCCGGTCACGGTTATATCGGCCGGCGCCAAGGCGCTGCTCGATCTGCCCAAGACGCTGGAAGTGCTGGAGACCAAGGGGGTGCCGGTGGTGGCCTACGGCGCCGACCGGTTCCCGGCCTTCTGGAGCCGCGACAGCGGCCTGGCCGCGCCGTTGCGCGCCGATACGCCGGGTGAGATCGCCGACCTGATGGCCATGAAACGCCGGCTTGGCCTCCCAGGCGGTGTGCTGGTCGGCAATCCGGTGCCGGAGGGCGATGAGATCCCGGCCGACGAGATGGAAGTCCATATCGACAAGGCGCTCGCCGATGCCGGCCGGGAAGGCGTTGCCGGCAAGGCGGTGACGCCGTTCGTGCTCGACCGGATCTATCGGCTGACGGATGGCCGCAGCCTGAAGACGAATATCGCGCTGGTGCTGAACAATTCCCGGCTCGGGGCGCAGGTGGCGAAGGCGTTGGCGGCGAGGTGAGCCGCGTCCGGGGCGGATTGCAGCGATCGTGAGATCGCGGCATTCCGCGAACCACAAATCACGGCGTCCCCGCCGCTAACCCCCCGAAGCCGCAAACAGTTCCGCGCGGCGGTTGACATGTTCCGTCGTCGTCGGGCCTTCGAGCGGCAGGTCGAGCGCCTGCCAGGTTTCCACCAGCGCGCCGATCAGCTCACCGATCAGCGCATCGTCGTGGAACGGTGAGGGCGTAATCCTGAGCCGCTCCGTGCCGCGCGGCACGGTCGGGTAATTGATCGGCTGGATATAGATCCCGTGTTTGTCGAGCAGCCGGTCGCTGGCCGCCTTGCAGACTTCCGGGTCGCCGACCAGAACCGGCACGATATGGGTGTCTGAGGGCATCAGGGGCAGGCCGGCTTCGCGCAGCTTTTCCTTGGTGACCGCCGCCTGGCGCTGTTGCGCCTCGCGCTCGCTTGACGATTGTTTCAGATGCCGGATGGAGGCGCAGGCCGCAGCCGCAAGGCCAGGCGGCAAGGCGGTGGTGAAGATAAAGCCCGGCGCATAGGAGCGCACCGCGTCGATCAGCGCCGATTTGCCGGTGATGTAACCGCCGAGCGTGCCGAACGCCTTGGCCAGCGTGCCCTCGATCACGTCGATCCGGTCCATCACGCCATCGCGCTCGCAGATGCCGGCGCCGCGCGGGCCGTACATGCCGACAGCATGCACTTCGTCGATATAGGTCATGGCGCCGTATCTGTCGGCCAGATCGGCGATCTTTTCGATCGGCGCGATATCGCCGTCCATTGAATAGACCGATTCAAACACGATCAGCTTGGCCCGGTCCGGCCCGGCCGCCTTCAGAAGTTCTTCCAGATGGTCCAGATCATTGTGCCGCCAGATCTGTTTGTGGGTTCCGGCCCGGCGCACGCCTTCGATCATCGAGGCATGGTTGAGCTGGTCGGAAAGAATCAGGCAGTCGGGCAAAAGCCGGGCAATCGTCGAAATGCCGGCCTCGTTGGAGACAAACCCGGACGTGAAGACCAGCGCCGCCTGCTTGCCGTGCAGATCCGCAAGTTCGCCTTCAAGCTCGACCAGCGGGCGGTTGGTGCCGGAAATATTGCGGGTTCCGCCGGCGCCGGCGCCCATCCTGCCGGCAGTTTCCTGCAGCGCGGATACGACTTTTTCATGCTGCCCCATGCCGAGATAATCGTTGGAACACCAGATGGTAATATCCCGTTCTTCGCCTTCGCGGCGATAGATCGCACGCGGAAACCGCCCGACCTGGCGTTCCAGATCGGCGAAAACCCGGTAACGCCGTTCGGTTTTCAGCGCCTCTACAGCGGTCTGGAAATGGGACTGGTAATCGAACATGCAGCAAGCTCCACCCGGATGATCACATATCTAAACTGGAATAGGTCTTGATTTCCAGTGTCAGACTGACGCGCTTTGTCACATTATCATCACGGCGCCGTGTGGCGGTTTGATCTGGGGCAAACCGCCGGAACAATTGCAGCACGGCGGTCCCGTCAAGCGCCGAGGCTGGTTCGCCCCGGTTTGCGGCGGCCGAAAAACCGCTTCAGCGCGCCTTGCTCTTCGCTGGCAGACGGCGTTCTGAGTTGCTGCAGGAACTGGCCCAGCAACCGCTGCGTTCCGTCCTGTGTGCCTGAACGGCCGATCTCTTCTTCAAGCGATTCGGCGATCACCGACGCCATCAGCGGATCGGCGGACTTGATCGCCTTGGTGATCGCGATCAGCACCTTGCACAAGGCCAGTGATATCTGCTGGTCGCCATCGAATTTCTGGACCCCGTTGGAAGACTGGTTTTTCATACGCATGACTACACTCCCAGAAAAAAGATTCGCCCCGCCCATTTTGTTGAGCTTGATTGTTCAGGCGCGTTTCTATTCCGGGCAAAATAGCTTCGCCTGACGGCAAAGTTGTGGCGATTTCTTGTTTGGGAAACGAAAGCGCGACAAGCGGTGGTCCAGCGCGACGGCGGCCAAAAAGAGACCCGCAATTCGGTGCGGGTCCAAGTCAGGGAGGAAGAGCTTCATTGCAGCATAATATGGTTAACGATGAGTTAACAAGGTGTTAACAAGGTGTGTTCCAAAGGTAATGTCGTGGCGCTTATATGGCGCAGGCAGGGATTCTGGCAGATTGACGTTCGGCGCTTTGCCGATTGCCGCCGATCCCGTCATTGAGCAGGCAAAAAAAGACCCGCAACCAGTGCGGGCCCAAGTCTATAGGGAGGAAGCTGCAATTTACCGTAGAACCGATTGATGAAAGGTTAATTTGCAATCGATCGCTGTTTTTGCAGTCCGGAATGGGATGGAGAGACAATGATCGCTGGATGAGCGGCCCGAGGCATAGGTGACGGAACGTACCGGAAAAGGCTGGTGCCGCAGGGGAGAATTGAACTCCCGACCTCACCCTTACCAAGGGTGCGCTCTACCACTGAGCTACTGCGGCCCGAATTCGGCCCGGAAACAAATCTGAAACAAACCTGAAACAAACCTGAATCAAATCTGCCGGCCGCGGAAGCGGCGCAAATGCGATCGTGATGGCTGAAAGTGTGATCGCAAGCTGCGCGCGGCGCGTCAATGCCACAGACCGGCGGTTTGTGCAACTGGCCAATTGACGTTTTTACCACTGCAGGAGATGCCGTCCGCCGTCCGCCGGGCACCCGGACATTGATCAGGCAAGCGCGGTCAGGGGCGTCATGATCGCCGACCGTTAGCCTTGTCCTGCGGTTTGCCCTTCCATTCAGCGCGAGCCTGCGTTATTCACCGCCGCCATGGTTAAAGACGGTTCTGTACGGCTGACACCCGCCGAGGCACGCCGCAAGCGGCTTGCGGCATCGCTGAGGTCCAATCTGCGCCGGCGCAAGGACCAGGGCCGCGACCGCGCGGACGAACCCGGCGGGAAGGTTACAGGGCAACCGGCAGACGGGCAGCCGCCGGAGAACGATCCCGCCCGGAAACGATAAGGCCTGGATGACACGGCGGGGCGATAGACCGGTGCGCGGTCATCGTTCTGCCGCAACTGAGATAAACAACACCGGACCGGGACATCTCCGGTCGGGGCTGGAGACTGGCACGATGGATCGCATTCGCATTACCGGCGGCAACAGGCTGAACGGAACGATACCCATTTCCGGGGCCAAGAACGCGGCGCTGCCGCTGATGATCGCCTCGCTTCTGACGGAACAGACGCTGACGCTTGAAAACCTGCCCAATCTGGCCGATGTGGCGCTTTTGAAGCGCATTCTCGGCAATCACGGCGTCGATTACACCGTCAGCGGCAAACGCGCCGGCGTGGTCCGCCAGGCCGGTGAGACGGTCGGCCTGACGGCGCGCGCCATTGTCGATACAACCGCGCCCTATGATCTGGTTTCGCGCATGCGGGCCAGTTTCTGGGTGCTCGGGCCGCTGGTGGCGCGCATGGGCGAGGCGCGGGTTTCGCTGCCCGGCGGCTGCGCCATCGGCACCCGCCCGGTGGATTATTTCCTGCTGGCGATGGAAGCACTGGGCGCCGATATCCAGCTGGATTCCGGATATGTCGTCGCCGCGGCTCCCCGCGGCCTGCGCGGCAACCGAATCGCGTTTCCCGGCGTGTCCGTCGGCGCGACCCACACCGCATTGATGGCCGCAAGCCTGGCGCGCGGCGAAACCCTGATCGAAAACGCCGCCCGCGAGCCCGAAGTCGTCGATCTGGCCAATTGCCTGATCAAGATGGGCGCCAGGATCGAAGGCGCGGGCACGACGCAGATTTCCATCCAGGGTGTCGACCGGCTGAACGGCGCGATCCATTCCGTGCTGCCGGACCGGATCGAAACCGGCACCTATGCCATGGCGGTTGCCGCAACCGGCGGCGATGTCCTGCTCAGCGGCGCGCAGCCCGATCTGCTGCAATCGGCGTTCGACGTGATCACCAGCGCCGGGGCCGAGGTCGAACAGACCAATGAAGGCATCCGGGTGCGCCGCAACGGGGCGGCGCTTGCGCCGGTCGATGTCGAGACGGCACCGTTTCCGGGGTTTCCGACAGATCTGCAGGCGCAACTGATGGCGCTGATGACCCGGGCCGACGGCGTCTCGCATATCACCGAGACGATTTTTGAGAACCGCTTCATGCATGTGCAGGAACTGGCCCGGCTCGGCGCCGACATCCAGCTTGACGGCCAGAAGGCCACGGTGACCGGTGTCGGCACGCTGAAGGGGGCGCCGGTGATGGCAACCGACCTGCGCGCCTCTGTCTCGCTGATCATTGCCGGGCTGATGGCGGAGGGCGATACGATCGTCAACCGGGTCTACCATCTGGACCGCGGTTTTGAGCGGCTGGAACAGAAGCTTTCCGCCTGCGGTGCGCAGATCGACCGGCTGAGCGATTAATCAGCACCTTGCTCTCCATGCTGCAACGCACTACGACCTTTCGTGAAACTGAAATCACATCATTGGTCCACTATGGCTGACGCTCCAGACCTGCGCCTGATGGCGCTCGACGAGGAAGACCTGAATATCATTTCCGCCCACCTTCAGGACGCTGTCGTGAAGGTGTCGGATATGGCACCGGACAACGGCGCCCGGCGGTTTGCCATGGTCGTCAATCGCCTGGCGCGGGAGGCCGGAACCACCCGCCAGGGTTTTCGCAAGGTGCACCAACGCCGCCGCAGCGCGGTGCATTTCGACAGGGTCGAGGCGGTGCGGTCGATCGGCATCAAACGGTCCGATCCCGATCAGGTCCTGTCGCTTCTGGCGGTCCATTTCGAGCCCGACCTGGAACCGGACAAGGAGCCTGCCGGCGAAATCTCGCTGGTTTTTGCCGGCAATGCCATGATCACGCTTCAGGTTGAATGTATCGAGGCCCAGATGAGCGATCTCGGCGCTGCCTGGTCGACGCCGAATGCGCCGCGCCATCCCGGCGGCTGACAGAGCGCGGCAAGACTGACAGAGCGACCGACAGGACAAAGGATACGAACATGGCGATCCGACTGACAGCTGGTGGATCCGGGTCGGACTTCCAGGCGGCATTCGACAGGCTGCTGGCGGCCAAGCGTGAAGTGTCTGAAGACGTCGATCAGACGGTGCGGACGATCCTGGCCGACGTGCGCACGCGCGGTGACGAAGCGCTCATCGAACTGACGCGCAAATTCGACCGGTTCGAACTGACGCCGGACGCCATGCTGATCGGCGCCGGAGAGATCAAGGCGGCGGTTGCCCGATGTGATGAAAAAACGCTGGACGCCCTGCGGCTTGCCGCAGAGCGCATCACATCGCACCATCAGCGGCAGATGCCGGCCGACGATCATTACACCGATGCGCTTGGCGTCGAGCTGGGATCGCGCTGGACGGCGATCGAATCGGTCTGCCTCTACGTGCCCGGAGGCACAGCGTCCTACCCCTCAACGGTGCTGATGAACGCGATACCGGCAAAGGTTGCCGGCGTCGGCCGCATTGTCATGGTCGTGCCGACGCCCGATGGCGCGCTCAATCCGCTGGTGCTGGCGGCGGCAGAGCTTGCCGGCATTGACCAGATCTACCGTATCGGCGGCGCCCAGGCCGTCGCGGCCATGGCCTTTGGGACGGCGACGATTGCCCCGGTTGCCAAGATCGTCGGCCCGGGCAATGCCTATGTCGCCGCCGCCAAACGCCAGGTTTTCGGCACTGTCGGCATCGACATGATTGCCGGGCCTTCCGAAGTGCTGATCGTCGCCGACGCCGACAACGATCCCGACTGGCTGGCCGCCGACCTTTTGGCCCAGGCTGAGCATGACACGGCTGCCCAGTCGATCCTTTTGACCGACAGTGCAGCACTTGCCGACCAGGTGGAACAGGCCGTCGGCCGCCAGCTTGAAACACTGCCCAAGGCGGAAATCGCCGGCGCCAGCTGGCGTGATTTCGGCGCTGTCATCGTGGTGGAGGATCTGCATGCAGCCCTGCCGCTGGTCAATGCCATCGCGGCGGAACATCTGGAACTGGCGGTTGCCGATCCGGACGCTCTGCTGGCCGGCGTGATCAATGCCGGCGCGATCTTTCTCGGCCGCTACACGCCGGAAGTGATCGGTGATTATGTCGGTGGTTCCAACCATGTCCTGCCGACGGCGCGGTCCGCCCGTTTCGCTTCCGGCCTGTCGGTGCTGGACTTCGTCAAGCGCACGTCGATCCTGCGCTGCTCGCCTGACAACCTGCGCGTTCTCGGCCCGGCGGCGATCGCCCTGGCGGAAGCGGAAGGCCTCCACGCCCATGCGCGGTCCGTCGCCATCCGCCTGAACCTTTGAGCCTCAGATGACAGCGTCGAACGAACTGAGCCGCCTGATTGAGGTAACGCTGGATGACAAGTCCATCGGCCGGGCGCCGCCGGACGTGGAACACGAGCGCGCCGTGGCGATCTACGATCTGATCGATGAGAACCTGTTTCAGCCGGCCGGCACCGTACCCGGGCCTTACCGGCTGCTGCTGTCGCTGGCTGACAACCGGCTGGTGTTCAACATCAGCTCAGACGATGCCGAACCGCTTGTTGCGCATATTCTGTCGCTGACGCCGTTCCGCAAGATCGTCAAAGACTATTTTCTGGTCTGCGAGAGTTATTACGAGGCGATCAAGACCAGTTCGCCAAGCCGCATCGAGGCCATCGATATGGGCCGCCGCGGTATTCACAATGACGGATCGCAGCTGCTGCAGGAGCGCCTGGAGGGCAAGATCGAGATCGATTTCGATACGGCCCGCCGGCTGTTCACCCTGGTCTGCGTACTGCACTGGCGCGGCTGACATGGCATCGCCCGACAGGCTGTCCGCTCCGGCGCCGTCTTCGGTCGTGTTCATCTGTGGCCGCAATGCCGTGCGGTCGCCGATGTCGGCAGCCCTTGCCCAGCATTATTTCCCGGGCCGCCTTCATGTCGCGTCGGCCGGTGTCGCGCCCGGCGTGCGCGACCCGTTTGTCGATGCGGTGCTGGCTGAAATCGGCCTTGATCTGGGCAGCCACGCGCCGCACGCGCTTGAAGACCTGCAGGACCTGAATTTCGACCTTGCCATCACCCTGTCGCCGGAGGCGCATCACCGGGCGCTGGAACTGACGCGCACCATCGCCATCGACGTGGAATATTGGCCTATGCCCGATCCGACCTTGGCCGGCGGCACGCGGGATCAGATCATGATGGCCTACCGCGACCTGCGCGAGCGGCTGGCGGATGCCGTCAAACGCCGTTTTGCGGTCAAATGAAGCCGATACAGGGCCAATTATGCGCAAGACGGTTCACACGTGGCCCCGAATAGGTTAGGAAATCGCGCTTTACAGCGCCTACAAGGCAATTGCCTGAACCCGAATCGCTGAAACCCGAATTGCCGACAACCGAATCGAAGGACTTGAATGGCTAAGGAAGAAGTACTGGAATTTCCCGGCGTGGTCAGCGAATTGCTGCCCAATGCCACATTCCGCGTGAAGTTGGAAAACGATCACGAAATTATTGCCCATACGGCTGGCCGCATGCGCAAGAACAGAATTCGTGTGCTTGCCGGCGACAAGGTGCTGGTGGAAATGACGCCCTATGATCTGACCAAGGGTCGGATTACCTATCGTTACAAATAGAGCTTGGTGGCTGAGCCGAGATGTTGTCGCGCGATCAGGTCGATCATCCACTGATACTGGCTTCCGGTTCGCCGCGCAGGCTGAGCCTGCTTGACCAGATCGGTATCGAGCCGGACCGGCTGCTGCCGGCCAATGTCGACGAGACGCCGCAGGCCAAGGAAACCCCGCGCTCGCTCGCCAGACGGCTTTCAAGAACCAAGGCGGAAGTCTCGCGCCGCGCCGCCGACCGGGACCCGGAGACCCGCGATGCCTACGTGCTGGCGGCAGACACGGTCGTTGCCGTCGGCCGCCGCATCCTGCCCAAACCGGAACTGACCGACGAGGCCGCCGCCTGCCTCAGGCTGCTGTCGGGCCGCGCGCACAGGGTCTATACCTCGATCTGCCTGATCACGCCGAAAGGCAAGGTGCGCCAGAAGCTGGTTGAAACCAGGGTTCGCTTCAAGCGGCTTTCGCGCGAGGAGATGGAGACATACCTGGCCTCCGGCGAATGGCAGGGCAAGGCGGGCGGTTATGCCATCCAGGGCCGCGCCGGCGCCTTTGTCACCAAGCTGGTCGGCTCCTATTCCAACGTTGTCGGCCTGCCGCTGAACGAAACCATGACGCTTTTGATGGGTGAGGGGTATCCGGTCTATCAAAACTGGATGGAACCGGCATGAGCGGTGAGCGTGACAAACAGCCGCCTGCTGACGGCAATGGCGGGGAGGCGACGCCGGACACCGATGACAAGCTGGTTCATCTGCGTCCGCCAAAGCCCTGTCCCGGCTGCGGCAAGCCGTCGACCCGCAAGGCGTTTCCGTTCTGCTCGGCGCGCTGCGCCGACGTCGATCTCAATCGCTGGCTCTCGGGAAGTTTTGTGATCCCCGGCCGGGCGCTCGACGATGCGGACGAGGAAGAAAGCTGATCCGCCCTGCCGGTCTGCCTTGCCGGGCCGGAATTGAACCGCCGGCTATTGCCGTTCCGCCGCATCCGTGCCTTTCTGCGCGGCAGGAAAATTGCTTAAAGGTTTGACACAAAAACGAAACCGTCGCGCTGGCTGCTTGTCCGGCTGCCGCCGCCGATAATGATGCGGGCCTTGATATCGGGCCGGTTTCAGTTCCTGAAACTGATCCCTGCATGACTTTGCACAGCAGGCCGAGGCGATCAGAAAACACGCAACCGGGATTATATTGCGGTTGCCGGCGAAAAGTCCGGATTTGCTGCCAGCCGGCTCTGGACAGGCGGCGAGCAAGCTTCTATAAACCGCTCGCTTCCGGCGGCTGCAAACCGCCGATGGAGCAGACGCCCAGGTAGCTCAGTTGGTAGAGCAGCGGATTGAAAATCCGCGTGTCGGTGGTTCGATTCCGCCCCTGGGCACCATTTCCTCTTTTCATAGCTGAACCAGCCGGCCTGTCAGCCACATCACCTCAACATTACGCCCGGCCTCACGTTCAAGCCGCCGGCTCGACTGCACCCGGTTCAGATAACCGTAGACATAC
>CAMYKZ010000006.1 GCA_947259045.1 uncultured Afifella sp.
TCTGGATTTCTCCAAGATCGATTCAGGCCAGCTGGAACTGGACCCGATGACGTTCAAACTCGGCGAAGCGATTGAAGATGTCGCGACATTGATGTCTGCCAAGGTCGAGGAAAAGGATCTGGAGCTGGTCGTTCGGGTCCAGCCCGACCTGCCGGAACGGTTTGTCGGCGATATCGGCCGGATCCGGCAGATTGTCACCAATCTGGTGGGTAACGCGGTCAAATTTACCGATCAGGGGCATGTGCTGGTTGACGTTTCGGGAACCGTGACCGGTTCCGGAGATGCCAGAACGGCATCGCTGCTGATCAAGGTCACCGACACCGGCATAGGCATACCGGCAGGCCAGGTTGAAAAAGTATTCAAGAAATTCAGCCAGGTCGACGGATCGTCGACCCGCAAACATGAGGGCACCGGCCTTGGCCTCACAATTTCGCAGATGCTTGTGGAAAAAATGGGCGGTGAAATCGGTGCTGAATCGGCGGCCGGCGAGGGTTCGACATTCTGGTTTACACTGCCGCTGCCGGTGCACGGCGACGATAGCGAGAAACGGCGCGTGCCGGTTGATGTGTCCGGCGCCCGGATTCTGGTGATCGATGACAATGAGATCAACCGGTCAATCCTGCTTGAACAGCTTGGCTCGTGGGGCTTTGACGGATCCGCTGTCACATCCGGCCGGGAGGGATTGTCGATCCTGACACGCACGAGCGAACAGGTTCGGCCCACCAAGGGCATCTGGTCAAGCCGGCCAGGTCGGATCTGTTGCTGGAAACGGTCATTGACGTGCTTCAGGCGGTCAAGAACCGGAATGGCGACGGCCATGCGGACGACGGGGATCTGTTTGTCGATTATTCAGACAATGCCGCCGACAGAAAGCCGTCGCCTCACAGCAGGACTTCGAAACCGGCGCATACCGGGCACACCGGTCTGACGATCCTTGTGGCGGAGGACAATGCGGTCAACCAGATCGTCATCGAACAGATCCTGACGGAATCCGGGCACACATATTCAATCGTCGAAAACGGCGCGCTTGCCGTCAGCAGTTACAAATCCATATCGCCGGACCTTATCCTGATGGACATATCGATGCCTGAAATGGACGGCCTTGCGGCAACCCGCGCGATTCGCGAGCTTGAAGCGAGTTCCGGCGCCCATGTGCCGATTATCGGACTGACGTCGCATACGCTGACCGGCGACAAGGAAACCTGCCTGGAGGCGGGGATGGATGATTACGTGCCCAAGCCGATATCGGTCAACAACCTGAACGATGCGCTGGAGCGGCATCTCGGCTACAGCCGCGCCGACAAGAAAACCGGCTAGTTCTTACGGCGGTATTCAGGTTTTACCGCCGATCCTGCACAATGATCAGGCTTAAACTCCGTTCGGTCCCTTGACCGATTACCGGCCTTTGCGGATAGATCGGCAAAACCCATCATGCGCACGACGAATATTCGAGGACGCCGGCATGCTCAAATTTTCAGCGAAACATGCGGGCATCGCCGGTGTGCTGTTTGTATATTTCATGGCGATATTTTATCTGGCGCCAGTTTTCGCGCCAACAATTCTCGAGCCGACATTCGCCAGCAAAGCGACCTATTTTGCCATCACCTATGGCACTGCAACGTTCTCCAGCTATTTCAGCAGATTGTTTTATGTCGCCGATGTCAGCTTCAGGTTTGAACTGCTGGCGGGGCTTGCCGTGGCCTTTGTCTTCTTTGTCATAATCGGCCAACCGCAATTGAAAGCCATATAGGATATGATCCGGAGCGGTTCATTAGACCCGGGCTGATTGATAGGATATTGCTGAGCGGAACTGCAGATCGGGAGACCTTGTGATGCATGTGATTATTGCCGGCGGCGGTGTCGGGGGACTGACGGCGGCGCTGGCGCTGAAGCAGAAGAATATCGAAGCGCATGTGTTTGAACAGTCCCGCAATGTCCGCGAACCTGGCGTCGGCATCAACACGCTGCCCCATGCGATCAGGGAACTCGCCGATCTCGGCCTGCTGGAGGCGCTCGACCGTACGGCGATCCGCACCCATGAACTGATTTACAAGAACAGCCACGGACAGGAGATCCTGCGCCAGCTTCGCGGCCTGGATGCCGGTTACGATTACCCGCAATTTTCCATTCACCGCGGCAAGCTGCAGAAGACGATCCTCGATCATGCGATTGCCGAACTCGGCAGCGACCATGTCATCAGCGGCATGAAGCTGACCGGCTTCGAGCAGGATGATCACAAGGTCAGCGCCACTTTTGAAGACCGGCAAAGCGGCAAGAAGACGATCGTGGAAGGCGATGTCCTGATCGGCGCCGACGGCATCCATTCAACCGTGCGCGCGCACTATTATCCCGACGAAGGCCCGCCCTCGTGGAACGGCGTCGTGATGTGGCGCGGCGCCGCCTGGTGGCCGCCGTTCCTGACCGGGCGGTCGATGGTTATTGCCGGCGGCATGTCGGCAAAACTGGTGCTTTATCCGATCTTCAACGACCCGGACGAACATCCCGGCGAAACGCTGATGAACTGGGTGGTGGCCGCGAAGGTCGGCGACAGCACATCACCTCTGCCGATGCGCGAAGACTGGTCCAAACCCGCCACCCTCGACGAGGTGCTCCCCCATGCCCGGGGGTTTACGGTCACGGAAGTGGATCTGGAGGCGCTGATCAGGGCGACACCGGAATTCTTCGTCTATCCGATGTGCGACCGCGATCCGCTGGAGCAATGGACCGATCGCCGGGTGACCCTGCTCGGCGATGCGGCGCATCCGATGTATCCGGTCGGTTCGAACGGCGCCAGCCAGGCCGTGCTCGATGCGCGGGCGCTGGCCGATCATCTGGCCGCTGCCATGACGTCAGGCGGCGATCCGCGCGAGGCGCTGGCCGCCTATGATGAAGACCGCCGGCCGGCAACCGCCGCCATCGTGGTGGCCAACCGCAGCGGCGGACCGGAGGGCGTGATCGACCTGATCGAAGAGCGCGCGCCGGACGGATTTGACGATATCAACGACATCGCCACGCCCGACGAGTTGCGGGCGATCGTCGGCGAGTATCATCAGATGGCCGGTTATGCGAAGGATCAGGTTAATCGGTCGGGGTGAGGCTGATTGCATGACCGTATTCGCCGGCCCACCCCAGCGCTTCGCGCCGACGCTCCCCACAGGTGTGAGGGTTGCCCCGCACAGCAGGCGGGGCGGGGTCTTGCAACGGCGGAGCGGCTGACTTCATTGGATCCGACTATGCCTCAAGCCCCGGGCGGCGGCGGCAGGAACTCCACTTCGTGTTCGGCCGACAGCCGCACCACTTCATCCACATCGGCCAGATTGTGCAGCGCGTTGAACAGGTCGTAGAGTCGGCGCGCCGGCGCAACGCCGAACAGACAGGTCACCTGACTGCCGGATTTGTTGAAGATGCCGTGCGGCTTGCCCATCGGCATGCGGATCGTGTCGCCCGATTGCGCCTGGATGATCTGGTCGCCGAAAACCATTTCCAGATTGCCGTCGAGAATGGTGATCCACTCGTCCTGGGTCGGATGAATGTGCGGTGGCACAAAGGCTTCCGCCGGGATGATCGCATGCCAGAGAAAGGCGTTTTCAGAATGAAGTTTCGGTGTGTAGGTCTGGCCGAGTATATTCCAGGAAGTTCCGTCCAGGCCTTCCGCGGCAGGTGTTACGCCAGCGTCCATTTTATGTCCTCCGTTTTCATTTCAAAGATGCAGATAGCGGTCGATCACCGATGGATCGGACTGTAATGCGTCGTTGCTACCCTGCCAGACGACGCGACCTTTCTCCAGAACGAAATGGTGATCTGCGATGCGGATGAGATCGTCGATGTTCTTGTCGATGACGAGGATCGCCTCGCCCTCCGCCTTGAGGTTTTCCAGGCAGGCCCAGATTTCCCGGCGGATCAGCGGCGCCAGCCCTTCGGTCGCCTCGTCGAGGATCAGCAGGCGCGGATTGGTCATCAGCGCCCGGCCGATTGCCAGCATCTGCTGCTCGCCGCCTGACAATTGCGAGCCGAGATTGCCGGCGCGCTGGGCCAGGCGCGGAAACAGCTCAAACACCCGTTCAAGCGTCCAGCAGGCTGTCCCGGAATGCTGCGCCGCCGTGGCGATCAGGTTTTCGCGCACGCTGAGCGTCGGGAAGATCTGCCGCCCCTCCGGCACCAGGCCGATGCCGGCCTTGGCGACCTGGAACGGCTTAGCGGCCGTCATGTCGCGGCCCTGGACGTGTACCGCCCCGGCCGTCGGCCGGATCAGGCCCATAATGGCGCGGATCGTCGTCGTCTTGCCCATGCCGTTGCGGCCGATCAGCGTTGAAACCCTGCCGGCGGCGACAGCAAGGTCGACGCCGAACAGAACCTGGGCCGACCCGTAGCCGGCTTCCAGCCCGCGCACCTCAAGCATCGCGCCCGACCGATCCATCAGGCCGCCTCCTCACCGAGATAGGCGGCTTTCACGTCCGCATTCGCCCGCACCGCGTCCGGAGTGCCTTCAGCGATGATCTTGCCGTAAACCAGGACGGCAACCCTGTCAGCCAGGGCAAAAACCGCATCCATGTCATGCTCCACCAGAAGCAGCGGATAGGTCTGCTTGAGATCGCGCAACAGTTCGACAAGCTGCAGGCTCTCGTCGCGGCCCATGCCGGCCATCGGTTCGTCGAGCAGCAATGCCTTCGGCTGCATGGCAAGCGCTATGGCAATCTCAAGCGTCCGTTTTTCACCATGCGACAGGCTGCCGGCCAGGTCGCCAGACCGTCTGTCCAGGCCGACAATCTTCAGGGCCTCCATTGCCGGCTCGTTGAGGGCCCGCTCTGCCGCGGCAAGGCCGAAGAAGCGGAAGCTCGAACCCATGCGCGCCTGTACTGCCAGAGCGACATTTTCCAGCACGGAAAAATCCGCAACGATTGAGGTGATCTGGAACGACCGCGCAAGGCCTGCCCGGGCGCGCAGGTGGGTCGGCATGTGGGTGATATCGCGCCCGGCGAAACGGATCGTGCCGGCATCCGGCGCCAGAACGCCGGACATCTGGTGGATCAGCGTGGTCTTGCCGGCGCCGTTCGGACCGATCAGCGCCAGGCATTCGCCGGCCCTGAGTTCAAAGCAGATATTGTCGCTGACGGTGAGCGCACCGAAGCTCTTGTACAGGCCATCGACGGCCAGAACCGGATCAGACACGAACCGCGCCTCCGGTGAGCCGGGTCAGAAGCGCGGCCAGGCCGCCTCTGGAATAAAGCACGACAATCACAAGCAATGGCCCGAAGATCAGTTTCCAGTCATGGGTGAGATCGGACAGGAAATGTTCCAGAGCGACAAAGGTGATCGCGCCCAGCAACGCACCGTTGCGGGTGCCGATGCCGCCGAGCACGACCATGATGATCAGTTCGCCGGAGCGCTGCCAGGTCATCGCCGCAGGGCTGACGAACTCCGCCTGGGCAGAGAGCAGGAAGCCGGCCAGACCTGTCAGCATTCCGGCCAGAACGTAGGCGACCAGGCGGACCCTGAATACGTCGAAGCCCAATGATGCCGTTCGGGTGCCGTTTGCCTTTGCCGCCCTCAGCACGCGGCCGAAGCGCGAAGCGACAAATGCCTGCACAAGCAGGAAAACCGCAATCAGGGCCGCCAGCGTGATATAGAACAGGCCCCGGTCATCGGACAGGACCGCGCTGCCGAACAGGGTTGCGCCGTCCCACAGGGTCAATCCGTCGTCGCCGCCATAGGCGAAAAGCGAGCTGGCTGCAAAAAACGCCATCTGACCGAACGCCAATGTGATCATGATGAAATAGACGCCCGACGTGCGCAGGCAGACGATCCCGGTCACCAGCGCAAACAGCGCAGTGACCGCAAGCACCGCCGGCAGGATAAGAAACGTTTCGCTATGGCCTTCGGTGATCATGATGCCGGCCACATAGGCGCCGATGCCGATAAACGCGGCATGGCCGAAACTGACCAGGCCGCCATGGCCGAGGATGAAATCGAGCGCGACCGCTGCAAGCGCCAGGATCATCATCCGGGTGACCAGCGGCAGAACGAATCCTTCCGGGCCGAGAAACCCCATCAGCGGCACGGCGGCCAGCAACAGAAAGATAATCACCGAGACGGCATATCCGCGCGCCAGCTGCGCAAACGGGTTTGCCGGATGCCCGTCGGCTTGCGAAATGACGGCTTCGCTCATGTCGCCCGCCCGACGGCAAACAGGCCTGTGGGCCGGAAGAACAGGATCGCCGCCATCAGCAGATAAATCAGCATGGAGGCAATGGCCGGGCCGATCTGGTTGGCCGACGATGGGTCGATGAACAGTTTCAGGATGTCGGTCATCATCGAACGGCCCAGCGTATCAACGAGGCCGATCAGCAGCGCGGCAATGAACGACCCGCGGATCGATCCGATGCCGCCGACGATGATGACGACAAAGGCGACGATCAGAAGATTGTCGCCCATGCCCGGTTCGACGGAGAAAATCGGCGCCGACAGAATGCCGGCGAAACCCGCCAGCATGGCCCCGAAACCGAAGACGATCATGAAAAGCCGGCGGACATCGACGCCAAGTGCTGAAACCATATCGGGATTGGTCGCCCCGGCGCGCACCAGCATGCCAAGGCGGGTGCGGGTGACGATGAACCAGAGCAGGGCCGCCACCGCCAGGCCTGCGGCGATGATCGCCAGCCGATAGACCGGATAAAGCAGGCCGCCTGTCAGCGGGATCGAGCCGGACAGGAAATCAGGTTTTGGAATGATCAGCGGCGCCGGTCCCCAAATCACCGTTGTGGCCTGATTGAGAAACAGAATAATGCCGAACGTCGCCAGCACCTGATCAAGGTGATCGCGGTCATAAAGGTGCCGGAAAACCAGAAACTCCAGCAACAGGCCAAGAACCAGAGCACCGGCAAGCGCCAGCACCATGGCAGCGAGAAAATTGCCGGTCAGGCCGTAAAAGGCGACGGCAAGATAGGCGCCGACCATATATTGCACGCCGTGGGCGAGATTGATGAAGCCCATCACGCCAAAGACCAGCGTCAGCCCCGCGGCGATCAGGAACAGCAGAATGCCGAGCTGAAGGCCGTTGAGGATCTGGACGAGGATGAGTGTGCTGGACATGCGATTACAGCCACAAAGCGGCCGGCACGATCGTCTCGCGCCGGCCGGAAGGCTTTACCAGGTCATCTTGCACTCGCCGGCAAATGAATCGCCCTGATCTTCGAAGACCTTCTGTTCGATTTCGGTCTGGTACTTGCCGTCGGCGCGCTTGGCGACCTTCAGCAGATAGAAGTCCTGGATCGGATAATGATTGTTGTTGAACTTGAAACTACCACGCAGGGAGGCGAACTCGGCAGCGCGGATTGCACTGCGAAACGCATCCTTGTCGCTCACCTTGCCGTCGATCTTGCGGATCGCCGAATCGAGCAGCATCGCCGTGTCATAGGCCTGCATGGCGTAGGTGCCCGGCACATAACCGTATTTCTCCTCGAATGCGGCAACGAATTCCGCGTTGCCCGGCGTATCGAGATTGGGCGCCCAGTTGCCGGCGCCGAAGAAACCGACGGCATCGTCCTTCTGGGCCGGCAGGGTCGTCTCGTCGACGGTGAAGGCCGACAGGAACGCCATCTGGTCAGCCAGACCGGCAGCGCGGAACTGCTTGACGAAGCGTACGCCCATGCCGCCCGGCATGAAGGTAAAAAGCGCATCCGGCTTGGCCGCCGACATTTTGGCGATCTCGGCGGAGAAATCCTTGTGCCCGAGCGGGGTGTAGATTTCGTCGGCAATCTCGCCGGTATAATTGCTCTTGAAGCCGACCATGGAATCCTTGCCGGCCTGATAATTGGGCGACATCATGAAGACCTTCTTGAAGCCCTTCTCTTCGGCATATTTGCCCAGCAGCTCGAAATTCTGGTTGTTCTGATAGGAGGTGGAGAAGAAATTCGCATTGCAGTTCTTTCCGGCGAATGTCGACGGCCCGGCATTGGGGCTGATCAGAAACGTGTCCGAGGTCACGACCGGCTTGAAGATCGCCTGCAGCATATTGGAAAAGATCGTGCCGACAACGACATTGACCTGTTCGCGTTCCACCAGGCTCTTGGCCTTGGAAATCGCAACATCCGGCTTCAGTTCGTCATCCTCGACGATGAACTGGGTCTCCTGACCGCCCAGCTTGCCGCCGAGTTTGTCGAGCGCCAGCTGGAAACCGTCGCGCGACTGTTTGCCAAGCGCCGCCGGCGGGCCGGAAAGTGTTACGATCATGCCGACCTTGACCGGTTCGGCGTTTGCCGTGACAGCCGCCACGGCGAGAATGGCCGATGCGGCCACGCTTGCGAAAAATCTGTTCATTGTTCAATTCCTCCTGATTGTCGCAGCCCGGCATTGTTATCCTGCGGGCCGTTCGTGATATTAAAACCCGGCTTTCCGGCAATCCCCGAAAGCCCTCCCCGTCTGCTCTGCAGTCTTACAATGCTCAAGCGCGATCACAAGGCGATAATTCAACAGCGTAAATCCCGCCCGCGCGGCCTGATGCGACCTCATGGCTCCAGCACCGCCGTTGCCTCGATTTCCACCTGCGCCGCATCCTCCATCAGCGCTGTGACCTGCACCATGCTCATGGCCGGAAAGTGCCGGCCGATGACCCGCTTGTAGGCCTCGCCAAGCTCCTGCTGGCGCGCCAGGCACTGCTGCCTGTCGGTGATGAACCAGGTCATGCGCACGATATGCTGCGGTCCGGCGTCCGCCTCGGCGAGCACGTCGACAATGTTGCGCAACGCCTGTTCGCACTGTCCGACAAAATCACCGGTCTGGAAAACCTGGTCCTTTGTCCAGCCGATCTGGCCGCCGACAAAGATCATCCGGCCCTCAGCCAGGACACCGTTGGCGTATCCCTTTGCCGGCTTCCATCCGTCGGGTTGAAGAAACTTCATGATTATGCCTTGTCAGTTTGACCCAGCCTGAAACGCTGCACCTTGCCGGTCTGGGTTTTCGGCAAAGCGTCGATAAAACGAACGGAGCGGGGATATTTGAACGGCGCGATCAGGCTCTTCACATGATCCTGCAGGACCTTGACAAGGTCGTCGCCGGCAACAAGCCCTTCGGCCAGGACCACATGCGCCTCGACGATCTGGCCACGCTCCTCGTCGGCAACGCCGATCACCCCGCATTCGCTGACGGCGGCATGGGCGAGTAGCGCTGCTTCGACTTCCGGGCCGGCAATATTGTAGCCGGAAGAGACGATCATGTCGTCGGCGCGGGCGGCAAAGTGGAAATAACCGTCTTCATCCTGGCTGAATGCGTCGCCCGTCAGGTTCCAGCCGTTGCGTACATAGGCAGCCTGGCGCTCGTCGGCGAGATAGCGGCAGCCGGTCGGGCCGCGCACGGCAAGCTTGCCAACTTCGCCGCGCGGCTTTTCCCTCATGTCGTCATCGACAATCATCGCCTGGTATCCGGTCACCGGTTTTCCGGTGCAGGTGGGGCGGGAATCGCCAAGCCGATTGGATATAAAGATATGTAAAAGTTCCGTCGAACCGATGCCGTCGAGCATCGGCTTGCCGGTCTTTTCCAGCCAGTCCTGATAGACCGGCGCCGGCAGGGTTTCGCCGGCGGAAACCGCAATGCGCAGCGACGACAGGTCGGCGCCCTTCTCCATCGCCGCCAGCATCGCGCGGTAGGCGGTCGGTGCGGTAAGGCAGACCGTCGCCTTGAAGGTCTGGATGATCTCGATCATGTTTGGCGGAGAGGCGTTTTCCAGCAATGTCGCAGCCGCACCGAAGCGCAGCGGAAAGATTGCCAGCCCGCCAAGCCCGAAGGTAAAGGCGAGCGGCGGCGAACCAACAAAGACGTCGTCGGGCGTGACGGCAAGCACTTCACTTGCATAGCCGTCGGCAACAATCAGCAGGTCTCGGTGGAAATGCATCGTCGCCTTCGGCTCGCCGGTCGTGCCGGAGGTAAATCCCAGCAAGGCGACATCGTCGCGAGATGTTTGAACGGCATCAAACCGGACAGGCTTGTTCAATGCGATCCGGTCCAGTTCGGCGTCATGATTGGCGGTGCCGTCGAAACCGATGACCTTTTCCAGAAAGCGGCTGTTCTTGGCGCAGATGGCAAGCTCGTCCATCAGCCGCGTGTCGCACAGCGCCATGCCGATTTCCGCCTTGTCGACAATCTTGCCGAGTTCGCCGGCGCGCAGCATCGGCATGGTGTTGACGACGACGGCGCCGGCCTTTGTCGCGGCCAGCCAGCAGGCCACCATGGCCGGATTGTTGGCCGAGCGGATCAGCACCCGGTTGCCCGGCTTGAGCGCGTAATCCTCAACCAGCGCATGGGCGATACGGTTCGTCCAGTCGGCCAGTTCCTTGTAGGTGCGGCGGCGACCGTTGCCAATCAACGCCGTATGGTCGCCGAACCCTTTTTCAACCATCCGGTCGGTCAGCTCCGCGGCAGCGTTGAGTTTTTCCGGATAATCGAAACCGTCCAGCAGGAAGGCCGGCCATTGGTCTTCAGGCGGCAGATTATCCCTGGTGAATGTGTCAGAATGTGCTGAGGGCCGGAGCATTCTATCCTCCCGTTTCTGAAAGCGTCTGATTTGACAGCGTATGCCGGGCGATGATGATCTTTTGAACGTCCGACGCGCCTTCATAAATCCGCAGCGCGCGGATTTCGCGGTAGAGCCGTTCCACCACACTGCCTGAGCGGACACCGTCGCCGCCATGGATCTGTACAGCATTGTCGATGACCCGCTGTGCACGCTCAGTGGCGAAAAGCTTCGCCATCGCCGCCTCGCGGCTGATGCGCGGCGCGCCGGAATCCTTCGTCCAGGCGGCGCGGTAGATCAGAAGGGCTGAGGCATCGACATCAAGCGCCATGTCGGCAATGTGTCCCTGAACCATCTGCAGCTCGGCGAGCGGTGCGCCGGAAAGGGTGCGCGACGAGGCCCGGGCAAGGGTTTCATCGAGCGCCCGGCGGGCAAAACCCAGGGCGGCCGCGCCGACGGTGGACCTGAAAATATCAAGCACCGACATGGCGATGCGAAAGCCCTCGCCCGGCGCGCCTATCATGGCGCCGGCCGGAATGCGGCAATCTTCGACGGCAAGCCGGGCCAGCGGATGCGGCGCGATCACGTCAAGCCGTTCGGCGACAATAAGCCCCGGCGTGTCGGCCGGCACAATGAACGCGCTCAGACCTTTGGCGCCGGGCGCCTCGCCGGTTCGGGCGAACAGGGTGTAAAAATCGGCGATACCGCCGTTGGATATCCAGGTCTTTTCGCCATTGAGAACAAAATGATCGCCGTCACGCACGGCCGTCATTTCGATATTGGCGACATCCGAACCGGATTTCGGTTCCGTCAGCGCGAAAGCGGCAATCGCCTTTCCGCTGCGGGTGCCAGGCAACCATTTTTGTTTTTGCTCTTCATTGCCGAACAAAGAGAGCGCCCCGGTTCCAAGCCCCTGCATGGCAAATGCGAAATCGGCCAGGCCGTCGTGACGGGCAAGGGTTTCGCGGACAAGGCAGAGCGTTCTGACATCGAGCGCCGACGCGATGTTGTCAGGATCGATGGCGGTGTGGTGCAGCCAGCCGGCTTCGCCGAGATCGCGCACCAGAGCGCGGCAGGATTTTTCGACATCGGAATGGTCGATGCCTCCAAGATTGTCCGACGCCCAGCTCTCGATTTCGGCGGCAAGGGCACGGTGACGGTCTTCAAAAAACGGCCAGGTCAGGAAAGAACGGTCTGTCATGTCAGTTGCCCTCAAAGACCGGTTTCCGCTTGGCGACGAAAGCGTCGAAGGCGCGCTGGAAATCCTGCGTCTTCATGCACAGCGCCTGGGCCTGGGCCTCGGCTTCGATAGCTTGATCGATTGACATCGACCATTCCTGGGCAAGCATCGTCTTGGTCATCATGTGGGCGAAGTTCGGCCCCTCGGCAAGCGCCGCTGCAAAGGCCGCCGCTTCCGGATCCAGGTCTTGCGCGGCGACAATGCGATTGTAAAATCCCCAGCGTTCGCCCTCTTCAGCCGACATGGTGCGGCCGGTATAGAGCAGTTCGGCGGCCCTGCCCTGGCCGATGATGCGGGGCAGAATCGCGCAGGCGCCCATATCGCAACCGGCCAGCCCGACGCGGGTAAACAGAAACGCGGTCTTGGCCGCAGGCGTGGCAAAGCGGATATCGCAGGCCATTGCGATGATCGCGCCGGCGCCGACACAGACACCATCGACGGCAGCAACAACCGGCTTGCCGCAGCCGATGATCGCCCTGACCAGGTCGCCGGTCATGCGGGTGAACTGCAAGAGGCCCTTCATGTCCTTGTCCAGCAGCGGGCCGATAATGTCGTGCACATCGCCGCCGGAACAGAAATTGCCGCCATTGGAGCCGAACATCACGGCGTTGATGTCGTCAGTCCCGGCCAGGGCACGGAACCAGTCGCGCAGTTCAGCGTAACTTTCAAACGTCAGCGGGTTCTTGCGCTCCGGCCGGTCGAGGGTGACGACCGCTACTTTCCGTTCGACACGAACCTTGAAATGCTGCGGTTCGAAGAGGTTGATATCGGTCATAATGCCTGCCTCGCGTTTGATGATATCCTGTCCAGCCGGTCGATCAGATCTGCCGCACCGGCATCATCAAGGCCGCACAGCATGTCGTCGATCCAGCGTTCGTGCACATTCGCCATGGCAGCGAAATCCTGCTCGCCCTTGCGGGTCAGCCGGACAAGCATGGCGCGTCGGTCACCGGCAACAGGAACCCGGACGACGAGGCCGTCACTGACAAGGCGTTCCACAATGCCGGTGACATTGCCGTTGGAAACCTTCAGTGCCGCCGACAATTGGCTCATCTTCATGCCCTTCTTATTGCGATAGAGCGCTGCAAGCACGTCGAAGCGGGGCAGCGTCGTATCGTATTCAAGCCGCAGCCGCTCGCGCAATTCCGCTTCGATCGTGCGCGATAGTTTCAGGATCCCGAGCCAGACCCGGAGCCGCTGCTTGCTCAGGTCCCTGCCCGGCAATGGCTGCTTGCGCGGTCTGCTCATATTTCGCCCCCGGAGATCGATATCGCCTGTCCGGTGACGGACGCAGCACCGTTGCCGCAGAGCCAAAGCACCGTATCGGCAACTTCGTCAGGTTGAATAAGCCGGCCCATCGGATTGTTTGCCGCCAGCGCATCGATCGCCTGCTCACGGCTTTTGCCGGTCTTGTCAATGATCGTCTGAAGCGAGCGTTCCAGCATCGGCGTGTCGGTAAAACCGGGGCAAACCGCATTGACGGTAATGCCCTGGAGGGCGACCTCCAGCGCCAGCGCCCGGGTCAGTCCGACGACGCCGTGTTTGGCGGCGCAATAGGATGCGACATAGGGATAACCCTTGAGACCTGCCGTTGATGCAACCGAGACAATCCGCCCCCAGCCGCGATCTTTCATAACAGGCAGGGCGGCCTGCAATGTCAGGAAAACGCCGGTAAGATTGACGTCCAGCATGGCCTGCCATGCGGCAAGATCGGTTTTTGCAAACGGCATGCTTTCTGCCGCGCCCGCATTGGCGATGACGATATCAGGCGAGGCGCCGGCCTTTGCCATGGCGTCGAACAGAGCCATGACCGAGACCTGATCCGTGACATCGGCTGCAACCGGCGAAATGTTCGTCGCCTTGCCGGCAACAGCCTCAAGCGCGTCACGCTGCCGCCCGGCGATGGTGACATGGGCGCCGGCCTCTGCCAGCGCAAGTGCGATGGCTTCCCCGACGCCTGATCCACCGCCGGTGACAAGTGCGTTTTTTCCCGCAAGCCGGTTCATCGGTCAGACCTTCCCGCCTGGAGTTTCGCCGCGTTCCGCCAGCCTTTGCAGCTGGTCGCGTCCGGCATGATAGGGTTCCGGCCAGGCCTCGACCCTGTCGCCCAGAGCCGCAGCCGCATGCAGCGTCCAATAGGGGTTGGCCAGATGCGGCCGGGCCAGGCAGACCAGATCGGCGCGGCCGGCCATCAGGATGGAATTGGCATGATCGGGCTCGTAGATATTGCCGACCGCCATGGTCGCCATGCCGGTTTCGTTGCGGATGCGGTCGGAAAACGGCGTCTGGAACATGCGGCCGTAAACCGGCTGCGCGCGCACCGATGTCTGGCCGGCGGATACGTCGCAGATATCGACACCGGCCACCTGCAGCATGGCGGCGATCGTCACGGCATCTTCCGGCGTAATCCCTTCGTCGCCGACCCAGTCATTGGCGGAAATCCGCACCGAAATCGGCTTTTCATCCGGCCAGACCGCGCGCACGGCATGAAAGACCTCGAGCGGATAGCACATGCGATTTTCCAGCGGCCCGCCATAATCGTCGGTCCTGTTGTTGCAGAGCGGCGTGATGAAGGAGGAGAGCAGATAACCATGCGCGGCGTGGATCTCCAGCATGTCGAAGCCGGCTCTTTGCGCCATTTCAGCCGCAGCGACAAACTGCTCGCGCACCGTATCCATATCCTGCCGGTCCATCGCCTTCGGCGTCTGATTGGCCGGCGACCAGGCACTATCGGACGCCGATATCAGCGGCCAGTTTCCCGCCGCAAGCGGTGCATCCATGTCCTGCCAGCCAAGCTGGGTGGAGCCCTTGGCGCCGGAATGGCCGATCTGGCAGCAGATTTTCGCCGCCGTCTCCCGGTGGACGAAATCGGTGATGCGCCGCCATGCCGCTTCGTGCTCCGGCGCGTAAAGGCCGGTGCAGCCCGGCGTGATACGGCCTTGCGGGCTGACGCATGTCATCTCGACAGTCACCAGCCCCGCGCCGCCCTTGGCGCGTTCGCAATAATGCACCAGATGCCAGTCGGTCGGGCAGCCTTCGACGGCCTTGTACTGTGCCATCGGCGAGACATTGATGCGGTTCTTCAGCGCCAGACCGCGCAACCGGAACGGCGCAAACATCGGCGGGCGGACAATTTTGCCGGATGCACCGGCCTGTTTCTGGAACCAGCCTTCGGCGCTTTCCAGCCAGGCTCTGTCGCGCAGCCTAAGATTCTCGTGGCTGATGCGCTGGGAACGCGTCAGCAGGGAATAATTGAACTGCACCGGATCGAGCTGCAGATACCGCTCCACCTGTTCAAACCATTCGGTGGAATTGCGCGCTGCCGATTGCAGCCTGAGCACCTCCACCCGTCGTTCGTCTTCGTAACGGCGGAAGGCCGATTTCAGATCCGGTTCCGAATGCAGGTAATCGGCCAGCGCAATGGCGCTTTCCAGCGCGAGTTTGGTACCGGAACCGATGGAAAAATGCGCCGTCGCGGCGGCGTCGCCCATCAGCACGATATTGTCAAACGACCAGTTTTCGCACAGCACCCGGGGAAAATTGATCCAGGCGGAACCGCGCAGATGGCGGGCATTCGACATCAGTGCATGGCCGCCCAGATAGGCGGCAAAGATCTTCTCGCAGGCCGCGATCGACTGGTCCTGGTCCATGTCGCCGAAACCGAATTTCGACCAGGTGTCCTCAGAGCATTCGACAATGAACGTCGCAGTCTCGGCATCGAACTGATAGGCATGGGCCCAGACCCAGCCATGTTCGGTTTCTTCGAAAATGAAAGTGAAAGCGTCGTCGAATTTCTGACCGGTTCCGAGCCAGACGAATTTGCAGGCCCGCACATCGACGTCGGGACGGAAGTGCTGTTTGAATTCCGTGCGGGTCTTTGAGTTCAGACCGTCACAGGCGACAACCAGGTCATATTGGCCGGAAAGGTCCGCAGCACTCTCAACCTCGGTCTCAAACCGCAGTTCAACGCCGAGCGCGGCCGCGCGCTCCTGCAGCAGGAGCAACAGTTTTTTGCGGCCAATGCCGCAGAAACCGTGCCCCGTCGTCAGTTGCCGCTCGCCGCGGTAATGGACGGCGACATCATCCCAATAGGCGAAATGCTCGCGGATCGCGGCAGCGCTTGTCGGGTCGTTGGCATGGAGGTTGTCA
The DNA here is from genome assembly GCA_947259045.1 of uncultured Afifella sp. Lineage (GTDB taxonomy): Bacteria > Pseudomonadota > Alphaproteobacteria > Rhizobiales > Afifellaceae > CAMYKZ01. The sequence continues at coordinate 15,894 of CAMYKZ010000006.1, forward strand.
AGGGTTTCGTCGGACAGGACAACGCCCCAGCCGAACGTGTCGTCGGCCCGGTTGCGTTCGATGACAACGATCTCATGGTCCGGGTCGCGCAGCTTCATGCTGATCGCGAAATAGAGGCCGGCCGGACCACCGCCCAGACATGCAACACGCATCGGCTTGCCTGCCCTTTCATTCACCGGATCAACCCGTTTTCAAAGCCGTGGAGCGATCCCGACTTCAGGCAGAATGCCAGCGATTGAAATTTATTTCAAGCTTAAACTTTTAGGCTTGAAATAAACAGCACATGAGTTTCCGGTCCGGCTCATTTGATCAGATAACGTGGCGCCGCCTATTCCAGCCGCAAGCCCGGCAGCAGTGCATCGAACAATGCGTCGTTTGTGGCAAATTCGGTCAGCACTGTCAGGTGATTGCAGCCATCGACAAAGGCGATATTGTTCTGGCTGCCGCGGCCGAGCAATTGCGAGGCGATGTAGGACTGGCGCTTGAAATCGTCGGTCTCGTCATTGCCGACAATGAAAAACACCGGCTGGTTGATCTCCATGCCGGGATAGAGCGACCAGTCGACAACCTCTTCGATCGGCATGCGCAATTCGTCGCCGATGGCGGTTTCCTGGACCGGGAAAATATCAAACACGCCGCTGAACAGAAGCAGCAGGTCGTCAGAGGACACGGTGCCTTCCTGTTCCGCCTGGATGGTGGCGTGCAGCGCCAGATGCGCACCGGCGGAATGGCCTGAAATGATGCGGTTTGACGACAGTTTCGCGCGGGCTGCGATATCCGACAAAAGACCGAGTGCGGCGACGGTGTCGTCAACCAGATCGGCAAGCCGGAATTCCGGCATCAGGCGGTATTCGGTGATCGCGACATCATAACCGTGCTTCAGGAACGGCGCCGCCATGAAGCGGGACTGTTCGCGCTCCATCGCCCGCCAGAAGCCGCCATGGGCAAAGACGAACAGGCCGCGGCCCTCATTGTCCGGATTGGCCTTGAATATCTCGACACTCTGGCGCGGATGATCCCCATAGGCTTCGACGAAATGATGATAATCCTCGAAACGATCGTCACCGGACAGGGCTTCCCACTCCGCCACATGCTCAAGGAAGGCCGGCAATGTCTTGCGCAGCACGAACTGGTCTTCGAAAAATGCGTGGGCGGAGGTTTTGCGGAACATCGTCAGGTCACCTGGTAGGCTGGGGCGGATTTGAGGTACTCAGAATAAGCATCGGCATTGGGCGGGGCAAAGTTTTCCGCAAGCGGGTTGCGGGATTTTTTCGTTGCGCCGATATCGGCCAGCAATTCATCGAAATGCTTGAAATGATACGGCGCAACACAAAGCCCGCCATAGACCTGTGCGGCCGGGCGCTCATTGCGCCGCCAGTTCAGCATCATGTCGATATTGGCGTTCATCGCGTCGGCATCCGGCTGCCGGACCAGCTGCCCGTCGGCATAACGGACCAGCCAGTTTGCGGCGAGATCCGCGCACAGCATAGTGCAGAACGAGGAATTGAAGCCGACAAAACCGAGATCGGGAAGATCCGGATTGGCGATCAGCCGGAAGAGCCGGTACTGGCCGTCCGGCTCAACCAGTTTTTCCTGAAACTCGGCCGGCAGAAACGAAACGCCGAGCATCCAGCCGGTCGCAAGGATCGCCAGATCGGCGGCCACCCGCTGGCCGTTGGTCAGGACAATATCAGGCCCGTCATAATGGTCGAACGATCCGCGGATCGCATTGATCCGGCCGTCGGCCACCATGTCGAAAAACCCCGGTGTGACGATCGGCACCGAACAATTGACGTCCCGCTCGATCGGCGTTTCCGGCGTCAGCCCGGTCTTGCCCAGTTTCAACTGGATCTTCAGCAACGCTTCAAGGGCGCGCCAGTTGGCCCAGACAAACGGTCTGGCGATGGCGTGGTTGAAGCGGGCAAGCGCACTCTGGCCCCAGCCCGGGAACATTTTCTCCTGCGCCCGGACATAGAGAATTCGCTTGAAGTTGATCAGCCCGCCGATGAAATAGGGAATGCGCCAGACGGAATCCCGGTAGACGATGGTAACCGAGTTCGCTCCGGAATTGACCGCGTTGACGGCAATGTCGGTGGCCGATTTGGAAAAGCCTAGCACCACGGCATTGCGGCCGTTGACGATTTCCGGGTCGGTATAGTCCGACGAATGCATCACCTGGCCGCCGCTGGCGGAAAAGGTCTCCCAGCCGGGGTGAAGCGGCATGTTTCGCTCACTGAATTGTCCGGTGCAGACTGCAACAAAATCGAACTCTTCTTCGCTGGTTGCACCTTCAGGATCTTCCAGTTCGATCGACCAGCCGGCAGCGCCGGATGCCCGGCGGCTGATCGCCCGGACCCTCAAATTGAAGCGGATCTGATCGCGCAGACCGTGATCGTCGGCATAATCGCCCAGATAGGCATGCACCTGCGGCCCTTTCGGCCATTCCGGATAATCGTCCGGCATCGGCTTGTCGGTATAGCGGTAGAGTTCCTTCGGGCTCTGGGTCTGGACATCGGGATAGGAGCGCGAGGGCTCCCAGACCCCGCCCAGGTCATGAGAACGTTCAACGATCGTCACGTCATGGCCGTGCTGCCGGAAAGTCTTGGCCGCGACCAGCCCGCTGACGCCCGCGCCGATGACGCAGACCTTTTTCCTGTTCGCCATTGGAGCGGATCTATTCGTTCGCTTCCGGCGGCAGGAAGTCGACCTCGTGTTCGGCGGAAATTTTCACCACTTCCTCAGGGTCTTGCAGATTGTGCAGCCGCTCAAACAATTGTTCCAGCTTGCGCACCGGCGAAACCCAGAACAGCGCCCGGGCGGGTTTGTCGGATTTGTTGAAATAGCCGTGCGGAATACCGCGCGGCATGCGGACCAGATCGCCTGCTTTCGCCTGCACCCACTCGCCGTCAAGCTTCAGGTCGAGTACGCCGTCCTGAACGAGGATGAATTCATCCTGTGTCGGGTGGACGTGAACCGGAACGAACTGGCCCGGTTCACTGTTGGTTTCGAATGCGAAAGTGCTGTCGCAGACCGCTTTGGGAAAATAGACCTGGCCGAGAATATTCCAGCTCTTGCCGTCCTGCCCGGTGCCCACACGCGTGATGCCTTTTTCCAGATCTGCGCCCATTGGCTTCTCCCTTCGCTGTTCTTTTGCCGCCGCGCATATCAGCATAGCTCGTCAGGCTAGAGAAGAGCGGATTGCTGACCGGCCGCCTCGCTCAGCGCCTCCAGCAGCGGCGTGAAGAAATGCTGCCGCACATTGTGCCGTGCCGCCAGCAGGCCGAGACGGCGCACCGCCGGCGGATCGCCGAACGGCAGCACGTTGATGGTGTCGGGAAAGGCGATGCCGGAGCGCGCCGGCACGACGGAGACGCCAAGCCCTGCGCCGACAAGGGAAATGACGCCGTCAAGCGTATCCACTTCCATCGCCGAACGGACCTTGATCTGCCGGACCGACAGGGCGTCTTCGATCAGGCTGCCGACCCGCGCCTGGCGGTTGAAGCGCACATAGGGGTTTTGCTGCAGCACGTCGCGGACGGCCTCACCCGCAGCGCCGTGGCCGGCAATCACCACCAGAGGCTCTTCGCAAAAAGGGGTGAACTGGAGGTCCGAGGGCACGCTTTCCGGCTCCGTGGTGATGGCGACATCGACCCGGCCGCCGCGCACCGCCGCCTCCAGATCGTGCGACAGGTCCGTCGTCAGGCGCACGCCCAGATCGGGCAGGCTCTGGCTGAGCCGCTTCAGCGCCGCCGGCAACATGCCGGAAACCACGGTGTGAACCGCGCCGATCTTCAACACTCCGCCATTGGAACCGCGCTTCAGCGATGCGCTCAGCCGCTCCCAGTCGGCGATCAGATCACGGGCGCGGGCGACGAAATCCCGGCCCTCCTCCGTCAGCGGCGGCGGCCGCCTGGAGCGGTCGAACAGGACAAGTTCAACCTCGTCCTCAAGCGCCCGCATCTGCAGGCTGATCGCCGACAGCGAAACGCCGAGCGCTTTTGCGGCAGCGTTGAAACTGCCGTGATCGGCAACGGCAATGATCGAATAGAGCGTCTTGACGTCCATCAGATACGGGCCATCAGGTGCGGGCCATCTGCAACTTACATGACTTCCTTCTTGCGGTCGTCGGTTTCGCCGTAGCGGTGCAGCGCCGGCGGGCTCAAGCCTTCATAGAGCGAGGCGATCTTCTGGTTGACGATATCGCCCTGGCGGGCAAACAAAGACGCGCCGGTCAGATCGCTGTCGACAATGAACGGGCCGAAATCTTCCACCCGAAACATCCACATCGCCTGGGCGATGCCAAGCTCGTCGAGCCAGTGCACGGCATCCACCGCCTTGACGCCGCGGCCCAGCAGCGCGCCGGTGCCGTAGCCGACGGTGGTCAGGTAGATCGCGCCGCGCGGGGCGAGGATCTTTTCATAATCCTCGCGCGGCATGCCGCCCTTGCCGATGACGATTTTCGTGCCGGTCAGATCGAGCCAGTCGGCCATCCATTTGGAAAACCGGAAGGAGGCGGTTGCGGTGACGCCGCCGATCCGGAAGCCGCCCTTGCCGTCGGATGCGGCTGCCGGCGAACAATGGAAATTGACGTTGCTGATCGCCGCCAGATCGTCGACCGGCAAGGACCCGCCCTCGCCGAGCACCTTTGCGTAAACGGCCTCGCGGGCGGTGTAGACCACACCGTTCAGATAAACGACCATACCGGGCTCAAGGCTGGCAATGTCTTCCGCACTTGCCGGCAGGTTCAGGCGGACCTGCTTGAGGCGGCTTTCGGAGTTTCCCATTCGACAGTCTCCCTGCGCATATAAGGGGTGAACCAGTTCGGGTCGGTTCGATATTCGATCCGGCCGTCGGCGAAGATCCGCGCCGTGGCGCGGCGTGATGACAGGCAGAAGGTATGGACGCTGACCGGCATGCCGCCGGTATGGGTGTGGCCGACCTCGATATGGCAATCGACCACCATCGACGAGCCGACAAAACCCATCGCGCCCATGCCGATATCGTTGCCGAGATCTTTCAGCGTCAGTTCCAGTTCGGCGATCTCCGGATCCGGGTTGCGGTCGCCGACAATCCTCAGGCATGCCGCCTGTTTGCCAAGCTGCATGCAGGTGTCCTTGGATCCGCCGATGCCGACGCCGACGATTGCCGGCTGGCAGGCGAGACCGCGCTTGCCGAAGGCAATCAGCGTATCGAGCAGAAACCTCTTGATGCCGTCGACGCCGTCGCCGGGAAACAGCATTCGGTAGTCGGAGCCGAACAGGCCGCCCTTATGCACCGTGGTGATGTCGATCCAGTCGGTGTCGGGCTCGAAACTCCATTCCACTTCCGGCGCGTTGATGCCGACATTATTGTTGTGCTCGGTGCGCGTCAGCGGATGGACCCTGTTGGGACGAAGCGGCACATCCAGGGTGGCGCGGGCGGTGGCCGACCGTAGCGCCCGCTCCAGCCCGACATAGCCGCCGTCGAGCCGCGCCTCGTTACCGGCCTTGACGTAATAGCGCGGCAGGCCGGTATCGGCGCACATCGGCCTGCGGTCCTCGGTCGCCGCTTCGTAATTGTCGACCATGGCTTTCAGCACGAAGGCCGACAGGTCGCCGGTCTCCAGATCGATCATGCCCTTGATCCCGGTCAGATAATCGTCGGGTATGTCGATGGCCGCCTTGGTCATGATGGCGTAGGCGGCGTCTTCGATCGTGGCGTTGGCAATCATCGCTGGATCCTTTCTATTGCGCTGCGCCGGCGGCTGCCGGCGGAGCGCCTGCCTCATCGTCAATCAGGGACTGGCCCGGCTTTACGATATCGAATGATACCGGCACCATTTCGACATGCAAATCATCCGCATCGCCGGACACCCGCGTGTTGGCGCTGGTCGCAAGATCTCCGGTGTCGGGGAAGTCCTCGCGGAAATGCGCGCCGCGGCTGTCCCTGCGCGCGGCGGCCGCCACACCGATGGCTTCCGAAATTGTCAGAAGGCTGTCCAGATTGAGCCAGTCGTGCCAGGTCAGATTGAACCCCCGGTCACCGTCGGCGAGGCCGGTTGCGGCGAGTTCCGCACTGTGGTCGGCAAGTCCGGCCATGCCCTCATCGATGCTTTCGGCTGTGCGCAGGATGCCGATATGATCCCACATCGTATTGGACAGCCGGTCGCGCAGACTGTGCAGATCGCCTGCTTTCAGCGCAAACGGTCGTTCGGCCCGGGCAATGCCGGCGGCAATGACGCTCTCGTCCGGGTCGCGCAGCGGTGCGCCCTTGCCGACCCAGTCCGCCATGGCATCGCCGGCAATACCGCCGAAAACGGTTGAATTGGCGACGCCGTTGCCGCCCAGCCGGTTGGCGCCATGCACGCCGCCGCAATCCTCGCCGGCAGCATAGAGCCCGGGCGAGGCGGTGGAGGTATCGATCTCGAATTCGACGCCGCCCATCATGTAATGCGCCGTCGGCACGACCTCGACCCGGCCGCCGGCAAGATCGAAGCCGCAATCGGAGCAGCGCCTGACCATGCCGGGAAACCGTTTGGCGACGGATTCAGCGCCCAGATGACCCATGGAGATATAGACGCCGCCCATCGGCGTGGTGTTGCCGGCGCGCATTTCGGAATAGATGCCACGGCTGACAATATCGCGTGTCGCGCGCTCGCCGGCGGAATCGTAATTGAGCATGAACCGCTCACCGTCGCCGTTCAGCAGATAACCGCCGGCGCCGCGCAGGCCCTCTTCCAGCACCGTGCCGGTCATGCGGGTATCGGGCCCGCCGAGCAGACCGGTCGGATGAAACTGCACCATCTCCATGTCGCGAAGCGCCAGCCCGTAGCGCAACGCCATCGCCAGCCCGTCACAGCTCTTGTCGCCGGACGGCGTGTGGTAAAGATACATGGTCGGTCCGGCGCCGGTCGCCAAAAGCACGGCCTTCGCCTGCACGAAACGGTAACCGCCGGTTCGCATGTCGATCATCAGCACGCCGGAAATGCCGGAGCCGTCTTTCGCCGGGATCAGTTCGATGGCGCGATGTTCCTCGAGCCGGTTGGTTTTCAGCGTCCAGACCTTTTCCATCAGCCGGTTGATGATCTCGATCCCGGTCAGGTCGGATTTGTGCACGGTTCTGTCGAAGCTCTGGCCGGCAAAGGCCTTCTGGTGCATCGAGCCGTCGGCATTGCGGTCGAAGAAACAGCCGATCTCGTTTTCAAGTTCGCGGATCCGTTCCACCGCCTTGACGCACAATTCCCAGGCGAGATCCTGGCGCGGAAGCCATTTGCCGCCGACAATCGTATCCATGAAATGGCGCTCGACGGAATCGCCGGGGGCCAGCGCGACATTGTATCCGCCCTGCACCATGCGCGTGCAGCCGCATTTGCCGACCAGGCCCTTGACGGCAATCGTCACGTCGAGATCCGGGTTTGCCTGTTTGGCATGCAGCGCGGCAAACAGGCCGGCGCCGCCGGTGCCGAGGATCATGATATCGGTTTTGGAGCGCTCGATCTGCATCACGCCAATCCTGCCAGAAAAATCAGTCCGGTGACAAACGCGCCGCCGGCGCCCCAGAAGATCCAGCGCGTGCGGGCATCGCTCTCACTGCGCCAGGGCAGAAACTCCAGAGCCAGCAATCTCAGGCCAAAAAACAGATGCGCGGACAACAGGATCACAAGGCCCCATTCGGCGAATTTCACCAGCGGCTGATCGGTCAGCACCAGCATGGCGTCGAGCGCGGCCGCCCCCTCAAGCGCCAGCCCCAGCATCAGGAAATGCACCGGCAGGAACAGCGCCAGCGCCACGCCGGACAGCCGATGGCCGACAAAGGCCCAGTAACCGGGGTGATTGCGCTCAGGTCCGGTTCTCCGGCTCATGACCCGGCTCCGGTCACAGCCACAACGGCGCGCAAGCCGACCAGGAGCAGAACAATCGCAAAGCCCGCCATGGCGATATCGACCGTGCGAATGCCAAGACCCGTCCATTCGCGCAGGACATTGCGAAGGCCGATCGGCGCATGCAGGGCCGCGCAAATGACGAACAGGCCGTAAAATCCGGCCCAGACCAGGCTGCCCTCGGTTCGGGCCAGGATTTCACCCGCCGACAGGCCGCCGCGCACGGCGTAGAGAATGACCAGCAGGTGGGCGAGCACCAAAGGCGCCATGATCATGGCGGTGAGGCGCTGGATGACAAACAATCTTGCGTCCATCGTCCTACTCCAGACCGAACATTGTCAAAAGGTTCATCCGCTTCAGCCCGGCAATGGAGCGGGTCGGGCTGAGACCGACCGGGCAATGGCGCATGCAATTGCCCTGGGTGTGGCAGGATCCGCAGCCGCCTTCGCCGATCGCCTTCTGCAATGTGCCGCCAGGGTCATTATGGCGCTCGTCATTGACCAGGGTCCAGGCCCGGTTCAGCGCAGCCGGGCCAAGATAGTCGCTGTTCCAGGCGACAACGTCACAGGCGGAATAACAGACCGCGCAATTGATGCATTCGATCGCCGCATCCGCGTGCCGGCGTTTTTTCGACGCCGGATCGATCCGTGCCGGCGGATCGTTGCGGCTTGCTGTCGGTTCGAACCGGCCGCCGGCGTTCTCCCATTTGTCGAAGAAGGCGCTCATGTCGGTCGCCAGATCCTTGATGCGCGGCAGGTTGCGCAGCGGCTCGATGGTGATTTCACCGCCCTCCGACACCTTGCTGACATGGGTGCGGCAGGTCCAGCGCGGCGATCCGTTGACGGTCATCGCACAGGACCCGCAGACCCCAACGCGGCAGGCAAACCGGTAGGCGAGCGCCGGCTCATGCTGGCGCTGCACTTCGGTGACGACATCGAGCACCGTCTGATTGGCGCGCACCGGCACCTGATATGTTTTGAGTTCGCCGTCATCCCTGCCGCGCCAGATCCGGACGTTGAGCATCTCCGTCATGATTTTGCAGGCTCCATGGTCCGTGTCACATTCGGCGCCGCCACGCTTTGCATCGCCACATTGATGCAGGCCGGGCGATTGCTTGCCGCGGCGCGCGCCAGGGCGGCGTCGAGATCGGCCGGGTCCGTGACCTGTTCGCCATGGCAGCCGAGAGAAGCGGCCGCCCTATCGTAACGTGCGTCGGCAGACAGTTGGCAGCCGATCAGCCTGTCGGGGCCGTAATCGCGCATCTGGATCTGGTGTTCGGCGTTCCAGCAATCATCATTGCCGATCACAGCGATGAAAGCTGCATTCTCGCGGGCGGCGGTGTCGAATTCGCCGAAATGGAACCCCGCCGTGCCGTCTCCCATCAGCATCACCACCGTTGCATCCGGGCGGGCAACCTTTGCCGCCAGGGCATAGGCAATGCCGCCGCCGATAGCGCCGGACATGCCGTTGATGATGCGTACCGGCGCATTGCAGCAAGCCTGCGCCCATTGGCCGAACTCGCCGCCGTCGCAGATCAGAACCGGATCGCCGGCTTCGGCAAGGAAGCGGTTCACCGTTTCGCACAGCCGTTGCGGATGGATGCGCGCGCCTGTCGTCGCCGGATGCGGCAGGCGCAGATTAATGGCATCCAGGACCTCGTTTCGCCAGGCGCGATGATCCCGTTCGCCGGTTTGGTCGCCGGCCTGACCTGTGATTGCATCGATCGCCGCTGCAATACCGGCCTGGACGCTGACTGAAATTCTCTCACCCGTCAGACGATTGGCGCGTTCGATGCAACTCTGATCGGGATCGACGATCATGATCTGTGTTTCCGCCCCGAACGCACGGGCAAATCCGAGTGTGAAATCCATCGCCTTGCCAAGGCTGACCACCAGATCGGCCTGCGGCAAGATTTCCGCGAAAGCGCCAAGCGCCGGGTCGCGCAGCCCGCGCGGGCTTTCCATAACCACGACGGGGGCACCAAACGCCGTCTCCAGCGCCCCGGCGCTTTGTGGCGAACGGCTGCGATTATGCTGCGGGCCGAGCAGAATCAGCGGCCGGGCGGCATTCGAAACGGCCTCGGCGATCCGGGCCGCGACAGCAGGATCGAGCAGCCGGGCTTGCGATGAAACAGGCTGCGTTTTTTCTGCCTCAGGCAAATCCGCGTTGAGAACATCAAACGGCAGCGCCAGATGCACCGGACCCTGTCGGCCGGACAGGGCGATCTGCATAGCCTCAACCAGGTCGCCGCTCAGTTCCTCAACCTCTGTCACCCGTTTTGCATGTTTGACCAGCGGGCGGGACATGTCCGTCTGCGCCATTTCCTGAAAGGCGCCGGTCCCATCCTGACTGACGGAGGAATCACCGCTGATAAGAAGCACCGGACTTTCCGCCTGGCGGGCGGAATAGAGTGGCGACAGGCCATTGGCGAAACCCGGTCCCGCCGTCAGCAATGCAACGCCGACATCGCCGGTCAATTGCGCCCAGGCGTCGGCCATGTAGACGGCGGCGGCTTCATGCCGGACATGGACGATGCGGATGCCGGCGTCGATACAGGCATCGTAGATCGGCATGATCTGATTGCCCGACAGACTGAAGATCGTCGTGACACCGGCCTGTTTCAGCGTCAGAACGAGACGTGCGGCACCATTCATGACCTGACCACCCTTAGTGAAAGCGTTCGTCAGGGGATATAGGTTTATTCAGATTTATTCAATATATTTTTATTTTCTTGCGATTTTTTCAATTAATCGAAGCGATCAGGGACTACCCGGTCCAGCCGGCGCGTCAGGGGTCCTGCATAGGCATCGATAGGCCTTATTTTGTGCAAGCCGCGGCACTTTCTCACAAAATCCGGGCCGGGTCGCTGTATCGTATTCACCGCAATGCTTGCTGCCGGCTTCGAATTGTGAATTAATTCCATCCGGTGGAACAACGCGATATGGCTTCACGCAAATGTCACGCCGATCGGGTGAAACAAAAACACAAAAACAAACCTAAGAAAAAACGGGAGATCAATATGAAACGAATATTCTTGTCAGGCGCCGCATTGTGCCTGATGGCAGGCAGTGCCATGGCGGCCTGTCCCGCGGTGACCGTGGGCGACATGATGGGCGTCGGCGCCGGCGCCTTTCCGCAGCAATACGAACTTTCCGAGTTTGAATCGCTGGCCAACTGCAAGCTTGAATTTGCCGGCAACCCGGCCGCTGGCGAATTGAACGGCAAGATCCGCGGCAATCCTGACCTGCCGTCGCTGGCCGAACGGCTGCCGGAGGAACCGCTTGTCGTCGCGCCCTATGAGGCGATCGGCAAATATGGCGGCACGCTCGACGCGCTGTCGAACGCCACAGAAGCCGGCACGTCAGATTTCCTGTCGACCCGGCACGTCAATCTCGTGCGCTATTCAGACGATCTGCAGACGATCGTGCCGAACGTCGCCAAGGGCTGGGAATGGAACGACGATTACACCCAGGTGACATTCTTCCTGCGCAAGGGCCACAAATGGTCCGATGGCGCACCGTTTACCGCCGAAGACGTCAAGTTCTGGTATGACAATCTGGCGCTCGATTCCAAGGTGATCGAAAAGCCGAAGGATTATGTGCTGGTCGCCGGCGAGCGCATGACAGTCGATGTCATCGACCCGCAGACCGTCAAATTTACCCTGCCGGCGCCGAAACCCGGCCTGCTGGCCCACTTTGCGACCTCGTTCGCACAAGGCTTCCAGCCGAAACATTTCCTCGGCAAGTTCCACCCCGACATCAACCCGGATGCCGACAAGCTGGCAAAGGATGCCGGCTTCGAGAACGGTCTGGAAGTGATCAAGGCCTATTTCGGCAATTCCGACTGGACAGACACGCCCTCACCGCTGCTCAACAGCCCGGACAAGGTCGGCAAGCTGCCGGCCGACGTCGTGCCGACGCTTGAGAGCTTCCTGACGGTGTCGGATACAACGGAAGGCCGGCATTATGTCGCCAATCCGTATTTCTTCATGGTCGACACCCAGGGCAATCAGTTGCCTTATATCAACGAGCAGGACGAACTTTACGCCAACGACAATGAAGTCCGCATCCTCAAGCTGATCAACGGCGAAGCCGATTACAAAACCCAGTCGCTGCAGCTGTCGGACGCGCCGATCCTGCTGGAGAACCAGGAAAAGAGCGATTACACCATCCACCTGAAGCCGAAGGTCGCAATTCACGCTTTCTCCTTCAACGTGACCTCGGCCGATGAGGAAAAGCGCAAGGTGTTCGGCGACCTGCGGTTCCGTAAGGCGATGTCGATCGCCATCAACCGGGACGAGTTGAACGAGACGGCCTATTTTGGCCAGGGAACGCCTGCCCAGTATACCGGTTTCTCGCCGGTGCCGGATTTCGTCGATCCGAAATGGAAGACCTTCGCCACCGAATATGACGCCGATGGCGCCAAGGCCCTGCTCGATGAAATCGGCATGGTCGACAAGGACGGCGACGGTTTCCGCGAACTGCCGAATGGCGACCAGATCGTGCTCAACATGCAGTTCGCCACCCAGGGCATTGCCGGCCAGGTCGTCGAACTGGTCGGTCAGTACTGGGCCGATGTCGGCGTCCAGACCGTATTCAAGGAAGTCACGCCGGACGAATACCGCTCGCAGCAATCGTCGAACCAGCTTGACGTCGGCATGTGGGAAAAGGGCCAGCCGCTCGGCATCATCCTCGGCAACAACGAGCTCTGGGTGCCGCCGTTTGAGAACTATTTCGGTCACCGCAACGGTATGCTGTGGGCGGAATGGGTTGATTCCAACGGCGAAAAGGGCGTCGAGCCGCCTGACTATGTCAAACAGCTGATCGAGGACATCAATGCGTTCCAGTCGACACCGGCCGGCACCGATGAATCGAAAAAGCTCGGCGGACGTCTGGTGGAAAACATGGTCGGCAACCTGTTGTTCATCGGCACGGTCCAGTCGTCCGACCCGATCTATCACCGCAACGCGCTGAAGAACTTCATCGAGTTCAAGACCGCCAGTTACGAATATTACCGGACGTTCCCGTACCGTCCGCAACAATGGTACTTCGATGAGTAATCGGGGATCATTGATCAGGGTGCAAAAGACACCTGAATGAAACCGGGCCGGGCGGCGCAATGCTGCCCGGCCGCTTAACTGACGGCGGCCTGTCATATTCGATTGACTGGCTGAAAAGCGGGAATACGGGGCATTCACGATGGCGCAATTCATGCAGTTCACGGCGACCCGTGCGGTTATGGCGCTGTTCACGCTGCTGCTTGTCTCGCTGATCGTCTTCACGCTGATGGAACTGGTGCCGGGCACCTGCGCGGAGCGCTACCTGGCCTTCAAGAACACCCAGGGCCAGCAGATTTCCATCGACGACATCAAGGCGGAAGAAAAGCGGCTCGGGCTCGACAAGCCGTTCCTGGTGCGCTGGGGCAGCTGGGTCGGAACGGTCATGTTCCGCGGCGAGTTCGGCGACAGCTGCATCCTGCGCCTCAACATCAACCAGCTGCTTGGCGACAAATTCTGGATCTCGCTGGCGATCTGCCTGACGTCGCTGTTGTTTGCCTATCTGATCGCCATTCCCGTCGGCATCCTGTCGGCGGCCTCCAAGAGCGCCTGGCTGAACGGCACGTTGCGCTTTGTCTCTTATCTCGGGCTGGCGATGCCGAACTTCCTGCTGGCGCTGATGATCATGCTGTTTTCCACCGTGGTGTTCGGCGACAGCCTGACGGGGCTGTTTTCCAAGGAATACCGCGACGCGCCCTGGGATGCCGACAAGCTGCTCGATTTCCTGTCGCGCGCCTGGCTGCCGGTGTTCATTCTCGGCTGGTCGGCGACCGCCTTCGCGCTGCAGACGGTGCGCGCGCTGATGCTCGACGAAACCGGCAAATTGTACGTTACCGCCGCCAAGGCGCGCGGACTTTACGGCCGCAAACTGCTCTGGCGCTATCCGGCGCGGCATGCACTCGGGCCGATCATCAATTCGCTCGGCTTCGATCTCAACCGGGTGTTCAACGAACTGCCGATCGTCGCAGTCATCCTGACGCTGACGGAGACTGGCGCGCTGCTGCTTGAGGCGCTGGCGCGCTCCAACGACCAGCAGCTTGCCGGCGCGATCATCTTCCTGCTGACGGCATCCATCGTCACACTGAATTTCATCACCGACATTGCGCTGGCCCTGTTCGACCCGCGCGTGCGCCATTCGGTCATGGGGGGCTGAGAGCATGAGCGACACAAGCACGACAGCAGCCACACCGAATCCGAAAGTTCCGGACCAGACGGCGTCCGGTCCGGCAAGGCCGGACCAAAAGGCAAAAGAGGCCTATTTCACCGCCTCCCAGTCGCAGCTGATCTGGGCCCGTTTCAAGGCCAACCGGACGGCGATGATCGCCGCCAGCGTGCTTGCGATGCTGATCCTGACCGGCGTGTTTGCGCCGTTCCTGTCGCCCTACGATCCGACCATCAGGGGTCGCGACAAGGACTATGAAAACGGCGCGCCGCAGATCCCGAGCTTCTGCGACCATAACGGCTGTTCCGCCCGCCCGTTCATCTACACGCCGGAGCGCAAGCGCTCGCCGACAACGCTGCGCTGGGTCACGACGGTCAACACGGAAAACCGCCGTTATGTCGAATTTTTCGTCGAAGGCTGGCAATACCGCTATTTCAACTACAATATAAACCTGCCCGGCGAGGCGCTGGATTTCCGCATTCCGGGTTTCGCATTCGACACCCATCTGTTCGGCGTCGACGAGGGCACGATCCATCTTTTCGGCACCGACCATTCCGGCAAGGATATCTATTCGCGCACCCTGCATGCGATCTATACCTCGCTTGCCGTCGGAACATTGGGCGTGCTGATTTCGTTCGTGCTGGCGCTGGTGATCGGCGGCGTGTCGGGTTATTTTGGCGGCTGGTTCGACGGTTTCATCCAGATGATCACCGATGCGGTCAGAACGATTCCGATCATTCCCCTGTTCATGGCGCTGGCCGCCTTCATTCCGCAGGAATGGAGTTCGGAGACGCGGTTTTTCTTCATCTCCATCATTATCGGCCTGATCAACTGGCCGACGCTGGCCCGGCGCGTGCGCACGCACCTGTTAACGGAACGGACGCAGGAATATGTCCTTGCCGCACAGCTTTGCGGCGCATCGCCCGGCCATATCATCCGCCGCCACCTCTTACCCAGTTTCACCTCCTACATCATCGTCGATCTGGTGATTTCGTTCCCCTATATCGTCTTGTCGGAAACCGCGCTCTCCTTCATCGGCCTCGGCCTGAAGGACCCGGTCAATTCGCTCGGCGTCATGCTGCAGAACGTTACCAGCGCCGATGTGCTGCTGAACTATCAATGGTACTTCATTCCGGTGATCTTCTTCATCGCGCTGGTGCTGGCCTTCGTCTTTGTCGGCGACGGGCTGCGCGATGCCGCCGATCCTTACGCGGACAGCAAAAAATGACCATGACCGACACCGCGACACCAGGCTCATCACAGGGCGCAGCATCAGACAAATCCGGTTCCGACCCGCTGATCCAGGTGGAAAATCTCACCGTCCGGTTCAGGACAGACGAAGGGCTTGTCACCGCCGTCGACGGCGCATCGTTCCACATTGCGCCGGGTGAAGTGCTCGGTCTGGTCGGCGAATCGGGTTCCGGCAAGTCGGTTACCGCCAAGGCCTTGATGCTGCTCAACGCCGACAATTCGGTTTACGACCCGGCCAGCCGGATGATCTTCGACACCGGCTCGGAAAAGATCGACATCCTGTCGCTGAAGCGCCCGAAGGACCGCATGATCATCCGCGGCGGCGCAATCTCGATGATATTCCAGGAGCCGATGGCGAGTTTCGCGCCGGCGATTACCATCGGCAACCAGATGGTGGAGCAATTGCAATTGCATTCCGGCATGAGCAAGGCCCGGGCGAAGGAAATCTCGGTGGAGATGCTGACCCGCGTCGGCATCCCCGACCCGGCGGAGCGCTTCGGCCAGTATGCGTTCGAATTTTCCGGCGGCATGCGCCAGCGGGCGATGATCGCCATGGCGCTGTCGACCAACCCGAGATTGCTGATCGCCGACGAACCGACGACCGCGCTCGACGTCACCATCCAGGCACAGGTTATCGACCTGATGAAGGATCTGGTCGACGAATTCCATATGGGCATCCTGTTCATCACCCACGATCTCGGCGTCATCGCCCAGACGGCGGACCGGGTGGCGGTGATGTATCTCGGCAAGATCGTCGAGACCGGCCCGGTGCGTCAGGTGATCCGCACGCCGGCGCACCCCTATACGCAGGGGCTGCTCAATGCGCTGCCCAACCTTGAAGATCTCGACGCGCCGCTGACGCCGGTAGCCGGCGACATTCCAAGCCCGCTGGAGCGGCCGCCCGGCTGCGTTTTTCATACACGCTGCCCGGTCTTCATCCCCGGACGCTGCGACGCCGCCGTGCCGGAAATGGTCAACGTCGGCGACCAGCACAACGCCGCCTGTTATGTCGCGGCGGATGAAAAGAAGGTGCCGGCATGAGCGAGCAGACAGCCAGCCCGGCAACCGCAGCGGCAAACAACAATGGCGGTGAACCCGCCGACGAGACGCCGGTGATTTCAGCCCGCGATCTGGCAGTGCATTTCCCGCTCGGCCGCTCATTGTTCGGCACGCCGCCGGTGATAAAAGCTGTGGAAGGCATCAACCTGGATATCCCCGCCGGCTCGTTTTTCGGCCTTGTCGGCGAGAGCGGTTCGGGCAAGACGACGCTCGGCCGGGCGCTCTTGAAGGCCGTGCCGCTCAGCCGCGGCCATGTGAAATATCATGATCGCGAGGTCGATTACGATCTGGCGGAAATGACAAAGGCGGAGCTGAAGGATTACCGCAAGCGGGCGCAGCTGATCTTCCAAGACCCGTATGCCGCGCTCTCGCCGCGCATGACGGTGCGCGACATTATCGCCGAACCGCTTGAGGTCATGAAGCTGACCTCATCGCGCGAGGAGACCGACAAGCGGGTGCGCGAGATCGCCGCCAAATGCCGGCTCAACCTGGAGCATCTCAGGCGCTTTCCGCATGCCTTTTCCGGCGGCCAGCGCCAGCGCATTTCCATTGCCCGGGCGCTGGTCTGCAATCCGCGTTTCATCGTCGCCGATGAAAGCGTCGCCGCGCTGGACGTCTCCATCCAGGCCGATGTGCTGAACCTCCTGAAGGCGCTGCAGGCCGAGCTCGGCCTGACCTTCCTGTTCATCAGCCACGATCTCTCAGTCGTCGCGCACACCTGCGACCATGTTGCGGTGATGTATCTTGGCCGGCTGGTGGAATCCGGCCCAACGCGGTTTTTGTTCAACAATCCACTGCACCCCTATACCAGGGCCTTGCTGTCGGCGATCCCCTCGCTCGACCCGGACCATCGCGGCAGCGCGCAGAAGCTTGAGGGCGAGATCCCCAGCCCGGCCAACCCGCCGCCCGGCTGCAAATTCCAGACCCGCTGCCCGTTCGCCATCGACCATTGCAGGAGCGTGGAGCCAAAGCTGGATCATGCGGGGGCCGAGCATGAGGTGGCGTGCCACCGGTGGCAGGAATTGTCTGAGGGGGCGGGCACCGAAACGTTGGAGGCAAGCTGAGGAGATGGGTCCCGGGTCTGCGGCGCAACATTTCATGTTGCACACGCGCACGGGATGACGCTCTTTTTTGACCCGCTTTCCCATCTGATCCGATTGCACTGAAGAAGAAAAGTCATCCCGTGCGCTCCGCAGCACGTAGTGGTGCGGTGCAGACACGGGACCCATCGGCACAGCCACAAACGGAAAGGTCACCCCGTCCCTTCGGTCAGCCCCGCAAGAGCCAATCGCGAAAGCGAGTTAAAGGCCGGCAGCGCATAGGCCCACAGGCCGAAAACCAGTCCGACGGCATTGGATTCGATTCAGCTCCCGCCGTAAAGGCTTCCGCTGATTGAGCACGACACGCATTAGGCGTAGGGATTTCCGTCCGGCATCGGCGCGTCGGCGTGAAACAGGTTGGTCGAACGCAGATCCGACCAGAACGCCGCCGGAATGTCGCAGGCGGCCCAATCGAGGATGCCGGCAAATTCCGACGTTGACCGTGAACCGGGAATGACGCTGCACACCAGGGGATGGGCGAGAGGGAACTGCAGTGCTGCCGCCGGCAGCGGCACGTCATGGTCGGCTGCGACCGCCTTCAGCGTCTGCACCCGGCTGACGATATCGTCAGGCGCCCTGGCGTAATTCCACATTTCGCGGCCGACCAGTACGCCGGAATTGAACGGGCCGCCGCAGATGATCGATACGCCCGCTGCCTGGCAGGCGGGAAACAAAGCGTCGAGGGCTGTCTGCTCGAGCAGCGTATACCGCCCCGCGAGCAGGAAGACGTCCCACTGGCCGATCTCCAGGCAGCGCAGGCAGATTTCGGTCTCGTTGACGCCGATGCCGATGGCGCCGATCCTGTTCGCACCCTTGAGATCTTGAAGCGCGCGGTATCCGCCGGCCTTCAGATCGCCGAAATGGCGCTCGTTCTCCTCCCGGCCATGCTGAAACTCGCCAATGTCGTGCACCAGCAGCAGGTCGATGCGATCGAGGCCGAGACGCTGCAGGCTGTCTTCGAAAGACCGCATCACGCCGTCGTAGCTGTAATCATAGACCGGATGAAACGGCAGCGGATCGACCATGCCGTAGTGCATCGGGTCATCCACCGGCCCCGGCAGCAGCAGGCGCCCGACCTTTGTGGAGATGACATAGCGCCTGCCGCGCAGCATATCGCCGACGACCCGTTCCGACCTGCCGAAACCGTAAAACGGCGCCGTGTCGAAATAGCTCAGCCCGGCGTCGAGCGCGGTTTGCAACAGGCCGGCGGCGTCCGAGCGGGTGAGATCGGCGAAATTCCCGCCAAGCGGCGCGCCGCCGACGCCGAGCACATCCACTTCGATACCCGTTCGGCCGACTTTTCGTTTGTTCATGCGTTTTTGCTCCCTTGTCGGAGCATTATACCGGTGCCGGCCGCGGCTAATCAATCGGGCAACGCCGCACCTGTCATTCTATTCCGCCACACCCCGCGTGCGCCCCCGCGCTCATCCGGCAGGCGTCAGATGCCGCGCTCGCTGCGGACGGCGGCAATGATGTCGCGCACGGCATCGGCTTCCGCTTCGTGCAGAACACCGTCCGCATGGACCAGCGACATCATCGTGCCTGCGAACCGTTTGAACTGGTCCACGTCCTCGGCCAGTTTCAGCGCTGCGGCATGGGCGGCAAAGCGTGTCGGCTTGACATGATGGATCCAGCGGATCGTCGCGTCCGTGTCGAACGGCTCATCGGGAGACCGGCGCAGCGATTCGGTGACCGCATAGTCGAGGATCACCGTTTGCTCGCGCGCATGGACATGGCCGTCCGCCGCGGCAAGGAAGACCAGCACCTTGACGCCCGGCCCGGCCCGGTACTGCAACCGGCGCTGCGCCCTTGCCTTTTCCTCTTCGATCGAAAAATCGATATAGGGGGCGAGAAACTCCAGCACGTCGTGTCCTGTCAGGACGTCGCCTTTCGCCATATCTGTGACCGCCCGGATCCGGTCGATGCGGAATGTCCGGTAGTCATGGCGAAGATGGCAATAGGCGCGCACAAAACCGGGTGGCTCCGGGTTGACGGACCGGCACAGGATCACCCGGCGGCTCAACGCGCCGGCCGGATCTTCGTAATCGATCGCCAGCGCCAGGCCGTCGATATCCTTCAGCGCCGGCGTTTCGACCGCCTCCTCCGGCGCATCGACCGCCGGCCCGCCCATGACAAAATCCGGCGGCGGCACAATCGGCGTGTCGCTCCGGTTTGAGAAAAGCTTATCAATGAATCCGAGCAAGGCCATCGTTGAAAGCCCACCTGCCCGCTTCGGTTGCCTATTCGCCGCTGCACAGGACGGGCGCTGTGAGGGCGCCGGGATGCTATATCCGTCAGGGGTCGTTCCGCAAGGGTTTCTATCCGTCCGGAGGGCGAAAGCCGCCCCCGCTCGACCCTGACCATCGCGACAGCGCGCAGAAGCTTGAGGACGAAATTACAGGCGCAAGCTCAGGAGATGCGTGACCCATCCGTCATCGAAATCGACACTGGCGCAAGGTCATGCTTGTGCTCAAAATTCCTGCCAGTCGTCGTCGGCGACCGCTGCCGCCGGTACGCTGGCCGCCAGCTTGCGGGTCAGCGTTTTCTGCTGGTTGTGCACCGGGTTGGCGGCGGGTTGATCGTCGGGATCGGCTTCACGTGGCATTGCATGCGTCTGTGCCGTTCTAAAGAAACCGACCGCTTGTTGCAGTGCTGAAACCTGTCCGACGGCGGACTCAATCGTCGCCGTCGTCTCTTCCACCAGCGTAGCGTTTTGCTGAGTCATCTCGTCCATACCGGTGATCGCGGCGGAGACCTGGTCGATGCCCGAAGTCTGCTCGTGGCTTGCCGCGGCAATTTCGGAGACATAGTCGGCAACCTTCTTTACCGATGTGACGATTTCGTCCAGCGAGGCACCGGCTTCGCCGACCAGCCTGACGCCGTCCTGCACCTGGCTCTCGGAATTGACGATCAGTTCCTTGATGTCCTTGGAGGCGGATGCCGCACGTTGTGCAAGTGCCCGAACCTCGTTGGCAACCACGGCAAAACCGCGCCCGGCCTCGCCGGCCCGGGCGGCCTCAACCGACGCATTCAAGGCCAAAAGGTTGGTTTGGAAAGCAATTTCCTGGATCAATCCGACAATCTCGTTGATCTGCCGGGACGAGGCCTCTATGCCGCTCATCGCCGATACTGTGCGTTCGACAATTTCGCCGCCGTTGTTCGCGACTTCCCGCGCTGCCGTGGCGACCTGATTGGCCTCCTGGGCACTGTCGGCATTCTGCCGCACGGTGGCTGAAAGCTCCTCCATCGAGGCTGTCGTCTCTTCAAGGGACGAAGCCTGATGTTCCGTGCGTGCCGACAGGTCACTGATACCTGACGACAGCTCGTCGGTCGCCGTCTGCACCGCACCGGAGACTTCGGCAATACGGCCGACAATCTCTTCCATACGGTCACCCATCCGGTCGGCATCGTCCTTGAGCCTGGCAAATGCACCCTTGTGTTCGCCGTGCATACGCCGGGTTATATCTCCCTCAGCGAGGGCAGAGACAACTTTCACCACCTGATCGAGGCCATTGTCGACAACATCAAGCAGTTCGTTCATACCGGCCGCGAGATCGGCAAAGAAGCCGGTTTTGTCAGCTTCGCTCAACCGTTGCGAGAAGTCGCCCTCGGTCGCTGAATGAACAATGCCGGCAATCTCGCGCTCGACAGCCACGTGAACGGTCATATCCTGCCATTCCACGACAGTACCGAGACGGTCGCCGGCATCGTTGAACACCGGGCTTGCCGTCAGATCGATCGTGCGGCCGGCCAAAGCCATTCTCGCCGAAGCGGGCTCCGTCAGCGCGATCAGTTGGTCGATGCGCATCGCGGCAACATTGTGAAGCGTGTCGAAGTCAAGACCCGCCAGAACCGGATTGCCAAAGCCGTCAAGCTCTTTTGAAAGATCTTCCATCAGGCTTCCGAACAGGTTGTTCATCGCCTTATTGGGAAAAATAACCTGGCCGTCCAGGTCTACGATCATCATTGGTGAGGAGGTATCATTGAGCGAAGATCGCGCCTGGGCCGCCGTCACGCCAACGGTGCGGATTTGTTCCAGTGACCGGGCCATCTCGCCGATCTCATCGTTACGATCGCCGCCGGGGATTTGCACCGTCATGTCACCGGATGCAAGCCTGCCGGTCACATCTGTCATCAATGTGATCGGCTTGACGACTGTGCGGGCCAGGAAAACGGTCACGATAGCCACGATCAGACCAAGGATGATCAGACCGTAGGCTGCGCCGTTCAAGGTGCTGTCAAGAGCACGTTTGTTGATCGCTGAATGGTTCCACGCTGTTATCAGGGTGCCGACCGGCTGATCGCCGCCAATGGAGGCGACGATTACAACATGGGTTCCCATTTGTTTGACCACCGCCGAACCGCGCGAACCGGCAGGATCCAGCTCCGAGGCGATTGATCTCAGATTGACATCGCCTGTGAGTTTTTCCGACGAATAGGTCACCATGATCTGGTTGTCCATGTCGAGAACGACGACATTCGTCAATTCGCTGTCGGATTTCTCGGCAACGTCATTGATGACCGCTTCAACGATTTTTGCCTTGCCCCACTTCACGCCACCGGCCATCCGGTCGGCCATCAGTTCAACGACCGAAGACTGGCCATTGATGCTGATGTCCAGAACCATCGCGCGAAGAGTGGAAAGCTGCAGCCCTTCCAGGATCAGGATACCGATCAGCAGCGGAATTGCCACGGCCAGGGCCGCTTTGCGACCGATCGTCATTTTAGTCGTCTTGTTCATTTCCCCGATCCCGCTTTCCAGATCACCCGAAGTTCATTTTCAGTTTATTTCGTCAAGCATCTCGACGTTGATTCCGACAGTAACGGCGCCGATTGCCGTCCCTGTTGCAGGATCGGAAATTGTGAAACTGGCCTGCGCTTGAATCTGCTGCGTCGATTCATCCATCTCGATCTCATCGACAAAGACAGCACCCGATCCTGCACCGAAGCTCTTCTGCCACTTCGCTTCATCGCCTTGCCAGTAATCAGAAGTGAGATCACTTTGAGCAACGTTAAGGCCACGATTGTCGGTCACGAAAAGTTCGGTGATGAGTCCTTTTGCTTCGTCACGGACGCTCGCCAGATATCTGGATACATCAGTTTCAAGCACCTGCACGGTCAACTGCCCGGAACCCTGATCGACTTCGGCGCGCCATTGTTTGTCCAACCCGTCGATATCAGCTTGTTTCAGCCCGGCATTGCGCCGGTTCTGGGCCATGATCGCTTGCACCACGTTATCGACGGCAATCTTCGATTTGAGCTGATTGTCCAGATAGGTTTTTATCGGCGTGACGTGGTCCGGCGCTGCATACGCAGCTTGCAGGGGTGCCAAAAGGATCGACGCGCAGACAGCGGCGATGCCCAGGTTAGACCGCATTTTCGTTTTCATTTCACTTCTACTCCTGTCGTCCATTTTAAAGGCTGCGCACTTCGTCGATAGCGCCACAGGCTCTGCATGCAGAACTCGGCCAGCAGGCTGGCCCTGGGGCCCGCCTGCACAGGACCTGCGATATTTGCCTTTGGAGTGCCGTTTTATGGCGATAACGCTGCCAGATCCCGGTTATCCTCCGGCCTGCCGCATCCGCTGTGGCCCTGACGAACCACGCCGGACTAACTCGAGCTGGCTTTTCGCCTCTGCGCCCGTGGCTCGAGTTTTCAAGATTCACAATACCGCGGAAACTCTAATGAAGTATAAATGGGAAAATAACTGTAAATTACGATCATTTGGGATTTATTAGATACATATGTAAGGTAAACATATCATCATTACTGTTGGGTAATGTTGGCGAATGATTACGTATTCATATTCCACACCCAGTGTTGTCAACTTTGAGAAGCTGCATTTGGGTGAGACTGCGTCTGGCTGCATGCGGTGATCCAGCATCCTGCGCGTCAGCCGCAGCAATTCGCCGGCATAGGCTGGGTCGCCAGCAAGATCCTGCGTCTCCGCCGGGTCGGCGGCCATATCGAAGAACTGCGGAGGCAAGCCGAAGTCGCTCAGGTCACAGGCCCGCGAAACCGGAGCGGGCCGGACGCGGCGGTGGCGCGTGCCGATGCTAATGTGTAAGACTTGCGCGACATTCCCCGACACATTCTGCAATGAGGATGGACGATGCACGACACGGTCCGCATACTTGCCTGCGCTGCGCTGGCCGGCCTGATCCTGGCCGGCACACCCCGCGGCACCAGGGCTTACACACCGGATAATCATGAGCTTTATATCGTCCAGGGAGCCCGCATGTGCGAGAGCGCCCATGCGCTCAGGATCGGGGAAAAGACCCTGGCCGGCATGGTTGAGGGCGTTCGCGAACCCGACAAGAAAAACCGTCATGTTTTACAGATGGTCAAACAACGGCTGGAACCGGGGTCTTATGGCAAGCAGCGTGATATTTCGGATCAACGCATCGCCGCCCAGGCCCTGCATGGAAGTCCAAATCCGACAAGACGGAGATACACCGGATCGGCGGGCGACCGGGAGAATTTGAACAAGGCCATTCGAATGCCGGCCGGCAAACTCATGGCCGACCGTTTTGAACTGGACGTCTATTCGTACGATACGAACCAGGCCGTGCGGAACAAGATCCTGATAAGCGCATCACAGTTTCTCTGCGTCTCGCTGGCACACCGCAACGAAACCCAAAGCGCCCGCAAGTTCGGCAACATGCTGCACATGATCGGAGACACCTATTCCGCATCGCATGTGCAGCGGTCCGCGCCCAAAGGCACGCCGGGCAAATGCGGAACGGAAAAGATCGAATGGCATTTCAGCATGGATCTGATCGCATGGAAGCAGCATGTGCCCGCGGATGAGAAAAACGGGGATTGGCGGTTCCGGTGTATCACCGAACATACGTCCGATCTGATGAAACTGTGGATCGACGGAAGACGGGCCGTCGCCAGGGAAATCGGTAAACCAGCCAAACTGAACAGAGCGAACCAAAACGTCAAAGACGCGATGATATTGCTCTGCAATCGCATCCTGAGGGAAGACGCCGATGTGCTTGAGCGGCCTGCGGGCGGCGCCGCCGCCGGCTACTCGTCCGCGTCAGGCACCGACAATTGGGAATTCTTCAAGAAAAAGAAAGCCGATAGACCGATCCAGCCCGTCGGCCTGACAGGCGCCGAAGAAGCAGAAGCTTTCGTCAAGCGGATCAATGACCGGCTGAAAAAAGACGGCAGCAAGATTGCATTCTGGTATCCGCCCCGCGACATGAAGGATTTATGCCGCGGCCTCGACCACGGCAGACCTCTGCCCGCGCCGCTGAGATGCACTTCACAGGAAATCGACTGGGCGATGCAAGGCAGCGGCAAGGTCCGCAGCATGTGGATACCGGCAAGACCGCAGCAATAATCCGCGCCGGCTTGCCGATCGGCCATGGTCTGAAAATCCCGGGGCAAACCGGCATCCGCGAAGTGCGATTGCCGTGCTGGCGCCAGGGTCATGAATAGGCTAGCATTCGGCTGTTCAATTTGGGGGGCAGGTTGATGCACGGTTTTTCCTTTTGCGCATGCCGGGTTTCGGGCCGGGTTTCGGGCCGGACTTCGGGCTGGATTGCCGGCCTGCTGCAAGACCACTTCGCATGAAGGCGGCCGGCAGAACGCGGCTGTGCCTTCTCCTGGTCTCGCTGCTGCCGGCACTGGCCGGTTGCATCACGCACACGCAACTGGCGGAAGAAGGCGCGCTGGTGCGGCAGCAGGAACTGGCGGGCCTGCCCTATCATCCGCTCGCCCACCACCTCGATCTCTCCATCCTTGCGTACGAACTTTATGGCCAGACGCTCGTCTGGCCCTTTGATCCCTATTACGAGGAGACCGATAACGAGAACGGAGCGCGCAACCGATTTATGGAGAAAGTCCGCGTCTGGGCGAAAGCCAAAGGCTCAGAGCAGGCCGGAACCCGCCCGAAGCTGGGCGGCTACCGCGGACCCGGCGTGCTCGGCGGGTTCGATGACAATGCGCGCCACGATCCGATCGTATACCGTTACGACCGTCTTTACCCATGGAACAAAACCATCACCCAGGTGGACGACAAGTGGACCGAATATCTGACGCCAAGTGAGATTACCGGGCAGATCCGCGACGTCTATATGTGCTACCGCCAGACCGGAGCGTCGGAGAACACCGCAGTCGTGCAGCATGTGGTCTCCGGCCGTGATGCCGCCGCGCCCGGCGCCCGTGACGTGCTGCTGGCCTTTGAAGGCGGAACCGGCGACAAGGGCGAGGCGGGACAGCCGGCCTCCCAGAGCCTTATGGGCTTCGTGCTGCTGCGATTTCAGGCCGGCAGCAACGATTACGACGTGCACATCGCTTTTCGCGGCAGCCGCAGCGGATCAGTGGGACGGGCGATCCGGCAGGCCTACAGCGACAGCAGGGCGAAAGGCAATCCGGACTGGATCACCGACGTGGGCTTCGATCCCGTCCCGCCTGAGAAGGGTGGGGCGCTCATCACGACGACCGGCGTCGTCTTTCGGGGTTTCGCCCGGAGCATGAAATCCATCCTGCCGCAGGCCTTCCGCTGCCTCGGCGAGGCCGCCCGCCTGGCGCCCCGCCGCAGCCCCGAACGCATCTTCGTCACCGGCCACAGCCTTGGCGGAGCGCTGGCCCAGCACTTCGTCAGTGCCGTGCTCATGGGCAACCGGTATGGCCCCGACGGTGCGGGCGAAGCGATGCCAAAGGCTCTGCGCAGCTGGCCCTGGCGGCAAATCAAGCTGATCACCTTCAGCTCGCCGAGGGCCGGCGATGCCCGCTGGGCGGAGACGCTGACCAAACACGGCCTTGCCTCCGAGTTCTTCTCCACGCCGCTGGACACGCTCGACCGGACAGCGCTGGCCATGACCGACCCGAGCATCGTGCCACGGCTGATCGACCCTGGCGAGCCAGCAGGCTACCGGGTCCTGATTACCACGGACCCGGTCACGACGCAGAAGATTATCGGCGGCAAGCATGTCGGCAAGTCGGTTTATCTCAACGAACCGAACTTCCTCGCCACCTTCGCCCTGCCCAATGCCGGCTCGCACGAATTGTGGAAAGTCCGCGAGTTCATGCTCTCCGGGCTGGCCGACCAACGGATCCCCCCGACCGCGTTCCGGTATCGGGAGATGGAGGACGTCAACCCGGAGCGCAACGCGGCGCGGCGCGGCAGTATCGAAGAATTCGAAAAACTCCAGGCCGCGCTTCAGAGATATTATCGCAGCAATGCACTGTGGTTTGATTACACAAAGTTCAGTCAGGATTTCGAAATCTTCAAGGCCATCCTCCAGGGCCGCCCGCCCGCGCCCTGAGATTTTTTTCCGGGCTGCTGCCTGGCTTCACCCGCCAACCACAACCCCCGCTTCCGTCAGTTTCATCGCCGACAGCCGGTGATCGGCATGGCGCATGCGGTGATCCAGCATCCTGCGCGTCAGGCGCAGCAGCTCGCCGGCGTAGGCCGGGTCGCCGGCAAGATCCTGCGCCTCTGCCGGGTCGGCTTCCATATCGAACAGCAATGGCGGCAGGCCGGCGTTGAAATGGACCAGCTTGAAACGGGTCTCGCGCAGAATCGCGACGTTGCATTCGGCGAGACTCAGGCCGAGATGGCGCTGGTAGCGGGTCGGCGAAACCGGGTCGGCGAGGTCCTGTTCCATGAACACATGGTCGCGCCAGGTGTCCGGCGTCCCGCCGTCGAGGAATGGCAGCAGCGAATATCCGTTGAAACCCGGCGGCGGCGTGCGGCCGAGCCAGTCGAGAATCGTCGGGGCGATGTCGATGCTCTCGGTGAAGTGCTCGATGACCTGCCCGGCGGTCTTTTTGCGCTGCGGATCGCGGATGATCAGCGGCACATGGTAGGCCGGATCGAAAATGCTCTCCTTGCCCCACATATGCCGGTCGCCCAGCATCTCGCCATGGTCGGAGGTGACGATTACCAGCGTCTCGTCAGCCTGGCCCGTGCTGTCGAGATAATCGAGCATCCTGCCGATATGATGGTCGACCTCTGAGGCCAGGCCGAAATAGACGGCGCGGATCGCACGCGCCTCGTCTTCGCCAATCCGCTCCAGCCGGCCGTCGAAGCCGACATAGAAGTGGTTCTTCATCGAGGGCTGCGAATAAAAAGCGTCGAAAAAGGGATGGCTGGCGCGCAGCGCGTCTGCGCCGGTCAGGCCGGCCGGCGCGGGCACGGTTTCCGGCGCGACCATCTGATTGTAAGGCGCGGGCGCGACAAAGGGCGGATGCGGGCGGATATAGGTGACATGGGCGAACCAGTTGCGGGTCTCGCGTACCGACAGCGCCTTCAGGGTCTCGTCGGTGAGGAACGCGGTGTCGCTGTCTGCGGCGCTGTAGAGCGCCGGGCCGGTGATGGCGGCATAAGGTCCGTCTGCTGTGCCGTCTGATGATGCGGCCCCGGTCTGGGCCCGGTAAAGCTCATGATGATTCGCCGGCACGGCGTAACCCTTGGCTTTCAGATCGGCGAGCCAGGGGTCGCTATCTTCAAAGCGCATGCGCAGGCCTTCAGCGAAACCCGGCAACAGGCCCTCGTATTTTTTCAGGTCCGGATCGTTCGCATCGCGGCCGGCCGGGTCGATGCTGGTATCGGTGTAACCGAACAAGAGCGGCTCGTAGCCCGCCTTGCGCACTTCCGTTGCGATGTTGGGCAGGTGGCCGGCCAGCGGCGCGCCGTTGCGCACGGACCGGTGGTTCATGGCGTAGAGGCCGGTCAACAGGCTGGCGCGCGCCGGGCCGCAGGGCGCGGTGACCGAATAATGGCTGGCGAAGGTGACGCCACCCGCCATCAGCCGGCGGACGTTTGGTAAATCCAGTGACGAGGCCAACGCGCCGTGCACGCAATCGGCGCGCATCTGGTCGAGCACGATGAACAGGACTTTTGCCGGGGAGGTGGATGACATTCGTTTTGCTCTCTCTTATCTGGCGCGAACGATTGAAATTTCTCTAGCGCACTGTCGCCAGCATGATAATCCCCGTGCCGACAAAAGCCGCAGAGACCAGCCGCGGCCAGCGCGGCTGTTCGCCAAGCAGCAATGTGCCGATCAGGGCGGCGATGATGACGCTGGATTCGCGCACCGCGGAAACCGCGCCAAGCGGCGCCAGCGTATTGGCGTAAAGCACGATGGCGTATGAGAATGTCGACAGGAAGCCGCCGAGCAGGGCGAGCGCCATGCCGGCGCGGGCGAACGCCGCCCGGGCCAGTTCAATCCCGCCCGGCCTGCCGTACCGCCGGGCGGCGATCACCAGCACGACCGGGAATTCCAGGAAAAACAGCCAGGCGATATAACCGAGCGGATCGCCGGCGAGCCGCACGCCGATACCGTCGACGACGCTGTAGGCGGCAATGATCAGGCCGTTGGCGAAGGTGTAGGCCAATGTCCTGCCGCCGGCGGCGAGCGGGTTCTTGCGCAGGAAGGCGATACTCATAATGCCGGCGGAGGTGATTGAAATGGCGATCCAGGCGGTCAGGCTGAGCCCCTCGCCGGCAAACACCAACGCGCCCAGCGCCACCAGCATCGGCGCCATGCCGCGGGCGATCGGATAGACCTGGCTGAGATCGCCGAAGCGGTAGGATTCAAACAGGCAGACATAATAGAGATAATGCAGCAGCGTCGATGCGATGATGTAGGGCCAGCTGGCAGCGGCGGGAAAATCGGCGAAGACCATCGCCAGCAGGCCGCCGCAAACATGGGCGGCGGCGATGGCCGCGAGCACCAGCGCCCGGTCCGGCGCCACCTTGACCAGGGCGTTCCAGGTCGCATGCAAGCCTGCGGAGAACAGCGCCAGGGTGAGTGCGAACGCCGACATTCAGGTCACGCCGCCAGACAGCGGACGCCGGTCAACCGCCAGGTCAACCACCAGGCCAGGGCAGCGAGTAGGTCTTGACGTTGGTATAGCTTTTCATCGCCTCGACCACGCCTTCCTTGTAACCGAGGCCGGAATCCTTGATGCCGCCGAACGGCGACATTTCGATCCGGTAGCCCGGCACTTCCCAGATATTCACCGTGCCGACATTGAGCCCGTTGATATAGGCGGTCATCCGGTCGAGCCGGTTGGTGCAGACCCCCGACGACAGGCCGAAGGCGGTGCCGTTGGAAATCGCCATCACCGCGGCATCGTCGTCGGGCACGCGGATGACGGGCACGACGGGGCCGAAGGTTTCCTCGCGCACAAGCTCGCTCTTGGGGTCGACCCGGTCGATAACGATCGGCGGCAGCAGCGCGCCCTGGCGGCCTGGATTGTAGAGCACCTCCGCGCCCTCGCCGGCGGCGGCGTTGACGCGGTTTTCGAACAATGTTGCCGCCTCTTCGTGCACCACCGTGCCGAGATCGGTATCGGGATCCATCGGATCGCCGAACCTGATCGCTTTCGCCCGCTCAAGCAGCATCGGCACGAAGCGGTCGGCAATGCTCTCTTGCGCCAGGATGCGCTTGACGGCGGTGCAGCGCTGGCCGGAATTTTTCGTCGCCCCGGCAATGGCAAGATCGGCGGCTTTCGCCAGATCGTCGTCGTCGAGATCGTTGCAGACGATCAGCGGATCGTTGCCGCCAAGCTCCAGCACCGTGCGGCGGTAGCCGGCGGTTTCCGCGATCAGCTTGCCGACGCCGACGCTACCGGTGAAGGTGATCAGTTCCGCGTGCGGGTTGGTGATCATCTCAGCGCCGATATCGCCCGGCCAGCCGGTCAAAACTGAGAACATTTCCGGCGGCAGCCCGGCCTCATAGAGAATGTCGGCCAGCACCATCGCCGTCATCGGCGTCAGTTCGGTCTGCTTGCAGACCATGCAATTGTTGGTCGCGATCGACGGCGCGATCTTGTGCGCCACCATGTTGAGCGGATGGTTGAACGGGGTGATCGCCGAAATCGCGCTCAGCGGTTCGCGCGACGTATAGATCCGCCGCGCCTTGCCGTGCGGGGTCAGGTCGCAGGAATAGATCTCGCCATCGTCGTTGATGCACATCTGCGCGGCCAGCGTGAAGACGTCATAGGCGCGGCCGACCTCGTAGAGCGAGTCCTTCTTGGAAATGCCGAGCTCCATGGTGATCAGATCGGAGATCTCGGCGGCCCGCGCCGTCAGCAGTTCCGCGGTCTTGAACAGGATCTGCTGGCGCTCGTAACGGGTCAGTTTCGGCCTGTAGGCGGCGGCGATTTCGAACGCCTCGCGCGCATGCGACGCCTGCCCTGCCGGCACCGTGCCGATCACCTCGTTGGTAAAGGGGTAGCGCACTTCGATGACGTCATCGGCGTCGACCTTGCGGCCGGCGATGCGCATCGGTTCATGCCGCACAGGGGTTTTGGTATCAGCTTTGTTCATCACATTCATCCGTTTCTCGGGCTTGCCGTTTTTGTGGCGCCTCAGGCGCTGGCGGCCTTCGTAGCATAATAGAACGCATCGAAATTGCGCAGCTCCGGCCGCGCCGGCATATCCGCCATCGGCGCATTGACGATAAACGGAACCGCCTGTTCAGTCAGCCCGCCATGGGACCGAAGCGGCTCGTTGAGTGCGGAAAGATCATGCCGTTCCGCACTGGTGCCAAGTACCTGGTTTTCGCCCGATATCATCACGATATCGCCAATCCGGTCGGCCGGCAGCTCGAACCGCTCGCATGCCTCGTCCTGGCCGACAACCTCCATCATGCCCGGCACCGCGGCAAGCCTTGCAATCAGGTCGGCCCGGTCGGCGCCCGCCGGCAGATAGGCGGTGGCAAAGCCGCCAAGCGCGCCGTGATGGACGACATACGGGTCGGTGATCGGCAGGATGACCCGCGCCGCGGCAACGCCAAGCCATTCGTCGAGCATGTCCTGGAGATAGATGACATCCGGCGAACCGTCGGCCAGATGTTTCGGCTTCATGCCGTGGTCGGCGGTGACCACGATGGCCGCGCCCATGGCGTCAAGCTGGGCGAGGTATTTGTCGAACATGGCGTAAAACGCCATCGCCTCTTTCTGGTCGGGCGCATATTTGTGCTGCACGTAATCGGTCGTCGTCAGATACATGATATCGGGCTTGAAGGAGGCCAGCAGGCGAACGCCGGCGGCAAAGACAAACTCGCTGAGTTCAGCCGAATAGACTTCCGGCACCGGCATGCCCAACCATTCCGACGCATTGTCGATGCCGCAATCGGCCATTGTCGTGGTGTCGGATTTCTCCGACGAAAAGCAGATCGCCCGGCCCTCGTCGAAGCGCAGGCCGTGGCCGAGCAATGTGCGCAGTTTGTCTTTTGCCGTGACAATCGCCACACGCGCGCCCTTGTCGTAAAAACGCTTGAAGATGGTCGGCGCGCGCAGGAAACGCGGATCGTTCATCATAACCTCTTCGCCTGTTTGCGGCTCGTAGAGATAATTGCCGCAAATGCCGTGCACAGCCGGCGGCCGGCCGGTGGCGATCGACAGATTGTTCGGGTTGGTGAAACTTGGAATGACGCTGTCGGCCAGCCGGCTGGTGCCTCGTTCGCGCACGCTCTCCAGCGCCGGCATCAGCCCGGCATCGGTTGCCGCGTCCAGATAGGCCGGCTCGCAGCCGTCCAGGCAGATGGCGATCGCCGGCCGTTTCGGCCAGGCATAATATCGTCCGTTGACTTCGACCTCGGCCAAAGTGTTCATCGAATTTCCTTTCTTCGGAATCGTTCTTTCAATTCTGGGCCACCAGCTTCAACCGGCCAGCACCGCGCGTTCATCAAGCGCGGCCTTCGGCGGAACGGCGCTGGCCACGCCCATCTGTTGCAGTGATTTCGCCGCAGCAGCCACCACGCCGCGCATCACCTGCTCGTCAAGCTGGCCGATGCAGCCGATGCGGAAACTGTCAACGACCGTCAGCTTTCCGGGATAAATGATGAACCCCTGCGCCTTCATGGCATCGTAGAACGCTTGAAAGGCAAAATTCGGATCGGTGGGATTAAAAAACGTCACGATGATCGGCGACAGCCAGCGGTCCGCAAGCAGGGTCTCAAAACCCAGGTTCCGCATGCCGTCGACCAGCACGTCGCGGTTTCGGACATAACGCGCCAGCCGGCCCGGCTGGCCGCCTTCTTCCTCGTGCAGGTCAATCGCCTGCATGAAGGCCGCGACCACATGGGTCGGCGGGGTGAAACGCCACTGGCCGGTTTTGTTCATGTAATCCCATTGCGCGTGCACATCGAGGCTGAGCGAATGGGAATTGCCTTTGGCGGATGCGAGCGCGCTCTTTTGAGCAATCACGAACCCGAAACCCGGTACGCCTTCGATACATTTGTTGGCTGAAGACACCATGGCCTCAAACGGCATGTCCGCGGGATTGAACGGCAGTGCTCCGAACGCGCTCATGGAATCGACCAGCAATTTGCGTCCGGCGGCAGCGGTTGCCGCAGCGATTTCCTCAAGCGGATTGAGAATGCCGGAACTGGTTTCGCAATGGACGACGATGACATGGCTGATCGCCGGCTCGGCCGCCAGCGCCGCCGCCACTTCTTCGCCGCGCGGCGGAAGGTAATCGCCCTTGTCGATGACCGTATAAGCGCGGCCGAGATAATCCAGGGTCTGGGCAATTCTCTTGCCGTAGGCGCCGTTAATCAGCACAAGCGCCTTGCCGTCCTTTGGCAGGAACGAAGCGATCATTGCTTCCACGGCATAGGTGCCGGAGCCCTGGATCGGAACGCAGTCATAATCATCGTCACCGCCGGCCAGCTCGACAAGATAGCTGCGCAGCCGGGCCGTCAGGAGTTTGAAATCGTCATCCCACGATCCCCAGTCGGTCAGCATCGCCGCCTTGACACTGGCAGCGGTCGTCAGCGGCCCCGGTGTCAGCAGCCAGGCAGAAGGCGGCTTCGGATCAGAGCGCCCGTCGGCATCGATATCCGGTGTTGAAACATGTGTCTGCAATGCACTTGTCCTGTTGGTCAAATCCTGGAATTCAGTCACATTGAACCGGTATGTTGTATTTGTAAAATCGTTAGTTATGATACTTCTATCGTTTTTTCTTATGGATTATCTGGCATGACACTCTATGCCCCGCTGCGCGCCTTCCATGCCGTCGCGCTGCATGGCGGGTTTTCCAAGGCGGCTGCGGCCCTTCATCTGACACAGCCGGCGATCTCCGATCAGGTCCGCCGGCTTGAAGGCGATTTCGGCGTCAGCCTCTTCAACCGCCGCCCGCGCGCCGTCGAACTGACGCCGATCGGCCGCCGGCTCTTGATTGCAACCAGGCGATTCTTCGACGCGGAAAAGGATGCCCGCGACATTCTCTCCGCCGCCCGCTCGCTCAGCACCGGTTCGCTGACAATGCACGCGGACGCGCCTTATCTGGCCATGCCGCTGATTGCCGAATTTCGCAAGCAATATCCAGGTATCGAGATCAAGGTGCTGACCGGTAACGCCGAGCAATGCGTGGAAAGCGTGCTGGATTATCGTGCTGATGTCGCGATCTCTGCAGCAACCCGTCAGGATGCCCGGCTGCATTCCTTTCCGCTGCACAGGGAGCCGCTGTCTGCCATACTCACACCGGATCACCCGTTTGCCTCAGCCGGAAAGACCAGCCTGGCGGAGCTTTCGCACGAACCGCTGATCTTTCGCGAACCGCGGTCAGTCACCCGGCGTTTGCTCGAAGACGATTTGGCAAGGGCCGGGATAACCTGCATCCCGGCTGTGGAAGTGGAAAGCCGTGAAGCGCTGGTGGAGGCCGTCGCCTCAAAACTCGGTGTCGGCGTCATGGCAGCGTCTGAACTGGGCGCCGATCAGCGGCTCGTCTCCGTCCCTATCACCGACAGCAAAAGCATCATGACCGATTCTCTCGTCCGACTGGCCGATCGTCCACCGTCGGTAATTATCGATGCCGTTTTTGCGATCGCAGCGAAGATGGCAGTCCCAGCGGCTTGATCACGGTGAAGGCTCAGTCGCCGGCATCCGGCTTCACAGCGGCGTAGACCCTGAGCGCTTCCTCCAGCGTGCGGTTCGGATCGAGCGTTTCGCGGGTTTCCTGCGCGAACGGCGTCTTGGCCAGAATCCGGAAAATATCGGCTGCGCCTTTGTGGAATTCGGGCGTCACGCCGGCATCGGCGAAAGTTGCTGCGATCTCTTCCATTTCACCGATCCAGCGCGCCGCGTCGGCGGGCATATGCGGCACGCGCTGGCGCATGACCGCCAGCGCCGGCTTCTGGCTGAATTCGAACTCGCCGATCAGGTCCGCCGTCAGGCCCAGTCTTTCCGCCGCCATCAGGACAGCCGTCTGCAAAGTCCATGTGCCCTTGGTCAAAGCGGCATAGACCATCTTCATCGCCGATGCCCGGCCGATTTCCGGACCGAGCGGGACGACTTTGATCGCTTCGCTGTCCAACGCTTCCATTGCCGACGTGTCCGGGCCGGACACAAAGAAACGGGTGCCGGAATTCCTGTTTGGCGCGGCACCGACAATGCCGGCGTCGATGAACGGCGCGCCGGCAGCGACGATCAGATCGCCGACCTGGCGGACGGTCGCCGGAGAGACGGCGTTGCAATCGGCATAGGTAACCGGCTTGCCGGTCTCCACCATGGCGGCGGCAACATCTTTGGCCAGCGAAATGGCGGCAGTCGGCGGCAGGATTGACAGGATCAGATCTGCTTCTCCCACCAGCGCGGCCAATGATCCGGCATCTTCCATGCCGGCGCGGGTTGCGAGCGATCTTGAATGTTCACTGCGCCCGGCGAGGCAGGTCACGACCCTGTGGCCGGCCTGCGCCAGAACCGTGCCGACGCCATGGCCCATATCGCCGGGCATCAGGATTCCGATAACAGCCGTCATGACGATACCTCCAATTGCTGTTCGGCGCGCAAGGCCGACGCGGCCTGATGGCCACGGTAGAGGCCATAAATGCCAAACCCGGCGAGCGCGATGCCGAGCGCCGGTCGTATGAAACCACCCATCATCAGCATGGCAGGCGTCAGAGCGAGCGCCAGGAGCGGCGTGTAATAGAATGTCCAGATCTTCTTGCCCCGGTCGCGCTGGTAGATGCCGAAACCCATCGAAAACAGGCTGAGCGTCAGAAAGAACACCGACCAGGGATGGGTGATGAAATTGCTCATGTCGGTGGATATGGCCAGCGCCCGGGCGAGCCAGCGTTCGGCGATCGGGCCAAGCACCACGCCGAGAATGACCGGCGCCAGGGGAAAGCCGAGATTGCGCATGACATAACCGATCAGGCCGAAGATCAGCAAAGTCCACATATCGTTGACGATGTTGTGCAGGGCGAAAACGCCAATGCCGCAATAGGCCAGGATGATGCCGGCAAGCAGGTACATCTGCACCCGGGTGACCAGCACAAACAGCTTCAGGGCCAGCGATTGCAGGAACAGCACCAGAAAATTGGCGAAGAAGAAAGCGATGAAAATCGAATAGGCCAGCACCGGAGCCTCGGTGATGAAACTCGGACTGGGAACGACGTCGTGGATCAACAGCGCCCCGAGCATCACAGCGGTGACGATATCGCCCGGAATGCCCAGCGCCATCATCATGATCAGAGATCCGCCGGCGGTTGCGTTATTGGCCGATTCCGGCGCGATGATGCCATCTTCGGTCCCGGTACCGAATTTCTCCGGGGTCTTTGACGCCTTCTTGGCCTGGTCATAGGCCAGAATGTTGGAAATCGTCGAACCGGCAGCCGGAAGGATGCCGGTGAAGATGCCGATCATGGATGAGCGCAGGAGATTGCCGTAGCGCGACAGCACGATGCGGGCGGCTTTCATATGCTCGATGCGAATGTCGATATTGCCGGTCTGGACCAGCGAACGCCGGGCTTGAGCGCGGTCGCGGATATCGCTCATCAACCGGCTGAAGGCGAACAGTCCGATCAGAACGGGCAGGAATTCAAACCCTTCCTGCAGATAGTCGGAGCCGAAATCGAAGCGCGATACGCCGTTGATGTCTTCCTCGCCGACGGTGGCGATCAGCAGGCCGAATGCGCCGGCGATCAGACCCTTGACCAGATTGCTGCCGGCCAGGCTGGCGGTGATCGTCAGAGCGAAGAAAACCAGCGAAAAATAGTCCCACGGCTGGAATTCCAGGCCGATGCGGGCCAGTTGCGGCGCAATGGCGATCAGAAAGACCGCTGAAATAATGCCGCCGAAAAACGAAGCCCAGACACCGATCCCGAGCGCCAGACCCGGCCGGCCGCCGCGCGCCATGGGGAATCCGTCGAATGTCGTGGCGACAGAGGACGGCGTGCCCGGAATGCCGATCAGGATACCCGACATCAGCCCGCCCGAAAGCCCGCCGACATAAACGCCGATCATTGTGGCGATGCCCTGGCTTGCCGTCATTGAAAAAGTGAAGGGCAGCGTCAGGACCACGGCCATGGCGATGGTGAAGCCGGGAATGGCGCCCGCCAGCAGCCCTGCCATGGCGCCCAGGCACATCAGCGCTAACGTCTGTATGGTGGCGATTTCCGCCAGCGCGGCGACGATATTTTCCATGAATGACCGCTTTTCCCCGCTCTGCCCGGCCGCTACCGGATCGAAAAGATTTCGCCCTCAGGCAGAATGACCCTGAGCGCGAAGGTGAACAGGGCCCACATGAAGCCCATCGAAACAATCGAAATAATGGCGTGCCTGAGCAGGTCGCCCGGCTTCCAGCCGCCCAGCACGGTCAGCAGCGCAAACACCAGAAGAATGCCGCCGATCAACGCGCCAATCCAGGGAAGCGTGAGCAGGAATACAAAGTAGATGACGAAACAGAATATCGGGTTGCGGTAATAATTGAAAAACCCGGCCAGGCCCGGCGGACGCTGCCTGTCTGCCGTGTCCGGTCCGGAAACAAGCGACTGAAAGAAATAAACCAGGCTGAGCAGCGCCAGCACAATCACGACAATTCGCGGCCACGTGGATGGTTTGAGCGTGCCATATCCCGGCTCGCGGATGTACAGCGACGACCACGCCAGCAAAGCGCAGAACACGAGAAGGAAAACGGCGATCAGCGTATCGCGGTTAAGTGAACGCACGTTTCAAAATCCTGTCTGAACGGTTCATCGGATCATGAGGATTGGACATTGGGCCGGGCGTCTCGCAACACCCGGCCCAAATCCTCAAAGCCTATTTCTTGAACATGCCGATCTTGACCGCGACCTTTTCGTGCGCATCATATTCAGCCTTGAACCAGGCTGCATAATCGGCCGCATTGCGGTATTTGATCAATGTGCCCTTGGCCTCCAGCGACGAGCGGAACTCGGCGTTCTCGCTGGCCTTTTTCACCACATCCGCCCAATAGGCAATCACCTCGGGCGGTGTGCCCTTCGGCGCAACGATGCCCCGATCGAGCGAGTAGGTCATGTCGACGCCAAGTTCTTTCAGCGTCGGCAGATCCGGCAGCAGCGGCGAACGCGCATCGGCGGCAATCGCAAAGGCTTTCAGATCGCCCGTGGCCAGATGCTTTCTGGCAGTCGGCACATTGATGGTGCCGAGCTTGATCGTATCGGCGAGCAAAGCGGTGACCCGCTCCGCGGTGCCGTCGAAGGGAATATACTTGAACTTGGCGCCAGTCAGATCTTCAAACAGAAGCCACATGAACTGGCTGGTGGAGCCGAAGGTTGCGCCAAGCTCGATGGTTTCCGGCGCGCTCTTGGCCGCGTCGGTCATTTCGCCGAGGCTGTTCCACGGAACCGTACCTGCCGCACCCATGATTTCAGGCGTCGAGGTAATCTGGGCGACCATGTCGAAACCGTCCCAGGTGAAATCCACCCGGCCGTTCAGATAACCGACAATGGCGCTCTGATGGATGGCGAACAAAGTGCAGCCGTCAGCCTTGGCCTTGCGGGCTTCCTTGGCGCCCTTGTTGCCACCCTGGCCGGGAACCGTCACC
This sequence comes from uncultured Afifella sp., assembly GCA_947259045.1. Classification (GTDB taxonomy): domain Bacteria; phylum Pseudomonadota; class Alphaproteobacteria; order Rhizobiales; family Afifellaceae; genus CAMYKZ01. Next base: position 54,159 of record CAMYKZ010000006.1, read on the forward strand.
ACCTGCAGTTTCACAGGCACATCCATCTGCTGGATCGTCTTTTCCATCTGGGAGAAAATAATATGTGTGCCGCCGCCGGCGGCCCAGGGCACGATCAGTTTTGCGGTCGAACACGGCATTTCGGCGGCCTGCGCCGGTGCCGACAGCCCCACTGATGCCGCCAGCAGGGCGATGCCCCCGAGGAATTTTGTCCTTAATTTCATTGTGTCTTCTCCCAATTTTTGTATTGCCCGAGAACTTCGAATAGGTTCAACACGTACACTAGCGTCCAAGGCTGTTGAGTCAATCAAGGCCGAGGCGCGGCGATGGCGGCAGAAACCGGTGACGCATCAGAGGGATAGGAATTATGGAACAGAAGCCGTCGGCTGAAAACCCGATGCGTCTGGGTATTGCTGGTCTTGGTACGATCGGCCTTCAGGTTGGCCGCGAAGTGGATTCCGGTCATGTGGAAAACATGGTCCTGTCTGCAGTGGCGGCCCGTGATGAAATCAAGGCGGCGCGCAATATCGAGACGTTCGCCAATCCGCCTAAGATTGTCCCCGCAGGCGAAATCGGCCAGCATGCCGACGTTATTCTGGAATGTGCGCCGAAAGCCGTCTTTGATGCGCTGGCGCGCTCAGCCATCGATAATGGCTGTATCTTCATGCCTTTGTCTGTCGGCGCCCTGCTCGACCAGCCGGAACTGATTGAAAGGGCCCGCATGGCCGGCGCCCGGATCATCATTCCGACCGGCGCGCTGATCGGGCTTGATGCCGTCAATGCCGTGTCTCAGGGACCGGTGACCAGCGTCACGATGGTCACCCGCAAGCCGCCACGCGGCCTGGAAGGCGCAACCCATATTGAAACGATCGGCCTGAACCTTCGCAGCGTGCAGGAACCGACCATGGTGTTTTCCGGCACGGCGCGCGAGGCGGCAAAGGGATTTCCGGCCAACGTCAATGTCGCTGCGGCCCTGGCGCTGGCCGGCATCGGCCCGGACCGCACAATGGTAGAAGTCTGGGCCGATCCGACGGTGCAGCACAATACGCACACGATCCACGTGGAAGCCGATGCGTCCAATTTCACCATGACGATCCAGAACGTGCCGTCTGAGGAGAACCCGGCGACGGGCAAGATCACGGCGCTCAGTGCGCTGGCGACGTTGAAAAGGCTGACGGCGACATTGGTCGTCGGCACCTGAGGCACAGCACCGTTTTGCTGCTTCATGCGGAAGGGAACATCATATGAGAGATCTTGAATGGCCCGGCCGCTCACCGGTGCATGCGTCCAATGGCATGGCTGCAACATCACACCCGCTGTCGACGCAGGCTGCGGTTGCAGTCTTGCAGGATGGCGGCAACGCCCTTGATGCGGCAGTGGCCGCTTGCGCGGTGCAATGTGTCGTCGAGCCGGAATCAACCGGCATCGGCGGCGACTGCTTCTGTCTGTATTCACCGGGCGGATCGACGGATATCGTCGCTTACAACGGTTCCGGCCGGGCTCCGGCCGCGGCGAATGCGCAATGGTATGCCGATCAGGGGATCGGCGAAATCCCGCGCCAGAGTCCGCATGCCGTCACAGTGCCCGGCGCGATTGACGCCTGGGACGTTCTGGTGCGCGATCACGGGACACGCCCGCTTGGGGGCCTGCTGCGCCCGGCGATTGACCTTGCACGCGACGGTTACCCGATCGCCTCGCGGGTGAGCGTCGATTTTGCCAGCCAGGCCGAACTGCTGCGCAAGGACGAAAACGCCGCACGGATATTCCTGCAACCCGACGGCGCCCCCTTTCAGCGCGGCCAGATGCATCGCCAGCCGGAACTTGCGGAGACGCTGGAACGGATAGCCAGCGACGGCCGCGACGGATTTTACACCGGCGCGGTGGCAACCGATATCGTCAATTATCTGCAATCGAAGGGCGGCCTGCATACGCTGGACGATTTTGCCGGCATGCAGGGCGAGTATGTCACGCCGATCAGGACCAGTTTCCGCGGGCACGATGTTTACCAGTGCCCGCCGAACGGACAGGGCGTGATCGCGCTGCTCTTGCTCAATATCATGAGCGGGATCGAGACAGGCTCAGATGGCCCGATCAGCCTGGACCGTGTTCACCGGGAAATCGAGGCCGGACGGCTGGCCTATCGTGACCGCAACCTTTACCTGGCTGATCCCGGACAAAGTGATGTTCCGGTCGACTGGTTTTTGTCCGAGGCCCATGCCGGCCAATTGCGCGAGGCCATTGACGACGCCGGTGCGCTGAACCCGCTACCGGAATTTTCCGCGCCGCGGCACGAAAGCACGGTCTATATTTCGGTTGTCGACAAGGACCGTAACGCCTGCAGTTTCATCAACACATTGTTCCATAATTTCGGAGCCGTACTGATGCCGCCGCGCTCCGGCGTCATGCTGCACAATCGCGGCCAGGGTTTTGTGCTCGACCCGGCCCATCCCAATTGCATCGCGCCGGGCAAGCGGCCGCTGCACACCATTATTCCGGGCATGGTGGCCAAGGACGACCGGGTCGTGATGCCTTACGGCGTCATGGGCGGCCAGTACCAGGCCTTCGGGCACATGCAGTTCCTGACCCGGTTTTTCGACTACGGGCTGGATATTCAGGAGGCCCAGGACGCGCCGCGATTCTTCCCCGACCCCTATACCGGCGAGGTGGAAACCGAAGGGACGATACCGGCAGATCTGATCGCGGCTCTTCAGGCCAAAGGACACCGAACGGTTCGCCCCGCCAAGCCGATCGGCGGCTCGCAGGCCATCTGGATCGATTGGAACGAAGGCGTACTGACCGGCGGATCGGATCCGCGCAAGGACGGCTGTGCGCTCGGTTATTAGCCGACGAATGTTTTCGCGACCGGCGGCGATCAATCCGCGCGATGATAGTGGGCATCGATCCGGTTCATCTTGTCGACCTTGACCGCCGAACCGCCGCCCTGGAATTCGTTGGCGAGCCAGATATCGGCAAGCATCTTGCCGACATTGGTTCCGGTAACCAGCGCACCCATGGTGATCACCTGGGCATTGTTCGATGCGATTGCGCGCTCGGCGGTATAAGGGTCGGTCACGCAGACCGCGCGCACGCCCGGCACCTTGTTGGCCGAGATCGCCATTCCGGCGCCTGTGCCGCAAACCAGGATGCCGCGCCCAAACTCCTGCGAGGCGATGCGTTTCGCAAGTTCGAGGGCAATATCGGGATAATCGACCGGCGCCGACGCGTTGACGCCGATATCGACCACCTCATGACCTTGCCCGGTGAGGTGATCAATCAGCGCATCCTTGAGCGGCAGGCCGAGATGATCCGCACCGATAATGATTTTCTGTGCCACGGTAAAACTCCTTCTTTATTCCTGTGATTCTATGGCCTTTGAGCAGAGATTGAGGATGTTGATATAACCCGCAACATCCCAGGCCGACCGGCCGATGAACAGGCCGTCAATGTGCCGGCAGGATATCAGTTCTTCGCAATTGCCTGCATTGACGCTGCCGCCGTAAAGGCAAAGCGGGGTCTCCGGCAGGATTGATCCGGCATGGTCCTTGATGCGCTGCTGCCGCTGATCGGCATAGTCAGACGTTGCAGGAATGCCGCTCTCGCCGATGGCCCAGACCGGCTCATAGGCAAACAGGATCTGCGCCGCTTTGCCGGGTTCGTCGAGAAACTGCAATGCGCCTTCAACCTGCGTCGCGAGCACCTCGTCCGCCCGGCCGGTTTCGCGCTGCGCCAATGTCTCGCCGATACAGATGAGCGGAACAAGACCGTGCCGGACGGCAGCGGCAACCTTGCGGCCGACGGTCTCGTCGGTCTCGCCGAAATGTTCGCGCCGTTCGGAATGACCGAGTTCGACCATGTCGAGATCGCAATCCTTCAGCATCAGTGGCGAAATCTCGCCGGTCCACGCTCCGCTGTCGGCCCAGTGCATGTTCTGCGCCCCGACTTTGACACTGGTCTCCGCCAGCATGGCCTTGACCTGCCGGGCCGCGGTGAACGGCGGAATGACAAAGCGCTGAATGCGCGGGTTGCGGGTCGCGTCATCTGCGGCAAGGCCATCGGCGAAGCTGCGGGCCTCAGCCAGCACCTTGTTCATCTTCCAGCTGGTGCCGATCCAGAACTGCGGTCCATTGCTCATGTCAAAATATTCCGCATCATATTTTCAGGGCTTCGGCACCGGTATCGACGTCATCCGCCCAGAAGGCGACGGACTCTGCCAACGCGGCGACGACTTCGCTGTCTGACGGTTCCCGCTCGCGGAACGACAGCTCCAGGCAGATCTCGTTATCGGTCCCGCCGCCGCGCCTGATCGCCGGCAGCAGCGTTGCCGGATTAATCCGGCCATCGGCATTGTGTTTTGCCGTAAACGGGGCATGGCCGCTCTTGACCATTGACGATTGCTTGATGTGAATGATCGGCGACTGGAGCGGAAAAGCCTCTGCCCAGGCAAACGGATCGTAATCATCCGGGTTTGCCGACGTGACGTCGCCATGATCGATATCGACCATCATCTTCATCGGAATTGCCAGGCCTGCAGCGTCGATGCGGCGCTGCAATTGCCGGCAGTCGTCGAGGGTATGGCCGAATTCCCGCCCCACCGACATCGGTTCCCAGAACAGGAATTCAAGCCCGGCGTCTCTGGCATGGTCGGCGACCTGTCCCCAGCATTCGATTGCGATATCGATCAGATCGTCGCGCCGGACCGGATCGTTGTAATCCCTGCAGGTGAAAATCGCGAACTGGGTGCCCATGCTCGATGCACCGACGCCGGCTGCGATATCGGCGAAGGTCCTGAACCAGTCGACATAATAGCCGCGCACGTCCGCGTCGGGGTGGCCGAAATGGTTGAGGCGGCCATAGGGGCCGGTCATGGCAGAGGTCACCGAAACACCGGTTCGGTGCAGCGCCCGGTCGAATGCCTGCACATACCGGTTGATTACACCTGCCGGCCAGGCCGGATTGATGAACTCATGGGTCAGTTGGAGATGTCCGATGCGAATATCGCGGGCGATGGTCTCAATCAGATCATCGGCTTCCGCAAAGCGATTGACCAGCGGGTTGCTATTGAGTGAAAGCGTAAACGTCACGGCCTGTAGCTCATATGTTTTCTCCGGATGTTTTGCCGGCGCGGCTGTTTTCCAGAGCCTGGCGATACTTCTCCGCATCCCAGGTGAGAAGCTCGTCATTCTCCTGCCGGGTAAAATAACGCAGCCGCGCGTCTGCGGGAATTCGCGCAGTCACGTCGGCCAGACAGCGCGCCAGGGCCTGCGCGCCGGCATTGGCTTTTTCGTGCATGACGATACCCCGGCCCGGAAACAGGATGGAAACGGGATCCGGCAAATCCTCACCCGCCACTCGTAACCGGACATCCTCTGCGCGCTCACCGTCCCGGGCGATCACCGACCCCTCGCCCAGAAAGATGACGTGGTCCGGGTAGAGGCTTCCGCCGTCTGCGATATCACAACTTACCGGATCGGTTGCCGCGCCATGGGCTGCAACCTCCGCAGGCAACGCATAGGCGCTGCCTCCGACCAGATCGGACAGGACCGCAACGTCCGGCGGCGGCACAGCCCGGTCAGGCTGCATCAGACGCCCGGTGACATCGGCCAGCAGGTCAGCTGTTTCCGCTACCGTTTCGCCGGCGACAACAAGACCGTGATTGCCGAGGATCACGATATTGGTCCGCGGCTGCAGACGTTTTGAGATAGCGCGCGAAAGCGGCAGACCGGGACGGGCATAGGGAACGAACACCCAGTCAAGACCGGCGAGCCGCTCTGCGATCAACGTTTCGGCATCCTCGCGAACGGCCAGCGCGATCGTCTCGATGCAATGGACATGGACGACAATGCGCTGCGGCAGAACCGCATGCACCGTCGTCTCGATCGACGGCCTGAGACCTGACGGATTGTCGGCCTGGATGACAAAATCGCTGGCCTTCTCGGCCGCCGGATCGTGCCGGGCCAGCGCTTCAAGCAGCGGCGCCAGCGCAACCGGCACTATGATGTCTTCGGTTTGCGCATTCTTCAGCCAGGTTCCCGACGCCTTGATGCGCAGAACACCGTCCTGCTTGAAAGACGTGTTGCCGCCGGCGGCCTGCACCAGTGACGGATCGGCGCCAATGCGTGCCGACAGGTTTTTGAGGGCGTCGAATTCGCCGGAGCCGTGACTTAGAGCCGACATGGTTCAAACCGCCTTTGCAAATGCGCCGGTATACCAGCTTTCGAACGCCGATATCTCATCGGGACTCATGTGGAGAGCGTGTTTGGTACGCCGCCGGAGAATATCCTGCGGTGTCATCGCCCACTCCGTTTCGATCAGATAAACCGCCTCGCGCTCATGGAAATCCGGTCCGAATTTCCGGCCAAGATCACCGACCGACATCGCCGGTCCGACAATGTCTTCCGTTTGCGTTCCGTAAAGCCGGCCATAATGGTTCACCAGCGATGGCGGCATCCAGGGATAGCGGGTCTGCAATCCGACAATGAAACGGTCGAAATCCGCATCGGCCATATCGCCGCCTGGCAGGCACGCCCCGGCGGTCCAGCCCGGTTTCAGGTGCGGAAAATTCGGTTTCAGCTTTGCCAGCGCATGCTCAGACAGCTTTCGGAATGTCGTGATCTTGCCGCCGAACACGGACAGAAGCGGCGCCTCTCCTTCGCCGGTATCCAGCTCAAACAGATAATCGCGGGTGACGGCGCTCGGGTTTTCGGAATTATCGTCGTAGAGCGGCCGGACACCGGCAAAGCTGTCGATCACATCTTCGGCTGCAAGCTGCGGCTCGAAATACCGGTTCACCGCGTTGAGAAGATAGTCGATTTCCCGGTCATCCGGGGCGGCGTTTTCCGGCTGGCCCTGATAAGCGATATCGGTTGTCCCGATCAGCGCCTTGTCATCCTCATAGGGGTTGATGAAGATCACCCTTTTGTCGCTATTCTGGACAAGATAGGCCTGCGGCCCGTCCCAGAATTTTTTCACGACGATATGGCTGCCTTTGACAAGGCGGATATTGCGGGCGGAATTCAGGCCGACCACCTGGCCGATCACGTCATTGACCCAGGGTCCGGCGGCATTGACCAGCGCACGGGCCTTGATCCTCGTACTTATTGCCGTCGCTTTGTTCTGCATTGTCATCAACCATAGACCGTCGACGCGGCGGGCCGACGTGCAGGCGGTGCGCGTCAGGATCCTTGCACCATTCCGGCTGGCGTCAAGCGCATTGAGAACGACCAGCCGGGCGTCATCGACCCAGCAATCTGAATATTCGAACGCCTTCCGATAGGCCGCCTTGACCGGCTTGCCTTCCGGTGCGGTCCGAAGATCGAGAGTGCGTGTGCCGGCAAGGCGCTTGCGGCCACCCAGATGATCATAGAGAAACAGGCCAAGCCGGACCAGCCAGGCCGGCCGGTCAGTCGGGCTGTGCGGCAGCACGAAACGCATCGGCCAGATGATATGGGGCGCCGATTCAAGCAGCACCTCGCGCTCACGCAGCGCTTCGCGCACCAGGCGGAACTCAAAATATTCCAGATACCGAAGGCCGCCATGGACCAGCTTGCCCGAACGGGAACTGGTATGTTCAGCCAGATCGTCTTTTTCGCACAACACGACAGACAGGCCGCGGCCGGCGGCATCGCGGGCAATGCCGGCGCCGTTGATGCCGCCGCCAATGATAAACAGATCGACAATGTCATCCGTGCCGGCCGCATTTTCCGCCATCCGCCGCCTCCCTCAACACGGATTGACCGGCGGCTGCCCGGCCAGATAGCGGCGCACTTCCTCCGCCGCCTGTTCGGCTGCGAACGTCACCGTGCGCACGGATGCGCCGGCAATATGCGGGGTAACCGTGACATTGGGCAATTGCAGCAGCGGCCAGTCCGGTGGCGCCGGCTCAACCGCGAATGTCTCCAGCATGGCGCCGCCCAGATGGCCGGATTCGAGTGCCTCGTAAAGCGCGTCATAATCGACCAGCGGCCCGCGCGCCGTGTTGACGAAAATTGTCCCCGGACGCATTTTCGCCAGTGTATCGGCATTGATCATCTGCCGGGTTTCGCCGGTCACGCGCGGATGCATGGTGATGACGTCGGAGTTGGCCAGAAGGCCTTCAAGGTCGACCAGTTCGACGCCGTCGCGCACATCTTCCGCAGACAGTTGGACATACGGATCGCAGACCAGGACCTTGCAACCGAAGGCCCGCAGCAGCCGGACGACCCTGGTCCCGATATTTCCGTAACCGACGACGCCAACCGTCATTTCGTTGAGTTCCCTGCCGGTCCGGTCGGCACGGTAGAGATCGCCGCGCCATTCGCCGGCGCGCAAGGCCTCGTGGCCGACGCGGATGAGCCGCGTCTCGGCAAGAATGGCGCCGATGGTGAATTCCGCGACCGCGCTTGCGTTGCGGCCCGGCGTGTTGACGACAATGATATTGTTGGCGCGCGCCGCCGCCATGTCGATATTCACCGGTCCGCCGCGTGACACGGCGACGAATTTGAGGTCTGGCAATTGTTCCATCATTCCCGCCGACAGCGGCGCAAGGTGGGTTACGAAAACCTCCGCCTCGCCGATGAATTCGACAACTTCGCCGGGGTCGCCGAAATATTCCTTCAACCCGTCCAGGCCGGCGACGGCATAACCATGTTCCATCGGCTCGTCGGGCCAGGCATATTCAAGCGACCGGATATCCACCGGACCGCTGACCGCCGCCTCGATCTTTTCGCGGAAGATCTGCGGCAACATGAAGCGGTCGCCGATGATAGCCACGGACCGGGTCATGAATTCGCCATTGGACTAGCGGGAGGATTTGCGCGGGGATTTTCGGGGGCATTTTCAGCCATCATTTTCCACACCGGGCGCAGTGCGCGGCGGGCCGCAACATAGGCCGGATAGGCGCGATCATAGGTCCTGGCAAGTTGCCGGTCCGGTTCTTCGATTTCGCCCAGATGCGGCGCTACCCATTCCGCCGCGCAGGCCTCCATCGTGTCATAATGACCGGCGCAGACGGCAGCCATCATCGCCGCGCCGGCAGCGCCGGCTTCTTCGCGCGCCGATGTGCGCACCCCAACGCCGATCGCCGATCCGAGGATCGTCCTGACCGCCTTGCTGCGTGCCGCACCACCGGTCAGCCGGACTTCGGAAGGCGCTTCACCCATGACCGCATAACAGTCGCGTGCGGCCAGCGCCAAACCCTCCAGCACCGCGCGCACCAGATCGGCGAACCCATGCCGGGTGGACAGGCCGATAAAGCCGGCGCGGGCATTACCGTCGACAAACGGACCGCGTTCACCAGCCTCGGAAATGTAGGGCTGATAGATCAGACTTGCAGGCCTGGCGCATTCGACCCATGCGTCGATTGCACCAATCAACTCCGCATGATTGCGCTCCACACCCTGGGATGCCAGCACGCCGGATGCGACTGTCAGCAGCCAGTCGATATTCAGCGTTGAGGCCATGTTCGACTGCATCTGGGCATAGACGCCGGGCACCGGCATCGGCATCGTGTAACCGGTCTTGTCAGTGTTTAACAACACGGCGTCAGACGACTGGACGAGACGCATATGCATGCCGGTCGAACCGACGATGGTAATGCCCGGCGAGGCGTTCTTTTCATAGATGCCGGCCCCCAAAGCCGTACAGATCACATCGACATAACCAAGCGTCACCGGCGTACCGGCCAGCAGGCCGGTGGCCGCGGCGGCCACATCGCTCAGCGGTGTGCTGTCGGTTGTTCCCTCCATCATCGGCGGAAGCAGACGG
>CAMYKZ010000007.1:0-62292 GCA_947259045.1 uncultured Afifella sp.
CTTGACGGTCCGGTGCATCATCGGGTGGGCAAGATCGGTGGCGCGCATCCTCGGTCAATATGCCTTGCGACATCGACCGCCTCGGGCAAGGGGGTTTGGCGGACGAGGAAATCCGTAAAGCAACGCGCATAATAGGGCGCCTGCAATGCCCCCTTCGAACCAAGCCCGTTGAAAAAGCCGAGCCGTTTTTCGCCCGGATGCAGCCCGGCAAGAACCTTGCTTTCAGACAGGATCGGCCGCACCGCCGCGCGGTGTTCAAGTACGGTGTAAGGGACGTGAAAGAACTCCTTCAGCCGCCGTTCGATTTCGCGGCGGGCGGCCGGATCGGGCTGCCGGTCGAGGCGTTTCCAGTCATATGTCGAACCGACGCTGAAAATGTCGGGGTCCGCCGTCGGCGCCAGCCAGATGCCGCGATGCAGGCTCTGTGCCGGCACGGACCGGTGGAAGCGGACGCTCAGGATGTCGCCCTTGGCAGCATTGAACGGTACCGACGAAAAATACGGGTTGCGGGCCGCCGCGTAGCCTTCGCAGGAAATCACAAGCCGGCTCTGATGCCGGCCGACGCGAACGCCGGAGCCGAACGCCACATCCCTTTGCCAGTCGAGGTTCATCGGCTCGAATGCCAGCACGGCGCGCGATGCCTCAAGATAGGCCGGCACGTCCAATTGCGCCGCATGCATGGCAAAACCGCCGGCGCCGGCGTCGCCCAGTTCAGCATCGAGCAGCGGCGCGGGCTGGGGGGTCAACAGATGCGCCTGATAATCTGGCCGCCCACGCCGCTCTGACCAGTTTTGCCGTTCCGCCTGCGATCGGAAAAGCCGCAGCGCAATCCGGTCGTGGAAGAACGTCCTTCCCGTCTGCCGTTCGGTCCAGGTGAAAAACCGGCCGGCGGCGGCCATGAGCTCATCATAATTCCGGCTCTTCACAAGACGCTGGCCGGTAATGGGCGTGATCAGCCCGGCGGCAATTTTCGACGATGTGACAGGCTCGTCCGCGTCAACGACCAGCACCTGCTTGCCTGCCGCCCGCAAAAACCAGGCGAGCGTCGTTCCGGCCAGTCCCTGGCCGACAATGATCACGTCCCAGGCCGCGTCAGCCATGCCGCAACGGCTCCCGACTTCCAGATCGCATGCGGTCTTCAGATCCCGGCCAGCTCACGCAGGGTCTGCTCGTGTTCAAGGCAGTAATAATGGCTGATGCGGCTGATGATCTTGTCTTCGCGCCAGCTGTTGAGCATGCGGTTGACGTTTTCCCGGCTCGATCCCGTCATCCGGGCCAGTTCGACCTGGGTGATCTTCTGGCGGATGATCGTCCGCCCGTCGTCCAGCGGATGGCCGAGGCACCTGGCAAGCTGCAACAGGACGTTGGCCAGCCGGCCGCCGAGCGGCAGAAGCAGGTAGGCGGCAAAGGCTTCGTTTGTCGCCCGCAGCCGAGTGCTGATGATACTCAGCATCTGCCGGTAGACCGCCGGAGATTCCTCGGCAAACCGGTTGAAGCTGCGGCTGTCGAGAAAGGCGAGGGAGGAGGGCTTCAGGGCTGCGGCGGATGCTGACCGGGGCATCCCGTCGATCAGTCCCATCTCGCCGATAACGTCGCCGGCGCCAAGCAAAGCGAGCAGGGATTCCTCGCCTTGCGGCGATTGCGCAAAAATGCTCAGCACGCCGTCGACGACGATGTAACAACCGTCCGACCGGTCGCCCTGGCGGAACAGGAGCGCGCCGGCCTTTACGTCCACGAGCCGGCACAACCGCGCCAAACCGTCAAGCTTGGCACGCTCCAATCCGGAAAAGAGGGCCGATTTCTCAAAGAATGACCCGTCAGGCAGAATTTTCTCCACGGGCGCAATGATAGCATCTTGTCCGCCGCTCTAGAAGCCTGCGCGCAATCCATGCGGAATCGATAGGCAATCCGGTGCGGAAACCTGTGACCGATCCGCGCTGTTCGCCGCACCAGAAGCCGAAAGGCATCATCTGCCAAACGCGGAACCTGCGGTCTGTCTCGCTCTACGCCACGAGACTGGCGAAGATCAGGACGGAAATACAGATGATCAGCCAGACGATGATGAATATCCGGTCGTTTGTCGCACGCATCGAATCCACTCCCTTGGTTGCGTTCGGCGGCGCAGCAGGGGGACGGGCGGGGTCGGGCTTGCGCCTGTGCCGTCCGTCCGGCGCCGCTGCGGTGGAATGTCGGCGCTCCGGTCAGCCGATATAGGGCATCGCCATGATGCCGGCTGAAAGGAATGTAAGCGCAAAAAACAGAACGGTTCGCCAAAGAATATCGATCATTGTCTTTCCTCCCCGAGCGCTCCGAAGAGCTCTCTCTGAGCTGTTGCATTATTCTTTATTCGTTCGTGGCATAGGCAAACGTTGTGACGGCAGGCCCGCTGTCATGCAGCAGGTTGATTGTCATCGGTGAAAACGCGAACAGGAAGATCATGATGCTTGCGGTGATGATGTGGTTGACTGTGAGCATTGTATCCTCCCGGGTTGCTGTTTCCTGAAAGATAAGGGTGCTGCGGAAGCGTCCAAGTGATGTGCGTCACACATTGGCCGTTTTTGCTTTAATGGAGATTTTTTGGGCGTGCGGCTGCGGGAGCCGCGCAGGGTGGCTCAATCAAGGTTCCAAGAGCAGCACCTGCAGCCGTTTTCCAGCCGGCGCGAAACCGAACCGGTTGCGTTGGTCCTGCCTGCTTGCCGCAAATTGCTGTTATTCGGGCAGGCCAGCGCTCAATAGCATTTCAGAAAAGAAATCCAGATGTTCGCTGTTCGCATATGGCAGTGTTTTGCGGACAAAGACGAGATTAAAGTCCGGGCTTGCCTGGCAGATTTGCTGAACAATGGATTTTGCATTTTTCACGCGTCCGAGCGCCGCGTGACAGGCTGCAAGCAACGCAAGAGCATTCGCGTGGCCAGGCATGGTCGTTACCGCGCGTTCCAATTGCCGAAGAGCCTCATCATATCGCCCCAGAATAAAGAGGGCACGGCCACGAAACAGCAGATACAGACCAGGGTAATGCGGATTGAGACGCATTGCGGTATCGATTTCTCGAAGCGAGTCGTCCGCCTTCCCGGCCCAGCCGAGCGCCCAAGCTAACATGCTTCGAAAAAAGGCATTTGATGGATTGAGCGCCAACGTATGGCGAAATTCTTCGATACCCCGGTCATGGGCGCGGTCGCGCCAGATGTGAGACCAGCCGAGCGCACAGTGCGCCCAGGGTTCCCTGTCATCAGCCGTGACGGCGAGGAGCGCATGTTCATAGGCGCGTTCGAAGGAGTGTGCGACGTCCTCGCCCCATCCGTTGGACCCTTCGGTTATGTGCGTCCAGGCAACCAGCGCATGTGCTCTCGCGAATTCGGGATCGATACTCACTGCCAGCTCAGCTTCGGATCGGGCCAGTAAAGTTTCGCGCGGCGAGAACGTCCAGACCAGATCCATTGCTTTTAGAGCGTGATCATATGCATTGGCTGCGTCGGGACTGCCTGTCAGCGAGCGTCTGTAGTGGCGCCGCATTACCTGACCGGCGAGCGTATTTACAATCACCCCGGTTATTTCGTCCTGAACAGCAAAGATATCTTCGATTTCACGATCGAACCGTTCAGCCCAGATGTGTTTTCTCGTCGTGGCGTCAATAAGCTGCGTTGTGACCCTTACTCGGTTGCCTGCACGTCTGACACTGCCCTCCAGGATGTATTGTACGCCGAGCTCCCGGGCGATCTCATCTCGATCTTGAGACCGGTCCCTGTAGGCGAATGCCGATTGGCGAGCGATGACAAACAACTCGTCGTAACGGGACAGGTCAGTAATGATGTCGTCTGTTATGCCGTCGGAGAAATACGCCTGCTCCGGGTCGCCAGACATGTTCGTAAAAGGAAGAACCGCTACGGAGGGTTTGTCGGGGAGCGGAAGCGGCTTGGCCTGCGCGGTTGCGGGCGCAGCCGTGGCATGCCGGTAAACCCGGATAGGTTCGGCAACATTTTTGAGACGACGTTCTCCTAAATCCTCAAACTCCGCCTTCACTTTGCCCTTTGCCTGACGGTATGCATCGTCGGATATGCAAATACCACCGGGCTCGGCCAATCCTTCTAGGCGTGCCGCAATATTAACGCCATCACCGTGGATATCCTCGCCTTTGACAATGACGTCACCCAAGTTGATGCCGATGCGAAATTCCATCCGGTCGCTTTTAACGGCAGTCGCATCCCGCTTGGCCATTTCGGTCTGCCAAGCGACCGCGCAAGCGAGGGCATCCGCCACACTGGCAAACTCAACCAGCAAACCGTCGCCCATCCAATTGACAACGCGTCCACGGTGGTCGGCAATAAGGGGTTCAATGATCTCCTGCCGGAGCACGGTCAGACGTTGTAGAGTGCCGGCCTCGTCTGCGCCCATCAGCCGGGTGTAGCCAGCAATATCGGCAACGAGTATCGCGGCAAGCCTGCGTTCCAAGTCCATCCTCCAACATCGTCAGACTAGCCAGAAAGAACGGGCAAATCTATAGCTTGAGCTAGCTGGGTCTTACTTCCGCGAACGCCGCTTGCCTTGGCCTGTGCGATATGTTCTCATTATGTTCTATCCGAACGGAGTGAACAATGGCGCGCCGGCAGCTTTATGACGATGTAATGGATGTCGCGCTCAGGGCGACGCTGGAAAAGAACGGCTTCAGCCGCAAGACCCGGCGCGATTATGTCCGTGAGCAGCCGGACCGGATGTGGTATTTCGAATTGGAGATGGCGCCTGATCCATGGCCAGGCTTTGAGGCGACTGCGACGGTCTTCTTGCCGGAACTTGATGCAATCATGGAAAAATATGCGCCTGGCATCGGCGGGCTGTGCGCCGAGCGCCGCAACCATGCCCATATCTCCGCTTCGATTCCCGAACTGATGCAGGTCGCTGCTGGTCATGATTTTTATACATCGAGGCGGGGACCGGCGTCCAGAAATTGGTCAGAGGCCCAGCAACGCGCGCAAAGCGATCCGGTCATGGAATATCAACAGCGTGGTTTTTGGGTTCTTCCTCAATACGCTTATGAGCTTAACCTCGATTTGGAAGAAGAGCGGCATCGGCTCAGGAAGGGGAGACAGGAACTGGGATTATTTCTCGACGAGCAATGGCGCATTCACGCCCTGGCTTGGTACTTCCGATGCAATGATCCGCTTTTTGTCGTCAACTGGATTGAGACAGATGAATTTTACTCTGACCATTATGACATATCCGCCGCGGTGCTTTGCCATATGGCCGGTGACAATGGAAAAGCCGCGTCTTATCTGCAGCGGCGCTTTGAGGACGCCCGTCTCTCATATGATGAAATATACAAAAATTTCTACAAACGGCAGCGCGGCAACTGGTTTCAGCGCGTTTGGGCCGGTGGTTATGTGTGGACTGAAGAAAGGGTGGCTGCCGAAGCAAAGGCAGAGTTGACGCTCTTGGCCAATCTGGCCAAGGCTGGCCGCAATCTGGCGGCAGGCCTTGGCATAAGCGGGGTTTGACTATTGATCAGTATGTCGCGAAGATTCATTGCCACACGATCACCATCAGCACATTCAATTGAGTGAAGGTTTCCGGGACATCACGCACGGCTCATTCCGCCAGCGTCGGGTTGGCTGCGGCCATCAGTTTCATGTCGCATCGAAAATGATCGCCACGACGCCGGCCTGCAGGATGGCGGCGGCTGGCGTCCCGCCCGGTGCTTCACCGCCGGGCGGTCACAATCATCGGCAGCCCGCCTTGCGGCTGCGTGGTCAATTTCTGCACCGGCCAGGGCTTGCAGTCTTGCGTGCAGTCGAAGCGGAACCGGGAGAGCAGCACGGCCAGTGCGATCACAGCTTCCAGGAGGGCGAAGCCCGCGCCGATGCAGATCCGCGGTCCGGCGCCGAACGGCAGGTACTGATAGCGGTCGATCGTTTCGCGGTTTTCTGGCCAGAACCGCGACGGAATAAAGGCGTCCGGCATCTCCCACAGCGCCCGGTGGCGGTGCAGCGTCCATGGCATGATCAGCACGGTCACGTCCCTGGGGATGACGCAGTCGCCGTAGCGGTCGTCGGCAAGTGCTGCACGGTTGATCGACGGCGCCGGTGGATAAAGCCGCATCGCCTCCTCGAAGGCGGCGCGCGTTTTCGGCAGGGCGTCGAGCCATTTCTGCGGCGGCGGAACATCGCCGGCGAAGAAAGCGTCGATTTCGTCCTCGACGAACTGCCGCTCGCCCGCCGCATTGGCAAGGCAATAGAGTGTCCAGCCGAGCGCCCGCGCAGTGGTCTCGTGTCCGGCGCCGATGAAGGTGATGATGTTGTCGTTGATCTCGTCGGCGGACAGCCCGTCCGGGCCTTCCCGGCGCAAGAGCAGTGTCAGGAAATCGTCCGGCACGTCGATTCCGCTTTCGATCTTTTTGCGCCGGGCGCCGAGCGTGTCGTCAACGATCTTGCGGAACTGGGCCATCACCTTGTTGCCGCGCAGCCGGGTCGGCCGCGGGATCCAGTGCGGCGCCTTGACCAGGTCGAGCGGGTCGACCCGGCCCAT
The DNA here is from genome assembly GCA_947259045.1 of uncultured Afifella sp. GTDB lineage: Bacteria > Pseudomonadota > Alphaproteobacteria > Rhizobiales > Afifellaceae > CAMYKZ01. The sequence continues at coordinate 6,517 of CAMYKZ010000007.1, forward strand.
CGTGTGTAAAAGGGTTTCCACGTCGCCGGCGAAATCGTCCGTGGCGGTCACGATGTCGCCGGAAAAAAGCGTCTGCGACAGGATGTCGAACGTCAGTTCCGTCATGTCGCGGGCAATGTCGCGTACCGCGCCGGACGCTGCCGCGGCATCGTAGTGTCCGGCGTAGGCTTGTGTCCGCTCCAGCATCGCCTGGGCGAATCCGTCGATATGGCGCGGGGTGAAGACCGGCGCCATGGCCTTGCGTGACCGCTTCCATGTCGGCCCCTCAGCGGTCAGAAGCCCGTCGCGCAGGATCGGCCGGAGGATCAGCTGGCGGATCGTCCCCATCCGGTAGTTTTTCGCATTGTCGACGAGGACGTGGCGGATCAGTCCCGGATCGTTGGCGATCAGAGTGCGTTCGTTGATGAACCTGGTGTGGATCCACGGATCCTCGTAAGACGGCTCGCCCCAGACTTCGAGCGGATTGCGCAGGACCGTCCGGATGATGTCGAGAAAACCCGGTATCTCCTCGCGCTTGCGCGGTACCGGAGCCGGCGGAACGAAAGGTTGCGGCAGTGTGTCCATGTCACGTCTCAGCCTTTGAACTCTATATGGTCATTCCTGCCGTCTCTGTCCAAGCCTGATTACGCGCACCGCTCATTCCTCCAGCGTCGCTTTCACCGCGTCCAGCTTGTTCGCCAGATGCCGCTTCAGCACATCGCCCAGCCGCTTGCCGTCGCGCGCTTGCAATGCCGCCAGGATCTCCTCATGTTCGGCCACAGCCGCCGCCCAGCGCTTCGGCGTCATGTTGGCGCGGTAGCGGGCGCGCCGCACCCGGCCGGCCAGGCCGTGCTGCATTCTGGCCAGCGTCGGATTGTCGGCGGCCATCAGGATCATGTCGTGGATCATCTCATTGTCGCGGAAATAATCGCTGAGTTCGCCGGCCCGGTAATGGGCCACCATACGAGTGTGCACCTTGCCGATCGCGGCAACTCCACGGTCGGAAATGTTGGCGCAGGCAAGCTCGCCTGCCAGTCCCTCCAGCGCCCCCATGACAGGAAACGCCTCGTCGAGATCGGCCGCCGTCAGTTTCGAGACCCGCGCGCCGCGGTTGGGCACAATCTCCACCAGCCCTTCGCCTGCCAGAACCTTGAGAGCCTCGCGCAGCGGTGTGCGCGAGACGTGGAAGCGGTCGCATATCTCCTGCTCGCCGAGCTTTTCGCCGGGCGGGAAATGCCCCTCGACAATCAAACTGCGCAGCCGGCCGACCAGTTCGGCGTGCAGCGTCTTTCGTTCAATCGGGTCTGCAAGGGACGTCATGACTTCATCTCCTTGCTGATTATACCGGGGCTGATTATACCGGCCTCTGCGCGCGTCCCGTTGTTGATTGCAATGTCTGATGAGCGCAACAGCACCTGCGCCACATGAACAGCCTGGCGCTCCGTGCCGTCGGCGATCTGGTGCCGGCACGATGTGCCGTCGGCGACGATGATTTCGGAGGCTGCCGCCTTGCGCACCGCCGGCAGCAGGCTGAGTTCGCCCATCGCCTTTGATATCGCCAGCGTTTCCGCCTGATAGCCAAACGCCCCGGCCATGCCGCAGCAGGATGATTGAATCAATTCCACGTCCAGTTCCGGCACCTGTTTCAACACCCGCTCCACAGGCCCCATCATGTTGAACGCCTTCTGGTGGCAATGACCGTGCAGCAGTGCTTTTTCTGTCTCAAGCGGCGCCAGCGCCAGTTTGAACCGGTCGTCTTCGATCATCTTCGTTATGAACTCCTCAAACAGCAGAAACTGTCCCTGATGGGCAGCGCTGAAATGGTCGCCGACCAGCACAGGCGCTTCGTCGCGGAAGGTCAGCAGGCACGAGGGCTCCAGCCCGACCACAAACGCGCCGCGCTCCAGCGCGGGCAGCAAAGCGGACAATGTGCGGTGGATTTCAGCGCTTGCCTGATCCGCCATGCCGGCGGACAGATAAGTCCGCCCGCAGCAAAGCGGCCTCCCGGCCCCGGGAGCGGCAGCATGGGCGACCCGGAAGCCGGCCCGCTCCAGGACCGTCTGCGCCGCGCGCAGATTGTCCGGCTCGAACGCCGCGTTGAACGTATCGGCGAACAGGATCACGTCTGCCTGCGCCATTGCGTCAGCGGAAGATTCTGCGCGGAACCGGTCGCGCCGCCATCGGGGCAGGGGGCGGTCTGCGGCAAAGCCGGTCAGATTCTCCGACAGTTTTGCAAGCCATGGCCACCGGTCGCGCAGGTTGAACAGCGGCGCCAGCCGCGCAGCCAGTGGCGCGTAGCGCGGTAGATGCCCGATCAGCCGGTCGCGCAGGCTCAGTCCGTGCTTTTTCGCCCGTGCCGTCTGCATCTCGATCTTCATTTTCGCCATGTCGACGCTGGTCGGGCATTCGCGCCGGCAGGCCTTGCAGGACACACAGAGATGCATCGTCTCCGCCATGGCGTCCGAGGTCAGCGCATCGGCCCCGAGCTGGCCGGAGATCGCCAGCCGCAGCGCATTCGCCCGCCCGCGCACCAGATCGCGCTCATTGCCGGTCACACGGAAAGAGGGGCACATCACCCCGTCGGCAAGCTTGCGGCAGGCACCGTTATTGTTGCACATCTCCACCGCGCCCTGGAAACCGCCGGCCGCACCCGGCCAGGCTGACCAGTCGAACACGGTATCAAAATCGGCAACCTGGTAACCGGGCGGAAAGCGCATCAGCGTCCGGTCGTCCATCTTCGGCGCGCCGGTGATCTTGCCGGGGTTGAGCAATCCGGCCGGGTCCATGCGGTGTTTGACTTCGCCGAACGCCTTGACCAGCCGCTCGCCGAACATGGCTGCGTGAAATTCGGACCGGACAATGCCGTCACCATGCTCGCCGGAATGGGAGCCGCGATAATGCCGAACCAGTTCGAACGCCTGTTCGGCAATGGCCCGCATCGTCTTGACGTCGGCATCGAGCTTCAGGTTGAGCACCGGCCGCACATGCAGCGTGCCGACGGAGGCATGCGCATACCAGGTGCCTGAAGTACCGTGATCGTGGAAGATTTTCGTCAGCCGGTCGGTGTATTCCGCCAGGTCCTCAAGCCGCACCGCGCAATCCTCGATGAAGGAGACCGGTTTGCCCTCCGCCTTCATCGACATCATGATGTTGAGCCCTTGCGTCCGTACGCCCCAGATTTCCGCCTGAAACGCCGGGTCGGTCGCCTCCACGACGCCGCCCTCGGCCTTGCCCGGATCGCCCCAGCGGAAGCCGAGATCGGCCATCACGTCGTGCAGTGCGGCAAGCCGGCGCAGATTTTCCGCCTGGTCGGATTCCGCGAATTCCACCAGCAGCAGCGCCTCCGGCTCGCCGCGCACGAAACGGTCCACCACCGGGCGGAACAGCGCAATGTCGCGGCCGAGCGCAATCATCGTCCGGTCGACAAGTTCTACCGCAACCGGGTCGAGCTTCACCAGATGCTGGGCTGCGTCCATTGCCGCGTGGAAGCTCGGGAAATGACAGACGCCGAGCGCTTTGTTGTTCAACACCGGCGACAGTTTGAGCGTGATCCTTTCCGAAACCGCCAGCGTACCTTCCGAGCCGGCCAGCAGATGCGCCAGATTGTTTGCCGTCTGGCCGTTTTGGCCATTCGGCATCAGCGCGTCGAGATTATAACCGCCGACCCGGCGGTTGAGATCGGGGAAGCGCGCCCGGATCTCGTCCGCCTCGCGCTCGCCGATTGCCAGAAGGTCGCCGAACAGCGCCTGAATCTGTCTCTGATTCTCTGTCTGAATCTCCGGCTGATTCTCTGCCTGAACCTGCGGATTGGAGCCGTTTTGCTGCAGATAGCTGCCGCGACCGGGATTTATCGCGTCGAATTTCGCCTTGCTGCCGTCGGCCAGCAGCGCATCCACCGCGATCAGGTTGTCGCGCATGATGCCGTAGCGCAGCGAACGCGAGCCGCAGGAATTGTTTGCCGTCATGCCGCCGAGCGTCGCTCGCGATGCAGTGGAGATATCGACCGGATACCAAAGCCCGTGCGGTTTCAGTTTTGCATTCAGCTGGTCGAGTACCAGCCCCGGTTCGACGATCGCCGTGGCGTTTTCGGCATCGGCCTCGACCAGCCGGTTCAGATGTCTCGAAAAATCCACTACCACCGCGCGGTTGACAGTCTGGCCGCATTGCGACGTGCCGCCGCCGCGTGGCAGCACCGGCGCGCCTTCCTCGCGCGCCACCGCCAACACCGCCTCCACATCGGCGAATGTCTTTGGCACGACGACGCCGAGCGGCATCATCTGGTAGATCGAGGCATCGGTGGCGTAACGCCCTCGGTCGAAGGCGGAAAACAGCACATCGCCTTCTACCGCAGCCTTCAGCCGCCGTTCCAGCCGGCTTCCGTTTTTCCCATCGTCCTCAAAATCGCCGCTCACGATATTCGTCATTGACAGTTCGCCAAAATTGCATTTTGTATACAATTCTCATAAAGAGCGCCGCATGGTGACGCAAGAGGGCGACGCAAGCGGATTTCAGGTTTGTTCTACGCACGAAAGGCATTTTTCACATGGCTGGGCGACATTTTCTGCAAATTCCGGGCCCCACCAACGTTCCTGACCGGGTTCTGCGCGCCATGGACTATCCCACCATGGACCACCGCGGCCCGGCCTTCGGCGCGCTCGGAAGCAAGGCGCTTGAGGGCCTGCGCTCCGTTTTCGCCACAAAGGGCCGGGTGGTGATCTATCCGGCGTCGGGTACCGGCGCTTGGGAAGCTGCGCTGGTCAATACGCTGTCACCTGGCGACCATGTGCTGATGTATGAGACCGGCCACTTCGCGTCGCTGTGGAAGACACTGGCTGAACGCCTTGATCTGAAGCCGGAATTCATTGAAAGCGACTGGCGTTTCGGCGTCGATGCCAACGTTGTCGAGGATCGCCTCAGGGCTGACACCGACAAGGCGATCAAGGCCGTCTGCGTCGTTCACAACGAGACCTCGACGGGCTGCGCCAGCCGTATCGAAGACGTCCGCGCGGCCATCGACGCCGCCGGCCACGATGCATTGCTGATGGTCGATACGATATCGTCGCTGGCCTCCATCGATTACCGCCATGACGACTGGGGTGTCGATGTCACTGTCGCCGGTTCCCAGAAGGGGCTGATGCTGCCGCCGGGCCTGTCGTTCAACGCCGTCAGCGAAAAGGCGCTGACGGCTTCCAAGACAGCGGGTTTGAAGCGGTCCTACTGGTCCTGGGACGAAATGGCCGGGCCGAACGAGACCGGCTATTTTCCTTACACGCCGGCCACCAACCTGCTTTACGGCCTGGTCGAGGCGATCGACATGCTGCACGAAGAGGGGCTTGAAAACGTCTTCGCCCGCCATCAGCGTCACGGCGAGGCGGCCCGTCGCGCTGTTCAGGCCTGGGGGCTTGAGGTTTTCTGCAACAATCCTGCCCATTATTCCGGTTCGCTGACGGCCGTCCTGATGCCGGAAGGCCATAGCGCCGATGCCTTCCGCAAGACCACGCTGGAGCATTTCGACATGTCGCTCGGCAACGGTCTGTCGAAGATCGCCGACAAGGTTTTCCGCATCGGCCATCTTGGTGATTTCAACGATCTGATGCTTTCAGCCACTTTGTCCGGCGTGGAAATGGGGCTGGAACTGTCCGGCGTGCCGTATCAGCGCGGCGGTGTGCTGGCGGCGCTCGACTATCTGTCGGCACGCGATCAGGTGTCAGTTGCCGCTGAATAGATAAATCGGATAAAGATGACCGATAAACAACCTAAGGGAGAAAATATCATGAGATTGAAGAGCATACTGGCAGGTGTCGCATTGGCCACCCTGCTGTCGACCTCGGCGCTGGCCCAGGGACTGGTTCTGAAATTCGGCCATGTCGGCAATCCCGGATCGCTGTTTGAAACCAGCGTCAACGAGTATGCCCGCTGCGCCAACGCCGCGCTCGGCGACAAGGCCGAAGTGCAGACCTTCGGATCGTCCCAGCTCGGCAATGACCAGGAACTGCTGCAGAAGCTGAAGCTCGACCAGGTGACATTCTCGCTGCCCTCGTCGGTCATGTCGTCGGTGGCCGACGTTTTCGGCGTTTTCGAAATGCCCTACATCATCAAGGACCGCGACCATATGCGCCGCGTCCAGGCGGAACTGATGGAAAGCACCTTCCAGCCGGCCGCCAAAGCCAAGGGCTACCGCATCATCGGCCTGTTCGAGAACGGCTTCCGCCACATCACCAACAATACAAGGCCGATCAACAAGCCGGAAGACCTGGCTGGCATCAAACTGCGCACGCCCAAGGGCTCCTGGCGGGTGAAGATGTTCCAGCTCTACGGTGCAAACCCGACGCCAATGGCGTTCTCGGAAGTCTTCACGGCGCTGCAGACCGGCGTCATTGACGGCCAGGAGAACCCGTATGCGCAGATCTGGTCGGCCAAGTTCCAGGAAGTGCAGAAGTACCTGTCCATCACCGGGCACGTCTACACGCCGGCCTATGTGCTGGTGTCCGACAAGGCATTTGCGGCACTGCCCCAGGACGTTCAGGACGCACTCCTGACATGCGGCAGCGAAACGCAGGATTTCGTCTACAAGACTGCCGCGGATCTTGAGACGGAACTGCTGCAGAACCTCAAGGACGGCGGGATCGCGGTCAACGACGCCGACAAGCAGGCATTCATCGACGCATCCGCGCCGATCTATGACGAATTTGCCGCCAGCGTCAGCGGCGGCAAGGAACTGGTCGACAAGGTGCTGAGCCTGGGCAGCGGTTCGTAAAACATCCGTCCCGGTGCGGCGGAAACCAGTCCGCCGCACCGGTTCTTCGCGCAAGCGGTAAAATCAGCGTCCACAATGAAAATCCGAAATCGAAACCGCCTGGCGTTCCAGGCTGACGGGCTGTCCGTATTATGATCAATGCATTACGAGGCTGGCTCCAGTGGCTGCTGGAGTGGGCGACGATTATCCTGATGGTCATGCTGACGGTCGTTGTCATCGTCGCCGTTATTTATCGTATCGCCGGCAATTCGCTGTCCTGGTATGATGAGATCGCCGCAATCCAACTGGCCTGGATCACCTATTACGGCTCGGCCCTTGCTGCCCTGAAGCGCGGTCATATCGGCTTTGACAGCGTTCTGCTGGCCATACCGATGCCGGCCCGAATGGGCGCGGTAGTCGCCGCTGAAATCCTGGTCGTCGGATTTTTCGCCATCATGGCGTGGGCTGGCATGAAGGTCCTTTCGGTGCTGGAAGGCGACACTCTGGTCTCGCTCACCTGGATGCCGGTGCAATTAACCCAGTCCGTCATCCCGATCGGCGCGCTGTTGTTCATCGTCGCCGAACTGCTGAGCCTGCCGTCCTACTGGCGACAGGTCGCAGCCGGACTTTCCGCGGAACATGCGGATATCGAAGAAACGGAAAGCGTCTGAACCATGCTGATTTTTTTGATGTTTACCGCGCTGGTGGTGATGATCTGCCTCAATGTGCCGATCGCCGTAGCGCTGGCGATCTCCGGTGTCATCGGACTTGTCGCGTCGGAAGGTACCGGTAGCCTGGTGACCGTCGCACTCGACATGTACGACGGTTCCACCAAGTTCTCCCTGATCGCCATTCCGATGTTCGTACTGGCCGGCGCTATCATGAACGCCTCGGGCATTTCCCGCCGACTGATCACCTTCGTGGCGGCTCTTGTCGGTTTCGTGCGCGGCGGCCTGTCGATGGTCACGATCGGCGTATCGCTGTTTTTTGCAGAGATTTCCGGCAGTGCCGTCGCTGACGTGGCAGCGATCGGGTCAATCCTGATACCGGCGATGAAGAAGCGCGGCTACGGTGCTCCGTTTGCGGCCGCGGTCACGTCTTCGTCCGCATCGCTCGCGATCATTATCCCGCCGTCGATACCGATGATCCTCTATGCCGTTTCCGCCAATACATCGGTGGAGCAATTGTTTGTCGCAGGCTTCGTTCCGGGCCTGATGGGCGCGGCAGGGCTGATGGGCGTCGCTTACATGTTTGCCCGCCGCTATGATTTTCCGGTCGAAGACGCGTTCAGCATGCCGACCCTGAAAGCGGCCTTTATCGATGCGCTTCCGACATTCGCACTGCCGGTAATCATTTTGGGCGGCATATTCGGCGGCTTCGTCACCGCGACGGAGGCCGCCGGCCTTGCCGTTCTGGCCTCACTGGTCATCGGTCTCTACTATCGCGAAATCGATCTGAAGCGGCTGAAAGCGGCGATGCTGGACGGCGGCATGCAGACATCCGTCGTCATGCTGCTCGTCGCCGCCTCGGTCCTGATGGGCGGATTCCTCACCCGGGCCCAGATTCCCCAGCAGATGGCGCAGGAAATTCTGGCCTTCACCGACAACCGCTATGTCATCCTGCTGATCCTCAATGTCTTCTTCCTGGTGATCGGCTTTTTCCTGCACTCTGCCGCAGCCATCATCCTGGTTGTCCCGATTGTCATTCCGCTGATCACAGCCGCCGGCATCGATCCTGTCCATTTCGGACTGATCGTGACGCTCAACCTGGCGATCGGCCAGCAGACGCCGCCTGTCGCCAGCGTCCTGATCACCGCCTGTTCGATCGCCCGCGCCAATATCTGGGCGGTCTCGCGGGTCAACATTTATTTCGTCGCCGTTCTTCTGACCGTTTTGCTGATGTGCACTTATATTCCGGCAATCCCGATGTTCCTCGTGGAATATTTCTACCGATGAAAACAAACAAACGGGTTTTTGCCGCGTCAGACAGCACAATCCTTGAACGCTGGCCATGAACACTGGACCGATCCTGGCCGTTGCCAGCCGGACCATCGATAATGACGAGGCCTCAGGGGTTGAAGCTGTCGGATTCTCGGTCAAGACCGGCTAAGATCTAAGCTTGTTATGGCGAAGTTGAATGAAATATTGGCAATTTTGATGCCTGAAATAAAATGTGATGGCGTCTATCCAATCGATTCGATCATCTGACTGGCAACTGGCGTCTGTTTCAATTTCTGATTTCCTGCCAAAACAATATCGCAATTACGCCACGTAAACGGCAAAAAATGAGACGATTTTCATCTACTGCGAGTGAAAATCAGATGTTCTCCCAAGCTATATTGCACTTCTTCACAAGGCACACTTGATTTTAATTCGAGAACGTGATTACCGCTGGGGTGGAAATAGTTATTGAAGGCGTTATCTGCGAAACTGTTTTTAATTCGATAATGTCACCAATTTTCGTTGCGGCGAAATCTAATCAAGAGGATATGATGACTGAAATCATCGAACAGGACAATCTCATCGAGCTGACTGCTGATATCGTGTCGGCTTACATTAGCAACAACACAATTTCTGCTTCGGATCTTCCAGGTCTGATTCATGAGGTTCATGTTGCACTTCATGAGACAGCAGGCGGGCCTGGAGAACCGGAGCCGGAGCCTCTCAAGCCGGCCATAGCTATCAAGAAGTCGGTTACGCCGGATTATATCATCTGTCTCGAAGACGGTAAGAAGTTCAAATCACTCAAGCGGCATCTGCGTACTCATTACGACCTCAGCCCTGAAGACTACCGGGAAAAATGGGGCCTGCCTGTCGATTATCCGATGGTTGCCCCCAACTATGCAAAGGCGCGCTCGCAGCTTGCCAAGAAAATGGGTCTTGGCCAGAAACGCGGCCGCAGAACCTGAAATAAAATAACGGATCCTGCCGTCTCGGCCGATCCGGATCCTATCAGGAGCGTCGGCGCAGGCCGGCGCTTTCTGATTCAGGTTCTCGTCTAAACCGATGCGGCAGACGTGGCCTCGGCGTCACGACGTATTCGTGCGACCATCGAGGATAGACCGTTTGAGCGCTGGGCCGTAAGGTGGTCGCGCAGGCCAATCTGATTGAGTTGGGCTTCCGCATCTATTTCCAGGATGCGGCTGGCCCTCTGGCCGGAATAAAGCGCCAGAAGAATGGCAATGAGCCCTTGTACGATATGGGCATCGCTTTCGCCGCGAAAGTTCAACACCGGGTCTTCGCCGCCATCCGCCGTATGGACAAGCCAAACCTGACTGGCGCAGCCGCGAACCTTGTTGGCGTCAATGCGTTCACTCTTTTCAAGCGGCGGGAGCGCCCTGCCCAGTTCAATGAGATATCGATATCGGTCTTCCCAGTCCTCAAGGAAATCAAAATCGTCAATGATCGCTTCGATGCTCATGATGGTGCAATCTGCCGGGATAAGGTCCAACATTAGATAAAGCTCTCGCTGCCTGATGCAAGTTTCCAGTTATTCTGCATCCAGCCGTCAGATCCTTCGTGAGCTTTCAGTCCGGATCGGAGGAGGCCGCCCAATCAGCAATCAGATCCTGGTCGGTCAGCGTCCCGTCGTTCGGCAGATCGCGGTATGTTGAAATGGCGCCGAGGATTATATCAATGCCGGTTTCAGCCTTGAGCTTCAGAAGCGTTATGGTGTCGCCGCCGGCTTCGCAGGCATTCGGGTTACGTTCGCACGTCTTCGAAACATCGCGGGCAAGCGTGCGCATTGCAGAAAATGTTGCAAGCACACTGACCCTGGGCGGAGGCATACCGTCAGTTGCCGGCGGCAAGATCATCACCACGACACCGAGCCAGAAAATCAGCCGAAACAGAAACATCGTCTAAGACCAGCGTCCCCGGTAGTGAATGGCCGACCATGATCGGCGTTGAACTCGCATCCGTGGTTCGGCAGATAACACCAATTCTGAACTTTTTTGTTAATCCGGCAGTAATGATATGCCCGATTTCGGCTGTCTGGAAAGATTGCATTAACCCTGTTTTGAAGAATTCGGCCGATCGCAGACCCGCTGATAACATGCTTCAGAATTCCTTAAGCGGATTGATCAAAAGCTGATTGCGGAATTAACAAACGGCGAAGGATGGTCTGCATGCTGGCGACCGGCGGACAGGCGAAAGCACAACGACAGGGGCAGGGTGTGACTGGCGCCCTGCGCTTGCCGCGCAGGCCGGCAATGACGCTGGTCTGGCGCCGCGACCGCTGGATGCACCTTGTCCTTGGCCTCGCAGGCGCGTTGTCTTTCCCGTTCATGGTCGCCGCAGCCATCGCAACCGGTTTGCCGTTTGGTGTCGCGTCGTCTCTGGCGGTTTCGCATCTGGCCGCGGCGGTTCCCGGCATTCCTTCCGCGGAACGTCTGCGCCTGAGCCGGCTTGTATCCGGTCTTGCCGTTTTGTGGGCAATGGTGTGCGTTGCGGCTATCGGCGCAGGGATCGCACCGGTGTTCGGCTGGGAGGCAGCATTTTCACTGGCGGTCGCAGCTTGCCCCGGCATCGCCGATGTCTGGATGAGGCAGCGTAAAGGCAGGTCGCAGATCACCAGCCGTGACATTGCCTGCCTGGAGACTTTTGCCGTTGGCGAAGCCGTGATCATAACGGATCGTCAGGGCCGGTTGCTCGGCTCGACCTGGGCTGCCCGCAGGCTCGTTGACGGTCTGGTCCAGATGTCTTCCTCCGACATTGTCCAGATCGCAGAACTTGCCGACAGGCCGGCGCTCTCCAGTGCGCTTCTGCGCAGTGCGCGACAGGGTTCGGTGGAGGAATGCGATATCCGGCTTGCCAATGATATGCCAGGAAAACCCGTGGCAATGACGGTCAAACCGGTCGGTCCGGACCGGCTGGCTGTCATGCTGAGACATGATCTGAAAGACCTGTGCGGGAGGCTGCTGGTTTCGGATCCGGTCCAGCAAGCCAAAAGCGGCGGTTTCGGTCACGGCGGCAAATCGGCCGCTGCCGGCAGAATTGCATCCGGTTGTGCGGGCGCGGGTGTCAATGTCGGGGAGACCGTGGAATTTGCGCTTCGCCTGGCACGGGCGGACGCAGACAGATCGGGCATTTCGATTGATTATTCGTGCGTTGATCGATTTGCCGAAACCGCCTGCGATCGCAGGGCCTTGAGGCAAATTGTCATCAATCTGGTGAATAATGCGATCAAGTTCAGCAATCATGACGGACAGGTCAGCGTTGAGGTCCGTAAGCTTCCGGGATCTGCGCTGATCAGGATTTCCGACAAGGGCATTGGTATCGCCGAGGCCGATCAGGAACGCATATTCGCTTTCCGGGGGCGCTCGGGAAACGAAGACCGCAAGGGCTATGGGCTTGGACTGTCCATCGTTAGCGATCTGGTTGATGCCGCCGGTGGCACCATCGTCTTGTCCAGCAAACTGGGTGTTGGGACGATTGTTGATGTTCGGTTGCCGCTGGTTGGCGACCATAACCGGGCCGCCGTCGGCCCGGTGACACAATTCTGGCAGCTTGCTGCCGAGTGAGGGGTTATGAGTATGCGTTACGATTGGATGGCAAGCAGCCGCTTTGTTGCCGCGATGATATTTCTCAGCCTGACGCTGATGATTTTTGGGAATGCGCTGTTCATGCAACCCGAACCCCATCCGGCACCGTTGTTTTTCACACGCACATCGGCGCTTTCCGCCGACCAGGTCAGGAAAGCGCCGCTTCCTGTCGCTCGCGGTGATCGGGTCGCAAGTGTCACGGACCGTCCCAAGGTTCGGCCCTTCAATTCGGAAAGACCAATCTCCGAACCGGCCCAGAAGGCCGATCCGATCGTTCTCGCAATTCAACAGGCTCTGGCGGATGCAGCCTACGGTCCGGTTGCCATCGATGGCATTTCGGGCCGCCAGACGACAGATGCGATCCGGCGATTCCAGCTGGATCAGGGCATGCCTGTGACCGGCAAGATCAATGACAATCTGATTACCCGGCTTATTTCCGTCGGGGCAATGGCGCAAAACTAGGATGCTCCGGCTTCGTTCTGATATCTGGGTCGCCGGATTGATACGACGGGCCCAGAATGAAGGAGCCTATGCCGTCCTGCGCAGAAAGGGCGCCGAGCAAGCCGGAGCGATATTCATTGTCGTCAATTGTCTGGACGGTCGCCACCACCTTCTTTCACCTGCACCGCAAATGGCGTTCGATGAGGATCACCCCTCCGATCGGCTGTTTTCGCAAGTGCTGACCGGCGTCCAATCGGAAAAGCTTGACGAACATCTGGCGCAGGAGCTGAAATTCGATCCCGATTGCTGGATCGTCGAAATCGAAGATCGCCAGGAACGGCCATTCGCCGATATCATGAAGGCGTAATTCACCACATTCTGAACACAATTTGTCCACGCCGTTCACGTCCCGTTAACTAACCATCGGTCATGACTTCATATCTGGCTAATCGTGGCCATGGATTTTTGACAGTGAGGAACGAACCGATGACCAACGTCATCCTGTTTCCCGACCGGACAACTCAGCGCGTCGCGGACAACCAAAACCCGGTGGAAGGCGAGGTCATAATTTTTCCCGGAGTCCGCGTTGAATACCATGACGATCCGGCAACTGTTGATCTCAGTTGCCGCATCCGCGCTCAGTCTGCACAGACAAAGACCTGAGCCGCCTTTGGCCAAAAGGCCGGCCGATGACAAAGAACGTCTGAACGGGCTGGTCTAAACGCCGGCTTCGCAAACCGCACTGTCGATCGCCTCGCGCGCGGTTCGCCGGAGTTCAGCAGTCGGCGCATAGAGCCGGAAAACAGCAATCAGTTTATTGCTGTCCGTCTCCACGACGATCAAATCATCGATGTCTTCAGGCGGGCTTTCCTTCAGCAGGGCGCTCTGAACCGGATTGACCACCAGCATATCAAGTGTGCCATCCTGCGCTGTCCGGTCATTCAGACTGAATTCAGCAATGCCATTATTGTTGAACAGGGCCAGTGACCAGAACCGGTCTGGCGCGGTCAGGGATAATATACCCGGCGCAGTATCCAGCAGCAGCATGCAGGCGCTGTGTTCGAACATCGGATCGAGGCCGGGCAGCAATGCTGTTTCCGGATCATTCGGAATGGCACGGAAGCGACCGGTTTCAGCGAATGAGCCGACTCTCGACCACCCATCGGCGGAAGCAAATCGAGGGACGAGCAGCACAGCCAGGATATGAATGGCGGTTGCCAGAAAGAAAACCGCCAGACCGACCGTGATGATATTGCGCATCAGCGTCGCTTCCCTGACCGCATCCTTATGCCCGAAAAAAATCATCGGCAGCTCCGAAGACGAATTTCCGGCATGGTGAAATCGGTCAGTTCGGTGAGTGTCCGCGCGGTCGTATCATACAGCCGAACCACGATGCGCATGCCGCCGGCTGTCTGGCCCGGACCTGCCGATGACAGCCAGTTTCCCGCTTTCGGAATGGGAGCAACCGAAATCTGAAAACTGCCATCTGCATTGCGGATGATCTTGTCACTGCCGATTGCGGTTCTGGCTTGCCGGGCCCCGGGGCGCGTTGAGGACACGTTTTCCAGCGTCAGCGTCCAGAGTCGCGCCGGAGGCGTCTGACCCTCGATCATGTAGGAACACCGGCCTAGCAGGCGGTCGCCATTGCTGTCAGTGCTGGCATAAAGCGCAAGGCCTTCACCGGCGCCCAGCGGAAGTTCACCGTTGCGCGCAAGCCGGGCACGAGAATACGGGTCCGTATCGGCTGTACCTGCATTGGGCCAGGTCGACCAGGAGCCCAATTGCAGTGAGTCGATTGGCGCAGCAGCTTGTGCGGCCAACCAGGCTGAACCAAGGCCGAGGGCAATTGATGTCAGAACAATACCGATTAGAACAATTGATCGTGTCACGTCACTATTTTGCGGTTTGCGCGGAAAGCGCTGCTGTCTCTTTACCGTTGGTCAATTGCGACACCGGCGCGATCTCGATAAGTCTGTTTTCAAGTTGCTCAAGCGCCCGCGATGTCACCGGAGAAAGGCGACGGGCGCCAACGGCGCCGTTATCAGACGCCAACGAGTCCGGATTATCTGCCGTCTGGACGGCGATATCGACATTCGGTGGCGGCGCCAATCCCGGCAATGGTTTGATCTCGGCGTAAAGATGGGCCGCCTGCATGTATCGCTGCCAGGTCTCGGCGGGCAGCCGGCCTCCCGTCAGCCGTCTGGTACTGGTGAAATTATCATTGCCGAACCACACAGCCGTGGAATAATTGCCGGTAAACCCGACAAACCAGGCATCGCGATAGGCCTGTGTCGTTCCGGTCTTGCCGGCGGCGTTGATGCCAGGCAGCTGTGCCCGCCGGCCGGTTCCTGCAAGCACCACATTGTTCAGCATCTCAACCATTCCGATGACGGTCTTTTCAGTCAGGACACGCTCCATCGCCGGCGCTTCCGTCCTTCTGTCATATAGCACCTCGCCGGACGAAGTACGGATGTTCAGGACGGCATGAGGCTGAGCGCGGAAACCGCCATTTGCAAAGGCCGAATAGCCGGTCGCCATATCCAGCACGGTCACTTCCGAAGGGCCCAGAGGCAATGCCCGCGTGACGCGCAATGGCGATTCAACGCCCATCCGCTTCGCCATGTCGGCAATCGGCTGGCGTCCGATCGCAATGGACAGGCGCACCGGAATGGTATTGATCGATCTGGTGAGCGCTGTTTTCAGGGTGACGCGGCCTCGATAGGATCGGCCGTAATTCTTCGGCGCCCAATTGCCGATCCGGATCGGTGCATCGACGACGATACTCTCCGGCGTATAGCCGTTCTCAAGTGCTGTCGCATAGACATAGGGCTTGAACGAGGAACCAGGTTGCCGACGCGCCCGTGTTGCCCGGTTGAATGTCGATTGGCCGTAATCGCGGCCGCCGACCATTGCGCGAACAGTGCCGTCAGGCTCCATGGAAACCAGGGCGGCCTGGCCGACGTCATAAGCTTCGCCGCTTTCCCTGAGTGAGGATTCGACTGCGGTTTCAGCGGCGTCCTGCAGGCGTGCATCGATGGTTGTCCGTGCAATCAGAACCTTGTTGCCGCCGTCCACAAGGCGTTTGACCTCCTCGAAGGCCCAGTCGAGAAAATAATCCGGTGACGACGTGTTTTCCCGCGCCACGGGTGTCGCCGGCATGCGCCGGGCTGCAACGACCTGTCCCTCGGTCATGAAGCCTGCCTGAACCATGTTTGTCAGAACCTCGTTGGCTCTCGCCCGTGCGGCCGGCAGGTTGATATGCGGCGCATAGCGGGCCGGCGCCTTGAAAAGACCGGCCAGCATTGCCGATTCAGCCAGCGAGAGTTCGGTTGCCTCCTTGCCGAAATAGAAATCGGCTGCCGCAGCGACGCCAAATGTGCCGCCGCCCATATAGGCGCGGTCAAGATAGAATTTCAGGATCTCCCGCTTCGAAAGGTTAGCCTCAAGCCACAAGGCAAGGTAAGCTTCCTTGATCTTGCGTTGCAGGGTGCGCTCGTTCGACAGAAACAGGTTTTTTGCCAGTTGTTGGGTAATCGAAGACCCGCCCTGAACGACCCCGCCAGCGCGGGCATTTTCGACAATCGCCCGGGCGGTCCCCAGAATATCGATGCCGAAATGATCAAAAAACCGTCGGTCTTCCGTTGCCATGACGGTCTTGATCAGGTGGTCGGGCAGATCCTCGATTTCGACGGCATCATCCAGCAGAATGCCGCGTTTGCCGATCTCGTTGCCGTATCTGTCCAGAAACGTGACGGAATATTCGCTCTGGCTTCGCCAGTCCTTGCCGATTGCCTCAAAGGCGGGAACCCCGAACGCCAGAAGAACCAGCGCCCCGGCGACGCCAAGCGTAAAACTTTCGCTGGCCAGCTCGCCAAGCAGTTTGCGAAACCCGGTAAACGAAAACCTGCGGAAGAACACCACGATTGATTCGTAGATATCGCCAAGCGTCTGGCTGCCGTCATGCAGGTATGTGTCGATAAACGCATCGAGCTCCAGTGCCCGGAAAAAGCGCTTTTTCTTTCTTGATATCTTGAACGGGTCACGCATTGGTGCTGCCTCGGGGCTTGCCCTGTCCGATGTGCGCATCTACGCCATGGATTGCAATATCTCAAACCCGGATATTAAGGAAATGGTTACCATGATGCCACCCCATTCGGAACCATCTCAGCCGGACGGAAAACCGTTCTGGCAGACGAAAAGTCTGAAACAGATGAATGCGAGCGAGTGGGAAGCGCTTTGCGACGGTTGCGGCCGGTGCTGTCTGAACAAGCTGGAAGATTATGATACGGCGGAGATTTTGTGGACAAATATAGGCTGCCGGCTTCTTGACGATCATACATGCCTTTGCCGTAATTATCCCGATCGTCATGCGGAAGTCGCCGATTGCCTGCCGTTGACGCCTGAAACCGTACCGACAATGGCATGGTTGCCGCCAACCTGCGCCTATCGCCTGATCGACGAAGGAAAGCCGCTCTATTGGTGGCATTATCTGGTCTCGGGCGAGCGGGAATCAGTCCATCAGGCCGGAATTTCCGTACGCGGGCGCACGGTTGCCGAAAAGGGGCTTACGGTAGAGGATTTCGAAAGTTATCTTGTCCAATGGCCAGGAGAAGGTCCGGATTGATGATTGAGAACCGTCATCGTGCGCTTGAAAGTGTCCCAGGATGGTTAATGATCAACGCGGGTCGTTCAGGTGCGGTTCAGTTCCATGTGCTAAAACCGGGACCATGATGACAACGATAAGAACATTTCTGAAAACGTCCGCTTTGGCGATTGCCGTGTCTGTGGCAATGCCGACGATTGCCAGTGCAGTCTGCCTGTCCCAGGCGGAAAGCTATGAATTTGTCAAATCCGGCCGTGTTCTGCCGCTTTCCAAGGCAATCAGGCGGGCTGGAATCAAAGGCAAGGTGGTGAAAGTCGCTCTTTGCAAAACGCCGGATACGCCGCCGCGCTACAGATTGTCGGTGATCGGCCGTGGCGGAAACTTGCGCCAAGTCGTAATTCCGGCAAACTGATATCCGGTACGGACCAGAAGGGGTGCATCCATGCGTGTTCTTGTTGTCGAAGATGATGAGGATCTGAATGGCCAGATCGCCGAAGCGCTGCGCGAGAACGGTTATGTTGTCGACACGGCCTTCGATGGCGAGGAAGGCCATTTTCTCGGCGATACCGAGCCCTTTGACGCGGTTGTCCTCGATATCGGTTTGCCGCAGATGGATGGCATATCCGTGCTGGAATCCTGGCGGCGCGACGGACGGACGATGCCGGTTCTGCTTTTGACAGCGCGCGATCGCTGGTCTGACAAGGTGCAGGGCATTGACGCCGGCGCAGATGATTATGTCGCCAAGCCGTTTCACATCGAAGAGGTGCTTGCGCGCATTCGCGCTCTGGTCCGCCGGGCTGCGGGCCATGCTTCCAACGAGATGGAATGCGGCCCGGTTCGCGTCGACGTCAAGGCAAGCCGGGTCAGTGTCGATGGCAATCCGATCAAATTGACCTCGCATGAGTACAAGGTGCTGGAATATCTCATGCATCATACCGGCAAGGTCATTTCCCGCACGGAACTCACCGAACATCTCTATGACCAGGATTTCGATCGGGATTCAAATACGATCGAAGTTTTTGTCGGCCGCCTGCGCAAAAAGCTCGGTGTCGATGTTATCGAAACCGTCCGCGGTCTTGGCTATCGCATCGACGCAAGCGACGGATGAAACAGCGATCTCTGACCCTCCGCCTTGCTCTGCTGGCGGCGGCTGGCAGTGCTGTGGCGCTTGTGCTGGCCGGTTTGCTGTTCACATCCCTGTTCCGGCAGACCGTGGAACGGAATTTCGACGCCCGTCTTGAGTTTCTGCTGTCCGCACTGATCGGCGCCAACCTGTCTGAAGACGGCATCCAACAGGGTGCTGCCGATCTGGTCGGCGAACCGCGTTTCAGCCTGCCGCTGTCAGGATGGTACTGGCAGATCCGAGCAGTGGATTCCGGAAACGTGGTGGCGGCCTCGCCATCCCTGTTTGGCGACACACTGCCGGAAACACCGCTGCCGGCTTCCGGCGGGGCTGTTACGGCAATGAATCTGACCGGACCCGATGACGAGCGCTTGCGCGCCCTGGAGCGCCGTATCGTGGTCGCCGGCAACAAGGCTTTTGCCGTTCTGGTGGCTGGTGATGCCGATGCGGTGGCAGCCGACGTTGCCCGCTTTCGCCGCATCGTTACCACGACGCTTGGGATATTCGCGCTCGTTCTGGCGCTCGGTGCCGCTCTGCTCATTCGCTTCGGGCTCCGACCGTTGCGGGATGTCAGGGCGGCGTTGCGCCGGGTCCGGCTTGGCGAATCCGCCAGCATGGAGGGTGAGTATCCGACAGAGATCGAACCTCTGGTCAGTGATCTTAATGCCCTGATCGGATCGAACCGGGAAATCATCGAACGCTCACGTACCCATGTCGGTAATCTGGCCCATGCACTCAAAACACCGATCGCCGTGTTACAGAACGACGCCGCAGGGGCGGGCGATCTGAACGCTCAGGTGCGGGCGCAGGTGACGGTGATGCAGCATCAGATCAAGCACCATCTCGATCGGGCGCAGATCGCGGCGCAGTCCAAGGTGATCGGCGTTGTCAGCCCGGTCGGGCCGGTCATTGACGGTCTTGCGCGGGTCATGCGCAAAGTCCATCAGGATCGCGATCTGACATTCATTGTCGACCAAACGCCGGATCTGCGATTTCGCGGCGAGAAACAGGATCTTGAAGAAATGGTAGGCAACCTTCTCGATAATGCCTGCAAGTGGGCGAAGTCGGAAATCCACCTGACGGCCGGCACCGGCGGTCAGGGCAGAACGACCCGTCTGATAATCACCATTGACGATGACGGCCCGGGTCTGTCTGACGAGGAACGCGGGCAGGTTCTGCTGCGCGGCAAGCGCATCGACCAGTCTGTTCCAGGCTCGGGGCTGGGACTGTCGATTGTCGACGAGCTTGTTCGTGTTTATGGCGGAAAATTCGAGCTGGCGGCGTCGGACTACGGCGGATTGTCATCCCGATTGGAACTGCCGCTTGCCTCAGATCAATGAAACTGACTCAATTTTGCCATTTCTTTCTGGAAGTTGTTATGAAGAGTGTCGTAAAAGCGGCTCCAGGAGAGGGCAATCAATCCGCTGGATCATGCGTCGATGCGGAGATCTCTGAAAGAGGAATAACATGAACAAGATTAGCTTGATCGCAACGGCCGGCGCTTTGGTTCTGTCTGGCTGCAATCACACATACGATTCTGTCGGCCCGCGCGAAGGCGTTGGCGCCATTTCAGGCGCTGTTGCAGGCGGCGTGATCGGCAGCCAGGTCGGCAAGGGTCGCGGATCTGTCGTCGGCGCTGCAATCGGCGCATTGGCCGGCGGACTGATCGGCGCGGAAATCGGCCGTCAGCTCGACGAGCGTGACCGGCAGCAGGCGCTTGCCGCCGAATATCGTGCGCTGGAATATGGTAATGCGGGGCGTCCGGTAAACTGGCGCAACGATAATACCGGCCATTACGGCGAAGTCATCCCCGGCCCGGGCTACCGGGCGAATTCGGTTGATTGCCGGGACTATACCCACACCATCTATATTGATGGCCGGGCGCGGACCGCCCGCGGCACGGCCTGCCGTCAGCCTGACGGATCCTGGCGCACTGTCAGTTAAGCCGCCTGATGCGTCCAATAGACCTGAAAGGCCGCGATGTTTCTCTATCGCGGCTTTTCACATTTGATCACTCCATCGTTTGATCACCGGCCTGTCTGTCGCATTGTGGTGTCGGCCAGGAACGATTACATAAAGCCGAATGTGATCGGTTAAAGGCGTTCCCTTGGTTTTCTGGTTTTTCGTCATAACGTTGATGGCGTCTGCAATTTTGGCGATCCTGTTTCCGCTGGCGCGCAGCCCGGAAGCCGGGCTGGAGTCTGATTCTGCCGGGCAGCAGCATGATCGGGAAGTCTATCTCGACCAGCTGGCTGAGCTTCAGCGCGAGCGGGACGAGGGCAGGATTGCAGGGGAAGAAGCCGAGGCGGCGCGCGCGGAAATCGCCCGCCGGCTGATTGGCACGCAATCGGATGGCGAAAAGGCGGGACAATCCGGCAACAGCCGTCTCAGGACGCGATTTGCAGCCTTGGTCGCGCTGGCGTTCATTCCGCTTGGAACCCTTGTCATTTACAGCCAGAACGGCAGCCCGCATCTGCCGCCGCAACCGCTTGCGGCGCGGGTCACCGCACCGGCCGCCGATCAGGATATCCGCCTGCTGGTCGCGCGGGCGGAAAAGCATCTCGCCGACAACCCCAATGACGGTAACGGCTGGGAGGTTCTGGGCCCGGTCTATATGCGCATGGAGCGCCCGGGCGAAGCGGCACGGGCGTTTGGCAATGCGATCCGCCTGCTCGGGCCGACGTCAGAACGTCAGGCCAATCTCGGCGAAGCCATATTGGCGTCGGCGGGAGGCATCGTGACGCAGGAGGCGCGTCAGGCCTTTGAACGCGCATCGGAGCTGGATGCGCGCAATGTCAAAGCACGGTTTTACCTGGCCATTGCGCAGGAGCAGGACGGCGACCTGGCGGCGGCAACCGACAGTTTCAGGAAATTGCTGGCGGATACGCCGGTTGACGCGCCCTGGCGTTCCTTTGTCGAGCAAGCCCTGGCGCGGGCCGATGGCGGAAATGCTCCAGGCCCGACCCGTGAGCAGGTGGCAGCGGCCGGCGACATGTCCGACGAGGACCGTCAGGCAATGATTGAGACCATGGTTGCAGGGCTTGCGGAAAAGCTTGAGGATAATCCCGCCGATCCGCAGGGCTGGGTGCGGCTGGTGCGGGCCTATCTGGTGCTTGAACGGCGCGATGATGCGATAAGGGCTGCCGGCGAGGCTTTGAAATCACTTGAGGAACCGGAGCGAAAAGATGTCCGGATGGCGTTTGAAACAATGGGCATAACCGCGGAAGAAACTGGAAATCAATGACACGGATTAAACGACAAAGATTGATGATGATCGGTTCCGGCGGCATTTTACTGGCATTGGCTGCCGCCTTTGTTCTCTACGCATTGAGCGGTCAGATTGTCTATTTTTACATGCCGACGGATGTCGTTGAGAAAAGCGTTCAGCCCGGAACACGGATGCGTCTTGGCGGTCTGGTCGAGGAAGGCTCGGTCGTCCGGTCGGAAGACAGTGTCGTTTCATTTGTTCTGACGGACAAAAGCCATACTGTTACAGTCAGCTACAAGGGGCTCCTGCCGGATCTTTTTCGTGAGGGGCAGGGCATAGTTGCTGAGGGCACAATGCAGACTGGTGGCGGGTTCAAGGCCGATAACGTTCTGGCCAAGCACGACGAGACTTACATGCCGCGCGAAGTGGCCGATGCGCTGAAGGAAAACGGCGTCTGGAATGAAGGTGGAGGAAGCCAGTGATAGATGCATTTCCGGCCGCCGAACTGGGGCATTTCGCGCTGATCCTGGCGCTGGTTCTGGCCCTTGTCCAATCGACGTTGCCGCTTTGGGGCGCCAAGGTCGGTGACAGCCGGCTGATGGCAATTGCTCCGGCAGCCTCCATAGCCGGCCTGTTCTACGTTGCCTTCGCGTTTGCCGCATTGACGATTGCCTACGTGACCTCGGATTTCTCTGTCCTCAATGTCTGGGAAAACTCCCACTCGCAGAAACCGCTCTTGTTCAAGATTACCGGCGTCTGGGGCAACCATGAAGGGTCGATGCTTCTTTGGGTGCTGATCCTTGCGCTGTTCGGGGCGCTGGTCGCTATGTTCGGCGGCAATCTGCCGGACCGGCTGAAAGCGCGCGTTCTGGCGGTTCAGGGCTGGATCGGTTCAGCTTTTCTGCTGTTCATCCTTTGGACTTCCAACCCCTTCACCCGTATCGAAAACGCGCCGGTCGAAGGCCGTGATCTCAATCCGATCCTGCAGGATATCGGTCTGGCGATCCATCCGCCGCTGCTCTATCTGGGATATGTCGGCTTTTCCATTTCCTTTGCCTTTGCCGTTGCAGCCCTGATCGATGGCCGCATTGATGCCGCCTGGGCGCGCTGGGTCCGGCCCTGGACGCTTGCCGCCTGGATGTTCCTCACCGCCGGCATCGCCATGGGATCCTACTGGGCCTATTACGAACTCGGCTGGGGCGGCTGGTGGTTCTGGGATCCGGTGGAGAACGTTTCGTTCATGCCCTGGCTGGCCGGCACCGCTCTGCTGCATTCCGCCATTGTCATGGAAAAGCGCGGCGCGCTGAAAATCTGGACCATCCTGCTGGCGATCCTGACCTTCTCTCTTTCGTTGCTGGGCACGTTCATCGTCCGCTCCGGATTGCTGACATCGGTGCATACCTTTGCTGCAGATCCGGGCAGGGGGGCGTTTATCCTGGCGATCCTCGGCTTGTTCATCGGTGGCGCGCTGGTGCTGTTTTCCTGGCGTGCGCCAATGATGAAACAAGGCGGGCTTTTTCAACCGATCAGCCGCGAGGCAGCGCTGGTTTTCAACAATATCTTTATCCTGTTTGCCACCGCGGCCGTGCTTCTCGGTACGCTTTATCCACTTGGCCTTGAAGCCCTGACCGACAGAAAAATCTCCGTTGGTCCGCCTTATTTCAACATGACATTCGGGATCATGATGCTGCCAATCCTGCTGGCCATGCCATTCGGCCCGCTGCTCGCCTGGAAACGGGCGGATATTGCCGGTGTCATGCAGAGGCTCTGGTTGGCCATGGCGCTGGCCGTCGTCGCTGTTATTGCGACACTGATCCTGTCGGGGGCAGGGGCGGCATTGAAAAACCTCGGGCCGGCAATCGGCATCGGCATCGCCGTCTGGCTGATTACCGGCGCTATTACCGATCTGGCGGAACGGGTCCGGTTGTTCCGGATCGAATTCGCAAAATCATGGGCGCGGTTTACCGGTCTCCCGCGCTCGGCTTTCGGCGGTGCGCTCGCCCATGGCGGTGTCGGTGTCATGCTGATCGGAATTGTCAGCGTGGCGTCGTTTGGCACCGAAGACATCACCATCATGAAGCCGGGCGATACGATCGCCTACCAGGGAACGCTGCGTTATGAGGGCACTTCGCCGCGAACCGGCCCGAACTACCGGGAAGACGTTGCCCGGTTCGTCTGGCTGGCGGACGAGACAAGCCAGCCCGTTATTCTGACGCCGTCGCGGCGGTTTTATCCGGCCCGGCAATCGGGAACGACGGAAGCTGCAATCTACAACCGCGGATTTTCCCAGATCTATCTTTCGATCGGCGACGCTCAGCCGGAAGGCGGGCTGATCGTGCGCGCCTACTACAAACCGACGGTGACCCTGATCTGGATCGGGGCGCTGATCATGGCTTTCGGCGGCGTGATATCACTGACAGACCGGCGGCTTCGCATCGGAGCGCCGCGGAAAACCGAAAGGCCCGCCGAGGCTGACGCAGAGACGCAGCCGGCAACATGATCAAACGGGTTCTGATCCTTGTCTGTCTTGCCTTTGCGGCTTTTCCCGCCGCAGCAGTGGAGCCCGATGAGGTGCTCGCAGATCCCGTCTTGGAAGCCCGGGCGAGGACGCTTTCAGCGCAACTGCGCTGTCTTGTCTGCCAGAATCAGTCGATCGACGATTCCGATGCGCCACTTGCCAAGGATTTGCGCCTGCTTGTGCGCGAGCGTCTTGTTGCCGGCGACACCGACCCGCAGGTGCTGGATTTTCTCGTCGACCGATACGGCGAGTTCGTCTTGCTGAACCCGCCGCTGAACCGGTCGACCTATCTTCTCTGGTTCACGCCGTTTGTACTTCTGGCGATAGCAGCGATCTTTATCGCCATGCGGATCAGCAGGCCCGGTCCGGCTGCGCGAACCGGTCTCAGCGCTGATGAAGAAGCGGAACTCGCGAAAATTTTAGACCATCGTGAATAGCGCAATGGCCCGGCAATCCCCATTCATCGGGTATCAGACACAAGGGGTCGACGATGCAAAACACTGCGCAACGCGTTTCATTCAAGGGTAGCCAGGGCGATATGCTTGCGGCGCGGCTGGACATGCCGGCCGGCCAGGTGGCGGCGACGGCGATCTTCGCCCATTGTTTCACCTGTTCGAAGGATATCTTTGCCGCAAAACGGGTATCATCGGAGCTATCCCGGCACGGAATTGCGGTTCTGAGGTTTGACTTTACCGGTCTTGGAGCCTCTGACGGCGAGTTCGCCAACACGAATTTTTCATCCAATTGCGAGGATCTTGTCCGCGCGGCAGACTGGTTGCGCGACAATATCGAAGCGCCGACGATCCTGATCGGTCATTCGCTCGGCGGCGCTGCCGTGCTCAGCGTTGCCGGAGCAATTCCTGAGGTCAGGGCCGTGGCGACGATCGGTGCGCCGGCGGATGCGGAACATGTGGTGCATAATTTCGGTGCCGATCTTGACCGGATCGAGACAGACGGCGAAGCCGAAGTCAGCCTCGCCGGACGGTCATTTCGGATCCGCAAGCAGTTTCTCGACGATATTCGCTCGCAGAACCTGAACGACCGGATCGGCTCGATGCGAAAGGCCTTGATGGTGATGCACTCTCCGGTTGACCAGACCGTCGGTATCGAAAACGCCGCGGCGATTTTCTCTGCGGCAAAACATCCAAAAAGTTTCGTCTCTCTTGATCATGCCGATCATCTCCTCTCGCGGCATGAAGATGCGGTCTACGCCGCGCAGATCATCGCCGCCTGGTCGGGCCGGTTTATCAGCCGGAAAGAGACCGAAGATTCCGAACACCAGGGTGTGCTGGTTGCCGAAACCGGCGAAGGCAAGTTCCAGAATTATGTCCATGCCGGCCCGCACCGCATGTTCGCCGATGAGCCGGAAGCGGTTGGCGGACTGGATTCCGGGCCGTCGCCCTATGATTACCTGTCGATTGCCCTTGGCGCCTGCACGAGCATGACGCTGCGCATGTATGCCGACCGCAAGCAGCTCGACCTTGGTTCCATCCAGGTCGAAGTCGATCATGCCAAGGTTCATGCGGCGGATTGTGAAGATTGTGCAGCCGACAAGGTGGCGGCCGGCGGGCGCATCGACCGGTTTGAGCGGACGATCACGATTGCCGGCAATCTGGATCCGGCTCTGCATGACAAGATGCTGGAAATCGCCGACAAATGTCCGGTTCACCGGACGTTGGAGAACGGCGCGGCTGTCGTGACACGGCTGAAGGCCTGACCCTTGCCGGCAAGCCACGTTACAGAAGTTTAATCTGCCAGACATACCACTGTAAGGCGACACTCCGTAACTGTTGAACATTACAACGGTGAGTGCCCCCTCCCACCGTTGGCGCCAAGTCTCCTGCCTGTTCCGCCAGCCCCCGAGCGGAACGGGCGGGAGGCGGCGAACGCAACCTTGATCGGTGCTGCGTTGTCTGATCGAAAAAACATGAACCGCATATTAGAAGATGGAGACAAGTCCCTGATGACCCAGCAAATTTCACATTCAAAGGCTTCCGAAAGTCCAACCCGCAAAGCGCTGTTGGCCAGTGTCTTCACGCTCAGCATGGCTGCTGTATTGGCAACCGGTGCAATTGTCGGCGATGCCCGCATGGCCTTTGCCGAACCGGTCCGTGTCGAGGCCCCGGCGCCGGCGGATTTCTCCGCTGTGGTGGAGAGCGTCAAGCCGGCAGTCGTCAGCGTTCAGGTGAAAAGCAAAGTCAATCCGGTTTCCGACCGCGGCGAGCGTCGTGGTCGCGGATTTCGCGATTTGCCGCGCGATCACCCGTTCAATGAATTTTTCCGCCGTTTCGGCGAACCTGACGGTCAGGATAGCCCGCGGCCGAACAGAAGGTCGCAGAGCCAAGGCTCCGGCTTCTTTATTTCCGACGATGGCTTTGTCGTCACCAACAACCATGTGATTGACGGCAGCGACGAAATCGTCGTTGTCATGGACGATGGCCGCGAACTGGATGCAGAGCTGGTCGGCAAGGATACCCGCACCGATCTGGCCCTGCTCAAGGTTGACGGCAGCGATTTCACATACGTTTCATTTGCGGCAGACAAACCGAAAATCGGTCAATGGGTCGTTGCCGTCGGAAACCCCTTTGGTTTGGGCGGGACGGTTACCGCCGGTATTGTTTCAGCCAATGGCCGAGATATCGGTTCCGGCCCCTATGACGATTTCATCCAGATCGATGCACCCGTAAACCGTGGTAATTCCGGCGGCCCGACGTTCAATACGCGCGGTGAAGTGATCGGCGTCAATACGGCGATCTTTTCGCCCTCTGGCGGTAATGTCGGGATAGCGTTTGCCATTCCCGCCGCCACCGTCGAAGATGTGATCAGCGAATTGCGTGCCGATGGCTCGGTGACCCGGGGCTGGCTGGGCGTGCAGATCCAGCCTGTAACGGACGATATTGCGGAAAGCCTGGATGCCGCGTCGACGGATGGTGCGCTTGTGTCCGATCCTCAAGCTGACGGTCCGGCCAAGGGCGCAGGTATCGAGGCCGGAGACATCATCACGGAAGTGGATGGCGAGGCCGTTTCCGGCCCGCGTGAACTGGCCCGGTCCATTGCCGGATATAATCCGGGTGATGTTGTCGCCATCACGATTGTCCGCAACGGTAAGAAACAGACGATCGATGTCACCCTCGGCAAGCTTGAAAACCAGGCCCGCGCGCAAAGCGAAAGCGAGCAGGAAGCCGAGCCGGCCTCTTTTGAGGCGCTTGGTCTGGCTTTGGCCCCCGGCGAAGACGGTAAAGGCGTCCTCGTCACCGGAGTGGAAGCCGACAGCCCGGCTGCTGAAAAAGGCATCCGTCCGGGCGATGTGATCCGCTCTGTCAGCGGCGACGCCGTTGGCAGCGTCGGCGACGTGACCCGCAGCATCGAGACGGCCCGTGAAAAAAAGCGCAAGGCTGCCTTGTTCCATATCGAAGGCGAACGGGGTTCCCGTTTCGTAGCCCTGCCGCTGCAGGACGGCTGACCATCAATTTGGTTCCGGTGCCGGGATGGTATTCGTCGCCCCCACTGTTTTGGCACCGGGTACGGCGGGCTGCATTTTGCAGCCCGCCGTTCAAAGTACGGCAGGCCACATGCCCCTCTCGCACAATCCGCGTTCAGCGTTTAGTCTGTCCAACATGCGAATCCTCATAATCGAAGATGATCAGGAAGCGGCGAGCTATCTCGCAAAGGCGTTGAGCGAGGCCGGCCACGTTGCCGATCAGGCAAATGACGGCGATACCGGTTTCAACATGGCGGCAACCGGCAGTTACGATGTGCTGGTCGTCGATCGCATGCTGCCGAAGCGGGATGGCCTGTCGGTCATCGCAAGCATGCGCGCGGAAGGCAGTACCACGCCGATCCTGATCCTCTCCGCCCTTGGCCAGGTCGATGACCGGGTGACCGGCCTGCGCGCCGGCGGCGACGATTATCTGCCCAAACCATATGCCTTTTCGGAATTGCTTGCACGCGTCGAGGTGCTGGCGCGCCGTAATGCCCCCCAGGAGAGTGTTACGGTTTACAATGTGGCCGATCTGGAACTCAATCGTCTGGCGCGCACCGTCCGGCGCGGCGATCAGTCAATCTCCCTGCAGCCGCGTGAATTCAGGCTGCTGGAGTTCCTGATGAAGAATGCCGGGACCGTGGTGACAAGAACCATGCTCCTGGAAAATGTCTGGGATTACCATTTCGATCCCCAGACCAATGTCATTGATGTCCACATTTCGCGGCTCCGATCCAAGATCGACAAGGATTTCGAGCGCCCGCTTTTGCAGACCGTTCGCGGTGCCGGCTACGTAATCAGGGACGATGGTTAGCCCGCCGGGTTCGAACCCGGAAAAGGCGGCCACCGGCGCTCATCCGCGGTTCCGTCTTTTCCGCACGACAGCATTCAAACTGTCACTCGTCTATCTCGCGGTATTCACCGTCTTTGCCGGATTTCTGATCCTCTACATTGCGTCCAATACCGCGCAGCTTGTGTCGTTCCAGATCCGCGAAGCTCTCGATCTGGAACTGAAAGCGCTGGCCGACCAATATCGCATCGGCGGCATCCGGCAATTGACCCAGACGATCGAACGACGATCGCGCCGGCCAGGCGCTTCGCTTTATCTGGTGACCAATGCGGAGGGCCAGGCCATTGTCGGCAATGTGGAGTCGCTGCCGCCGTCGGTTCTGGCCAATCCGGACGCCAGGGTCCGTCCGGTACCCTATTCCAGGTTCGGCGATCAGGATGATCCGAGTGAACATCTGGCGCTGGTCAGGGTTTTTCAGTTGAAGGGCGGGTACACCGCGCTTGTCGGCCGCGACATGGGTGAACGCGAACGCTTTGTTGCCATTATCCAGCGCTCGCTGATGCTGACCGCTGCTTTGATGGTGGCGCTCGGTCTTGCAAGCTGGCTGTTTGTCTCCAGGCGCGTCCTGCAACGCATCGACTCCGTTGCCGATACCAGCCGGCAGATCATGGCCGGCGACCTGTCCGGCCGGCTTGAAGTCACCGGGACCGGTGATGAATTCGATCGGCTGGCGGTCAGCTTGAACACCATGCTCTCACGGATTGAACGGTTGATGACCGGACTGAAGGAAGTGTCCGACAATATCGCCCATGATCTGAAGACGCCTCTGACACGAATGCGCAGCCGTGTGGAGACGGCGCTGGCGCAATCCGGCAGCGAGACGGAATATCGCGATGCTCTGCAGGCGACAATTGAAGATTCCGACCAGTTGATCCGCACGTTCAACGCGCTGTTGATGATCGCCCGGGTGGAAGCCGGTTCATCAATGGCGGAATTCGGTCCTGTCGATGTCGCAGAACTGATCCGGGACGTATGTGAACTTTATGAACCGCTTGCCGAAGAAGCGGGGATCGGTTTCTCCCTGGACGCCGGCGGTTCGGTGATCATAACCGGCAATCGTGAACTGCTTTCGCAGGCGGTTGCCAACCTGCTGGACAATGCCATTAAATATTGCCTTCAATTGGAGACGGAGGCCCATATCGATGTTGCCATCAGAAATGATCGAGAACACGTGACGATCAGTGTCGCAGACAACGGTCCGGGTATCGCCGAGGCCGATCGCGAGCGTGTGACGGAACGATTTGTCCGGCTCGAAGAGAGCCGGTCAAAACCCGGAGCAGGGCTCGGTCTGAGTCTTGTGACCGCGGTCGTTGAATTGCATGGCGGCGGACTTGAACTCAGCGATAATCAACCGGGGCTCAAGGCCAGTCTGATCATACCGGTCGATGGAGAGGCCGATGGCAAGTGACCGTCTGATTGACAGGACCTGCCCGTTGCCGGCATCGCCCTGGGCCGAGGCCGCACTGGCCATGTTGAACGAGGCGGCAGAGCGCGACGGCATACAGGACAGGCACGCCACCCTGCTTGACAACACCACAGTGCGCGATTTTCTTGCGGCCGCGCTCGGCGACTGTCCGTTTCTGCTGGATCTCGCTGCCAAGGATTCCGGCAGGCTTCTGGATATTCTGGAAACGGCTCCGGAAGATTATCTGAACCGGACGATTAGCGAAATCGGCAAGGCCTCGTGGCAGGACCGTAAAATTGCGATGTCGGCGCTGCGCCGGGCCAAGCAGAATGTCGCGCTGTGCCTGGGCCTTGCCGATCTGGCCGGTGCTGTCAGCCTGGAAACGGTGACGACCGGGTTGACTGATTTTGCCGACGCAGCCGTCGATGCGGCGCTGCGTTTTGCGCTCGACGACGCCACAAGGCAGGGCAAATGGGACGGCACGCCATTGGAGCAATCGGGGATCACGATCATTGCCATGGGCAAATATGGCGCACATGAACTGAATTATTCCAGCGACATCGACATCATTGCCTTTTACGACGCGGAGGCGCCGGGCCTGGCGGCAGGACAGGAGCCGTCGGTGTTCTGGATCCGGACGATCCGCCTGCTGGTCCAGTTGATGCAGGAATGGACAGCGGACGGATATGTCTTTCGGACCGATCTCAGGCTGCGGCCGGACCCGGGCGCGACAGCGGTCGCGCTGTCGATTTCAGCCGCGTTGCAATATTACGAGAGCATGGGGCAGAACTGGGAACGGGCCGCGCTGATCAAGGCGCGTGCCTGTGCCGGCAATATCCCGTGCGGCGAGAGTTTTCTGCGGGAAATAGGCCCGTTTATCTGGCGCCGGTATCTGGACTTCGCAGCCATCGCCGACATTCACTCCATCAAACGGCAGATTCATGCGCATCGCGGCCACGGTACGGTGCAGGTCGCCGGGCACGATCTCAAACGCGGCCGCGGCGGCATTCGCGAGATCGAGTTTTTTGTCCAGACACAGCAATTGATCGCTGGCGGGCGTGACATGGAACTGCGCGGCCGCGGAACCCGGCTGATGCTGGAAAAATTGCGGGAACACAACTGGATCGATGAAGAGGCTCGATCAGAGCTTGATGAAGCCTATGTCTGGTTCCGGTGTTTGGAGCACCGGTTGCAGATGGTGCGCGATGAGCAGACGCAGACCATCCCCAAGGATCGTGAGGAGCTTGGCCGTGTCGCCCGCCTGAGCGGGTTCAACGTGGTATCGGAGTTCGAAGATCAGGCCCGTCAACGGCTGAACAAGGTCGCATCGCGTTATGCTGCGCTGTTTGAAGATGCGCCGGAACTCTCGGCGGATGCAGGCAATCTGGTTTTCACCGGCGACGATGATGATCCGCAAACGATCGAAACGCTAAGCCGGATGGGGTTCAGCGATCCGGAATATGTCACCCGGACGATCCGCGCCTGGCACTTCGGGCGCTTTCCGGCGATGCGCTCGACTGCGGCGCGCGAGGCTCTCACCAATATTACGCCGGCGCTGCTGAAAGCCTTCTGCAATGCCGGGGACGGCAATGCCGCGCTTCGCTCTTTCGATGGCATCTTGCGCGGTTTGCCGGCCGGCGTACAGCTTTTCGCGCTGCTGTCGGCGCGGCGCGAATTGCTTGACCTTCTGGCGATGATCCTCGGTTCGGCGCCGCGGTTGGCTGAAGTCTTTGCCCGCCGGCCGCAGGTGGTCGGAGCGCTGATCGATCCTGCATTCTATGAAGCTGACGGTGACCCGGAGACGTTCGCCGTCAGATTTGATGAAAGCCTGGCCCAGGCAACCGGGTTTGAAGACGTGCTGGACCGGACCCGGCTGTTCGCCTCCGAGCAGCGGTTCCTGGTTTCAATCCGCCTGCTGACCGGCACGACAAGCCCCGCCGAGGTCAGCCTCGCACTGTCGGAGCTGGCGGAAATCGTCGCCAACCGATTGCTGCATCATGTCGAGATTGAATTTTCCAGGCGTCACGGCCGGATCGAGGGCGGGCGTCTGGCCCTTTTGGCGATGGGGCGACTGGGCAGCCGGGAAATGACGACCGGCTCCGATCTCGATCTCATCGTCATCTACGATCATGACAAGGACGCCGGCGGTTCGGGGGGAGACAGGCCGCTGGCGCCAAGCCAGTATTTTGCCCGCCTGACGCAAAGATTGGTTGCGGCGCTTTCTGCGCCGACGGCTGAGGGGATTGCCTACGAGGTCGACCTGCGCTTGCGACCGTCAGGCCAGGCTGGCCCGCTGGCGACCCATATCGAGGCATTTGAGCGCTATCAGCAGGAAGGAGCCTGGACCTGGGAACATCTGGCGCTTGCGCGCGCCCGGCCTGTCGGCGGCGATCCGGCCCTTTGTGCCCGGGTCGATGGAATTATCGACAATGTCGTCAGCCGCGAACGCGACCCGAAGCTGTTGAGGGACGATCTTCTGGACATGCGCGGCCGCGTCCAGGCGGAACGTGGCGATCCTGATCGATGGGCGTTCAAAACGGTGCCGGGCGGTCTGATGGATATAGAGTTTGCCGCACAGTTTGCTGTATTGGCGGGCCTCGCCCGCCGTGCAGGGGAACCGACAGCGGACGTTTTGCGGCGCGCCGCAGATGATCCTCATCTGACGGAAGATGACGATACGCTCAAAGCCGCATGGATCGCACTTGCCGATGCCGCGCAATTCCAGAGCGCGCTGATGCAGTTCATCCGGGCGGCCGACGACCGGCGGTTTCAACCGGATCAGGCGCCGTCCGGTTTCAAGGACTTTCTTTCACGCCAAATGAAAGAGCCCGATTTCAGTGTGCTGTCGGCACGGCTGAGCGATATTCAGGACATTGCGGAAAAAGCATTTTTCCGTGTTCTGGATCGGTCGGCTGCCGAGCGATAATCGTCCGGACGCAGCCGGGCGGTGTTTCATGGTTGCGGAGTTGACGATCAGTGTGAAGTGTTGCCGACATGGCAAACGGCCAATCAGGCCGCTTCGTTGGTCTCTTCGTCGGACAGGCCGCCCGGGCTGGCCGGCAAGGTCACAGTCACGATTGTGCCGACGCCGGTTGTCGATGAAATCACCAGATCTCCGCCATGAAGCCGCGCCAGCGATCTTGATATCGCCAGACCGAGGCCGGAACCCTTGTGATCGCGGATGAACTGCGGCTGGACCTGTTCGAATGGCCTTGCCAGCCTGTCCAGCGCCTCCTTGGCGATACCGATGCCATTATCCTCAATAACCAGCGAAACCAGCGTCTGATCGGTTCTTGCGTGAATTTTCACCTGACCGTTTTCCGGCGTGAACTTGATCGCATTCGACAGCAGATTGAGCATGATCTGCCGCAGAGCCTGGCGATCGGCTTCCACGCTCATGGTCTGCGGGATGTCATACTCGATATCGATACCGGCGCTGCTGGCATCACTGCTTTGGTCGCGCACCGTCTCGCTGACCGCCTCGAACACATTGAGGGTTTCCGGCTCGATGTCCGTGCGGCCGGCTTCCAGCCGCGCCATTTCGAGAATATCGGAAATGATGCCGAGCAGGTAGCGGCCGCTCTCGTGTATATCCCGGCTGTATTCGACGTATTTTTCATTGCCCAACGGACCGAACGCGTTCGATGTCATGATTTCAGAGAAACCGATGATGGCATTGAGTGGGGTTCGAAGCTCATGGCTGACATTTGCCAGAAATTCCGATTTTGCGCGATTGGCTTCCTCTGCGCGATCTTTTGCGATCGAATAATTTTCAGCCAGTTCGACAAGCTGCTGTGCCTGGGTTTCCAATTGCTGCCGCGACCGGCGCAAATCAATGACATTTTCCGTCAATGCACGCTCGTTCTCCAGCAACTGGTTTTCATGCTGTTTCAGGGCTGTAATGTCGGTGCCGACTGAAACGAAACCGCCATCTTTTGTTCGTCGTTCGCTGATCTGCAGCCAGCTTCCGTCTTCGATCCGAGCCTCCACTGAACGCGCGCCGATACCTGCCTTTTCCTGCGGAGCCAGTTCATTGGCGACGACTGGCCGCCGGCCTGCGTTCAGGACCTGCGAATAGGGCGTGCCTGGCCGGGCCATATCGTCCGACAGGCCGTAGAGCTGCTGATATTTGCTGTTGCACAGCACCAGCCGGTCATTGGCGTCCCAGAGTACGAATGCCTCCGAAATGGCTTCCACGGCGTCCCGCAGCCTGAGGTCGGCCGTCAGCGATGCTTCAGCAAGTTTTTTCTGTTCGCTGACGTCAACGGCGATACCGATCAGATGCGTCCGCATGTCAGCGTCGGTAACGACCTCGCCGCGGGCGCGAATCCAGACCCAGTGCCCGTCAGCATGCTGCATGCGGAATTCGCGGTCGACCTGGCCGCCATTGGCGGCGATCAGATTGTTTGCCATGTCGATCAGGTTGCCGTCTTCGGGATGTAC
Organism: uncultured Afifella sp.; assembly: GCA_947259045.1. Lineage (GTDB taxonomy): Bacteria > Pseudomonadota > Alphaproteobacteria > Rhizobiales > Afifellaceae > CAMYKZ01. Next base: position 40,846 of record CAMYKZ010000007.1, read on the forward strand.
CCGTTCAGCCAGTTCGCGCATCGACAAAAGCCGGTTGCGGTCCGGTAATCCGAGCATTTCGAACATCGACGGAGACCAGAATATGGCGCCTCGGCCGAGGTCCCAGTCCCACAGGCCGGACCGGCCGTGATGCAGTGCCATATGGAAGCGGTTCTGGGTTTCCGTATAGATGAAATCGGCTTCTTCGGCCCGCGCGGCCTGGGCATGATAGGCAAATCCGAGAATCACCAGAACAATGGCTGTGGCGACAAAGACGGTTGCCTCGCGCGAGACGACGATCCGCCATGGCGCATAGATCGTCGCTTGACTCTGCAGCACGGTAACGGACGCTGTCTGATCCAGCGTCTGATAGACGGTTGCAATGACATCTTCACCGGTTGGCAGCGTCAATTGCATGACGCCGGCCGATGCGCCCAATGTCGTCAGCACCTGTCCGGCGCCGAGAAATTCGTTCAGCGTCTTCACGCTCGCCTCTTCGCCGGTGTAGGCGGTTGGGTGACGGGCGGTAATATTCCCCGCGCCGTCGGCAAGAATGACCATGCGGCCGTTGATCCGGGCCGGCTCCGGCAGGGCATTGGCAAGCAGCCCCGCCATTGCCTGCTGGCTGCCCGGATAGGCTGAGATATTGGCGGCTTCGATATCTGCCGCGACTGATTTTGCAATCAGGATCAGGTCGTGCTGGGCATCCACGTTCATGATCTGGCGCTGCTCATAGACTGCCAGCGCACGCATGGTGCCGAGTGCTGCAACGAACATGACAATCAGAATCGGGATAGCCCGCCTGACGATAGGTTCGGTCTGGACAAGGCGAATATAGGCCGGATGGATAAACAGCCGTGCATGCCCGAGCAGGGCGGCGCGGTTAAGCCGGCCGAATTCTGGAATTCGTTTTATCGCTGACGCAAAGGACACATTTGCCCGCCCCATGCGTGCCTCCTCTCAAGAAACGATCCAGAAGCCCCATCCCCCGAATCACTTCCATTTGAATCGACGCGAATCCACTTGTCCAGTCTATTAACAAAAAATTAATTTGCCGCGTTTCAGACTGGTTTATGCCGCGTCATGCCTCACTGTCCTGCAGCGTCCGTGTCAGGATATCCGATACATCACGCGACAGGGATTCCCGTCCTGCAAGCTCTTCAAGAGCGGCTCTTGCCGCCGCCCGGCGAACCGGTTCAAGCATCCGGAACGACCCGAAACAGGTCGCCATCCGAGCCGCAACGGACGGGTTCTTCGGATCAAGCTCGCCGATAATTGCGGCAAGAAAACGATACCCTTCTCCATCCGTGCGGTTGAAGGCTGTCGGATTGGCTGCGCCGAACGAGCGGATCAGAGAATAAACCCGGTTCGGCGTGTCGAACGAGAAGGCCCGGTGTTCCGTCAGCGACCGGACCGTGTCCAGAGCTTCGGGGCCGGGAACCGTCGCCTGGACCGAAAACCATTTGTCCAGAACCAGAGGATCGTCCTGATATCGATTGAAGAAGGTCGAAAGGACCGGCACCGCCTCTTTCGCCTTTTCATGGGTCAGGACGCGCATGGCGGCATACCTGTCCGTCAGGTTCTGTGCTTCGTCAAAAGCCGCCCTGATATCGGATGCGACTGTCGGATCGGCGGATATCTGAAGCTCCCATGCGGCATGGCGCAAGGCCCGGCAGCCGGCATCCGCGGCATCAGGCGAATAGGTTGCAGCCGGCGCATTGCGGTCAGCCGCAGCCTGCGCGACGGATGCGATCTCGACACCGCATTGCCGCTTCAGCGCAGATCGCGCCAGGTGGATTGAATCCGGATCGACGTCCGTGCCGATCGCCTGTGCGATGTCCGTTTCGCTTGGCAAAGACAGCGCCAACGCGCGAAAGGCCGGGTCGAGATCCTCGTTGGCGGCCAGAAGCGCCATGGCTTGAGCATAATTGCCGTCGAATTGAGCCTCGTCGCCATTACGGATCGAATGTACCGCATTCTTGAGCATGTCCAGCGCCAGGGCCTGCGCGGCATCCCATCGATTGAACGGATCCGGGTCGTGGCCGACGAGGAAGATCAACTGCTCCGGGTCAAGATCGGTTTCAAGATGGACCGGCGCAGAAAATCCACGCAGCAGGGAAGGAACCGGCTTCGCCATGACACCGTCAAACACAAAACTGGCCCGCGCATCTTTCAGATGCAGCACATCGCCGAAAACATCGCCCTGTGCGCCGGCAAAAGACAGATCCTGTCCGTCCGGACCCACCAGTCCGAAACGGACCGGAATATGCAAGGGGCGGGTTTCGCTGTTGCCCGGGGTCGCCGGGTTGCTCTGTTCAAGGGTCAGCGTCAGCCGGTTTGCCGCCCGGTCATAATCGTGCCGGACAGCGAGCGTCGGCGTTCCGGCCTGATGATACCAGAGTGAAAAGTGCTCCAGATCAGCACCGGTCGCCTCGGCAAAACAGGCGAGGAAATCCTCAATCGTGGAGGCATCGCCGTCATGACGCTCGAAATAGAGATCCATGCCGGCCCGGAAGCCGTCTTCGCCGAGCACGGTCTGCAGCATGCGGCAGATTTCTGCGCCTTTTTCGTATACCGTTGCAGTATAGAAATTGTTGATTTCCCGGTAGGCCGTCGGTCTCACGGGATGGGCCAGCGGCCCGTTGTCTTCGGGAAACTGCCGCTGTCTCAGGGCCGACACATCGGAAATCCGCTTCACCGGGCGCGATCGCATGTCTGAGGTGAATTCCTGATCGCGAAACACCGTCAGGCCTTCTTTCAGGCAAAGCTGAAACCAGTCCCGGCAGGTGATCCTGTTGCCCGTCCAATTGTGGAAATATTCATGCGCAATGACGGTTTCGACACCGCGGTAATCCTGGTCGGTCCCGGTTTGCGGGTCGACCAGCACATAGCGGTCGTTGAAAATATTCAGGCCCTTGTTTTCCATGGCGCCCATATTGAAGTGCGACACGGCGACGATATTGAAGACATCGAGGTCATATTCCCGTCCGAACCGCTCTTCGTCCCAGCGCATCGAGCGCTTGAGCGCATCCATGGCATAATGGCAGCGGTCTTCGCGCCCATGTTCGCAATAGATCCCGAGCGTCACCTGGCGGCCGGATGTCGTCGTATAATTCTCATGCACGGATGCCAGATCGCCGGCCACAATCGCAAACAGATAGGCCGGTTTGGGATGCGGATCGTACCAGACGGCAAAGTGCCGGTCGGTCCCGGCAAGCATTCCCTTGCTGACCGGATTGCCGTTGCCAAGCAGCACCGGCGCGTCGCCTTTGCGCGATTCGATGCGCGTTGTGTAAACCGAAAGCACGTCCGGCCGGTCGAGAAAATAGGTGATCCGGCGAAAACCCTCGGCCTCGCACTGTGTGGTGTAGGTCCCGTTCGACCGGTAAAGCCCCATCAGGGCGCTGTTGGTGGTTGGATTGACTTCGGTGATGACTTCCAGCGTAAAGGCATCGGCAGGCGGATTATTCAGCGTCAGACGGTCAGGCGTCGCCTCATAGGCGTGGTCGGCCAGCGCGATGCCGTCGATCGACAGCCCCTTCAGAACAAGGCCGTCTCCGTCGAGCTGCAGTGGCGTTCCCGCAGGCGTTTGATCGCGCCGTGCAATGGTCAGACGGGAAACGACCCGTGTCGCTTCCGGCGCCAGTTTGAAGTCAAGATCGACAGTGTCGATACGGTAGTCAGTCGGTCGATAATCCGCCAGTTGGATCAGCGGGGCATTTTCGGTTCGCATGGTCAATCCCCTGAGCGGACCGGAACCGGCCCCTGGAAAACATTAACACGATCGAAGGTGAAGGAAAGCGGAATGGCAGAATTCACCGGAAATGACATTTCCGGCACTGACGCTAACGTGTTCGCGTGATTGAAGATTTCGGCTCTAACCGAAAAACGGACCGGAATTCCCGCCGATCCGTAAAGATCTTGTCTGGACATCTCCGGACCCCGGCGTGATATGGCTGTGTCGCGGGCGCGGCAGATCAGCGGGATCAAACGATGAGCGAAAATTCGAAACCTCTGGCCGGCCTGCGGGTCATCGAACTGGCGCGCATTCTGGCGGGTCCGTGGGCAGGCCAGGTCCTGGCCGATCTCGGCGCTGACGTGATCAAGGTGGAAAAGCCGGGTGAGGGCGACGATACCCGCCAATGGGGGCCACCGTTCATCAAAGACGATGCCGGAGCCGATTTCGACGCCGCCTATTTCCATTCCTGCAATCGCGGCAAGCGGTCCATCGCGGTCGATATCAAGACGCGTGAAGGACAGGACATTGTCCGCCGTCTCGCCGCCGGCGCCGACGTTCTGATCGAAAACTTCAAGCTTGGCGGGCTGGCCAGATACGGTCTCGATCACGAGGGTCTGAAGGCCGTCAATCCGCGGCTGATTTATTGCTCCATCACCGGGTTCGGCCAGACCGGTCCCTATGCGTCCCGTGCGGGCTATGACATCATCATCCAGGGCATGAGCGGCATCATGTCGGTGACCGGCGAAGCAGACGGCGAGCCGATGAAGATCGGCATGGCTTTCGCCGATATCTTTACCGGGCTCTATTCCGTCATCGCCATTCAGGCAGCCATGCACCAGCGCGAACAGACAGGCGTGGGCGCCCATATCGACATGGCGCTGCTCGATTCCATGGTCGGCGTGCTCGGCAATCAGGCGATGAACTACCTGGTGTCCGGCGTCGAGCCGAAGCGGCTCGGCAATGCCCACCCCAATCTCGTGCCCTATCAGGTCTTCCCGACATCGGATGGCCATATCATCATTGCATCCGGAAACGACCGTCAGTTCCGCTCGCTCTGCGGTCTGCTCGGCCATCCCGGCCTGCCGGACGACCCGCGCTTTGCTGACAATGGGCGGCGGGTGGCCAACCGCGACGAATTGTTGCCGATATTGCAGGATGCAACATCGGCGCAGACATCGGACGGACTGTTGTCGGCGCTGGAACAGGCCAAGGTCCCGGCCGGTCCGATTAACGGCCTTGCGGCGGTGTTCGCCGATCCGCAGGTTGAGGCCCGAGGCATGACCGTCGACCTGCCGCTGGGTGCGGGCACTGTGCCGGGGTTGCGGACGCCGATCATGTGCGATGGCCGGGCGATGATGTCTGAGCGTCCGGCGCCGGCGCTCGGCGAACATACCGATGAAATTCTTTCCGAAATGGAAGCCGAACATGACAAGGCCTGATCTCGCTATTACCGGCAGGCACCGGACATTCTCCGGCTGGAATACGGTCGACGAACTCATCGTTGCGGTCACCGGCGACGATGGCGTTCCGGTTGAACTGAAGCGCGAGGTCATCGATCATGGTCATGCGGTGGCTGTGCTGCCGGTTGATCCTGTGCGCCGGATGGCGATGCTGGTCCGCCAGTGGCGGCCGCCGCTGCTGGAAACCGATGACGATCCGTTTCTGCTGGAAGCCTGTGCCGGCCTGATCGATGAGGGCGAGACGCCGGAACAGGCGATGCACCGGGAGGCGGAAGAGGAACTGGGCATCCGGCTTGAAAATCTGGAAGCCTGCGGGCGGACTATCATGTCGCCGGGCTGTCTGACGGAGACGGTCGGGCTTTATCTGGCGACTTACAACGAGGCTGGCAGGATCTCGGATGGCGGCGGCCTTGCGCACGAAGGCGAGGAGATTGAAATTGTCGAAATGCCGTTGGACGATTTGTTCTCTCTCGCCTGTTCCAATGTGCTTCTGGACGCTAAGACACTGATCCTGATCCAGATGTTGAAGCTGCGCGGCAACACGGAAAAGATTGGCTAAGATGACGGGAGACCAGAGAGATGATGAGATGTATTCTGGTGACAGTCCTGTTTCTTGCGGCCGCCAACGGCGGTTATGCCCAGGTGCCGCCGTCAGCGGCGGAAGCGGCGCGGTACCAGGGGTTGCTTGCCGCAGCAGAATAAACGATGGCGCTCATTTCCCGCCCAGCGCCTTGTAGATCTTTCCGCCCGGCCGGCCTGTGACCGGAAGGCCGAATCTCTGCTCCGCTTTTTTGATCGCCGCCCGGGTCGCCGGTCCGATCTTGCCGTCGGCCTCGCCGATATCGTAGCCGGCGCGCAGCAGCAGGATCTGCAATTGCAGCCGCTCCGACCGGGTGAGCCCCGGATCCCTGGTCGGCCAGGCAGTCTTGATCGGACCACCACCCTTCAGCCGCTCCGACAGATGCGAAATAGCCAGTGCATAAGCGTCATTGGAATTGTAGGTGCGGATGACATTGAAATTGTGCCGGATCAGGAAGGCCGGTCCGTTCTTTCCCGCCGGCAGCAAAAGCGCGGCACTGGCCTTGCCGCTCGGTTTCTTGCCGTCCAGCCGCTTGATGCCGCGCTTGGCCCAGGTTGAAAGCGACGCTTTGGCCTTGCGTCCAGACGGTCCTTTGTAGCCTTTCGGCAGGCGCACTTCGTACCCCCAGCTGCCGCCTTTGCTCCAGCCGTTCTTTTTCAGGTAATTGGCGGTGGAAGCCAGCGCGTCAGGCACCGAATGAACCAGATCGCGCTTGCCGTTTTTGTCGAAATCCACCGCCAGGCTGCGATAGGTTGTCGGGATGAACTGGGTCTGGCCGAAGGCACCGGCCCAGGAGCCGTACAGGTCCTTCAGTTTCAGGTCGCCGCGCGAGACAAGCTGCAGCGCGGCGACCAGTTGGCCGCGGAAAAATTTCGGCCGTTTGCCGGCGCAAGCCACATTGGCAAGCGCATGGGGAATGAAAAAATCTCCCTGGTTGTTGCCGTAATTGCTTTCCACGCCCCAAAGGGCCGCGATCACATAACGGTCGACGCCATAGGCCTTTTCCACGGCGCGCAGGGTTCGCCCGTGTTTTTTCATCATCGCTTTGCCGGTCCGGATCCGCTCCGGATCGACCAGGAACGCCATATAATCCCAGATCGGCGTTTTATATTCCGGCTGCGAGCGGGAGAACCGTACCGCTTTTTCGTCGAACTTGACGTTGCTGAGCGCCTGATTGACGATCGATTTGTTCACGCCCGCCTTGAGCGCCTGATTGCGGATTCCGGCGACACAGGAATCCAGCGAGGCAGCGTCTGCCGGTGTACTCACGAAAACTACGACAACGAGCAGGCTGCCGCATAGTCCGAATGGTCGAAAATTCATGCCGGGTCCTGTTCATTGACCGAATCAAGATTGAGACCGATAGAATCCCAGATCGCGGATTTGTGCAAATCGTGTCATGCAAATCGCCCGATCGGTCACGGGCGACACATGGCTGCGGCGATGATAAAGGGGATGACATGACAGAGCAAACGCCTTCCATCGGCAGCTACGATTACATCATCATCGGCGCAGGCTCGGCCGGTTGCGTGCTCGCAAACCGGCTGACGGCGTCAGGCCGGCACAAGGTGCTGCTGCTGGAAGCCGGCGGCCGCGACAGCAACCCGTGGATCCATGTGCCGATCGGCTATTCGCGCCTGTTCAAGGACAAGAATGTCAACTGGATGTACCAGACCGAACCGGAACCGGAACTTGGCGGCCGGCAGATCTTCCAGCCGCGCGGCAAGGTGCTTGGCGGCTCCAGTTCCATCAACGGGCTGGTCTATATCCGCGGTCAGAAGCAGGATTACGATCTTTGGCGGCAACTCGGCAATACCGGCTGGTCCTATGACGATGTCTTGCCCTATTTCCGCCGCGCCGAGGATCAGCAGAACGGTGCGGGTGACTATCACGGCGCCGGCGGTCCGCTTGCCGTCTCCAACCAGACCGAGCCGCATCCGTTGTGCGATGCCTTCATTGCCGCAGGCGTGGAATCCGGCCTGCCGTACAATCCCGATTTCAACGGCCAAAGCCAGGAGGGTATCGGTTATTTCCAGACAACCTCGCGCAACGGCCGCCGCTGCAGCACAGCCCGCGGCTATCTCAAACCAGCTGGAAAACGCGCCAATCTGCGCATCGAAACCCGCGCCCACGCCACCCGGATCCTGTTTGACGGCAAGACGGCCACTGGCGTGGAATTTTCCCAACGCGGCACGGTGAAGCGTGCGGAGGCGTGCGGCGAGGTGATCCTCTCCGGCGGTGCGATCAATTCGCCGCAACTGCTGGAACTTTCTGGAATCGGTCAAAGCGAATTGCTGCAAAGCCTTGATATTCCAGTGATTTGTCATGCCCCGATGGTGGGTGAAAATCTCCAGGACCATATTCAGGTCCGCATGGTTCTGCGCTGTACGCAGCCGATCACCTGGAACGATCAGGCGCGCAGCCTGTTCGGCCGGATGAAGATGGGCCTGCGTTACGCGCTTCTGCGCAAGGGCGCGCTGACCGTCAGCGCCGGTTACGCGGCGGCGTTTTTCCGCTCCCGCGACGAACTGGAACTGCCGGATATTCAGGTGCATTTTCTGCTGTTTTCCGGCGACAAGATGGGCGAGGCGCTGCACCCGTTTTCCGGTTTCAGCGCATCCGTGTGCCAGCTTCGGCCCGAAAGCCGCGGGTCCATCCATGTCACCGGCAGCGATCCGTTTGCGGCGCCTGAGATCCGGGCCAATTATCTTTCAGCCGCACTTGACCGGCAGGCCAATGTCGAAGGTCTCAGAAAACTGCGCGCTATCCTCAATGCCGACGCCCTGGCGCCGTTTCTTGAGGCTGAAGTGTATCCCGGCAATGATGTCACCGACGATGAGGGCCTTCTGGCTTATTGCCGCAACGCGGCGTCCACCGTTTACCACCCGACCAGCACCTGCGCCATGGGCCCGGAAACGGACGCGGACGCAGTCGTCGCGCCGGATCTGCGGGTCCACGGCGTCGACCGGTTGCGGGTCGTCGATGGTTCGATCATGCCGAGGCTGATATCAGGCAACACCAATGCGCCGATCATCATGATCGGCGAAAAGGCGTCCGACATGATCCTGCAGGCCGCCCCGTCAACCTGACGGGCCTTGCTTGCCGGTCCCGCCCGACTGTCCTAGCCTGTGATTCTTGAAAATGCGGAGACCTGAAGATGGCCGAAGAAACCCGTTCACGCCGCCTGGCCGTCCTGATCGACGCCGACAACGCATCTGCCCGCATTGCCGACGGCCTGTTTGAGGAAATCGCCAAGATCGGCGAGGCCAGCGTCCGGCGCATTTACGGTGATTTTTCAAGTCCGCGCATGAAACAGTGGACGGATATTCTCGCCAGCCACGCCATCGTCCCTTACCAGCAGTTCGCTTATACCAAAGGCAAAAACGCCTCCGACATTGCCTTGGTGATCGACGCCATGGATCTGCTGCATACCGGGCGTTTTGACGGCTTCTGTCTGGTTTCATCCGACAGCGATTTTACCCGCCTGGCCTCGCGCATCCGCGAACAGGGCGTCGATGTTTTCGGTTTCGGCGAGCAGAAGACGCCGGAGAGCTTCCGCCAGGCCTGCCGCCGTTTCATCTATACGGAAAACCTGCTGCCGGAAGCGCCGGCGCCGGACCGCGAACCTGCGCCGGACGGCAAGGCGCGGCAATCGTTGCGCACTGCCGTGCCGATCCTGCGCAAGGCGATTGCCCAGATCGACGATGAAGGCGGCTGGGTCCGGCTTGCCACCGTCGGCCAACGGATGGCCGACCTGGCGCCGGATTTCGACGCCCGGACTTATGGTTTCGCCAAACTCAGCGATCTCGTGGCCAAGACAGGCGCATTCGAGATCGACAGGCCCGAGAGCGGCGGCATGCGCATCCGCCTGAAGCCGGCCCGCCGGGGCCAGGCGAAAGCAAAAACCTGACGCCGCGGCGCCAAAACGGATTGCGCCGGGTCAATGCAGCAAAGCGCCGTTCATGCTCGTCATGGTTATCAAAACGTCCAGATGACGGAGATTCAGATGACCAATATTCCGGCGATCGACCATGCGGCGCAGCAGGCCCATGAATGGGTGCACGAACTGCGGCAAATTCTCAAGGTGCCGAGCGAACGTTCCGCTTACGCAGCCTTGCGCGCCGTTCTGCATCAGCTTCGCGACCGCATGCCGGCCAGCGAAGTCGGCGATCTCGGCGCGCAATTGCCGACACTGATCCGTGGCATCTATTTTGAGGGCTGGAACCCGCTTGCCGGTCCGCAATCCATCCACCACGGCAGAGAATTCGTCGATGATCTGACCGGGAAGTTGCACGGTCATGAGGAAATTCACGCCGAGAGTGCCATACGCGCGGTGTTCTTCCTGCTGTCGGAGCATATCAGCAAGGGCGAAATCGATGACGTGATTGCGACGCTTCCCGATGAGATCAAGGCGTTCTGGCCGAAATCCCGGGCCGCCTGAACCGTATACGCTGCCTTCGTCGACGCATGCGGTATATCACGAGAGCGGTTTTGCATTGCAGCGAATTGGCTGTTATCAGCACGGGTTCGCCTTTCCCGAATGATCCGCCGGACGTCGCAAACCGACGGTCGGCCCAGCCAGCCCGACGCTACAAAAATCGCAAATCAAACCGCAATCCGACCCGGAGCCTTTAAATGAGCGCCCCTGCTATCAAAGCTGAGTCCCATGTGATCGACGGCAAGGCCGTTGCCGCTGCCATCATCGAAAACGTCAAACAGGCGCGCGACCAGCTTCTCTCCGCAGTCGCCGTCAAACCCGGTCTTGCCGTGGTCATTGTCGGCGAGGATCCGGCCAGCCAGGTCTATGTCCGCAACAAGGGTTTAAAGGCCGAAGAATGCGGTTTTCATTCCGTCCAGCACACATTGTCTGCCGACATTGGCGAGGATGAGCTTCTGGGCCTGATCGACAATCTCAACGAAGATCCGCTGATCCACGGCATTCTGGTGCAATTGCCGCTGCCGAAGCATATCAACGAGAAGCTGGTGATCGCGGCCATCGATCCGGAAAAGGATGTCGACGGTTTTCATCCGATCAATGTCGGCAGACTGGGTGCCGGCGCGATGGAAGATGCGCTGGTGCCGTGCACACCGGCGGGCTCCGTCATCCTTGCCAAACAGGCGCTGGGTCAGGATCTTTCCGGCATGGAGGCCGTCATCATCGGCCGCTCCAACATTGTCGGCAAGCCGGTGGCACAGCTCCTTTTGCAGGAAAACTGCACGGTGACGATCGCCCACAGCCGGACGAAGGATCTGCCGGGTGTCTGCCGCCGGGCCGACATTCTGGTTGCCGCCGTCGGCCGGCCGCAAATGGTCAAGGCCGACTGGGTCAAGCCGGGCGCCTGCGTCATCGATGTCGGCATCAACCGCGTGGATGCGCCGGAAAAGGGCGAGGGCAAGACCCGGCTGGTCGGTGATGTCGATTTTGCCGATGCGGCGACAGTTGCCGGCTCGATCACCCCGGTCCCCGGCGGTGTCGGGCCGATGACGATTGCGCTTTTGATGGCCAATACGGTAATCGCCGCGGCCCGTGCGTCCGGTCGCCCGGACATTGCCGACGGTGTCAAAAACCTCTAGCGCCCGATTTGCGGCACGGATTTCTCCATCCGTGTCGCCGCTGCGCCAGTCCGCGCTTTTGCCATGACGATAAAACACCTTAAGATCAGCTGAAGCGAGGGCGCTTGCAGCCCGCGTTTTATCGGAGGACCGGTTATGAAATCCCAGGCCCGTGTTGTTGTTGTCGGCGGCGGCGTTGTCGGCGTATCCACGCTCTATCATCTCGCCAAAAAGGGCTGGTCGGATGTCGTGCTGGTGGAGCGCAAGGAACTGACGTCGGGTTCCACATGGCACGCGGCGGGCCTGCTGCCGCTGTTCAATCTCAGTTATTCAGTTGGCCAGATCCACAAATATTCCGTCCGGTTCTATCAGGAACTGGCGGAAGAGACCGGCATGGATACGGGCTTTCGCATGGTCTCCAACGTCCGGCTCGCGCGTACGAAAGACCGCTGGGACGAGTTCATGTATTATGCCGGCGTCGCCGATACGATCGGCGTTAATGTCCAATTGATGACGCCGGACGAGATCAAGGCGAAATGGCCCTATGTCAATGTCGAGGGCCTGCTCGGCGCGATCCAGCATCCCGATGACGGCTACATCCAGCCCGCCGATCTGACCCAGGCACTGGCCCGCGGCGCGCGCGACCGGGGCGCGGAAATCTACCGCAATACCAATGTCGTGGCGCTTGAACAGCAGCCCGACGACAGCTGGATCGTAAAGACCGACAAGGGCGACATCGCCTGCGAGCATGTCGTCACCGCCAGCGGCAACTTTGTCCGCAAGACCGGTGACATGGTCGGCCTCGATATCCCGGTCATTCCGGTCGAGCACCAGTATATCGTCACCGAGGCTCATCCCGAGATCCGGAAATTCCGCGCCGAGGGCGGTGATGAACTCTGTGTGCTGCGCGAAGCCGATTCGTCCTGGTATATGCGCGAGGAGGCCGGCGGCCTGCTGCTTGGACCGTATGAAAAGGGCGCGCCGTGCTGTTATGTCGATGGCCCGGATCCGCAGTCTGAATATGAACTGTTCCAGGAGGATATCGACCGGCTGATGCCGCATATCGAGACGGCTATCGAACGGGTGCCTTATTTCGGCGAGGTCGGCATCAAGAAGACCTATAACGGCGCGATCGCCTATACGCCGGACGGTTCGCCGATCGTCGGGCCGGCCTGGGAGCGCAAGAACCTCTGGCTCAATGAAGGTCATTCCTTCGGCGTCACCGCTGCCGGCGGCGCCGGCTGGCAGTTGGCGGAATGGATCGTCGAGGGCGAACCGACCATTGACATGATGGGCGTCGATCCGCGCCGCTTCGGCCCCTATGCCGCGCGCGGTTATCTGAAGGAGAAGAACGAAGAAGCCTATGCCAACGTCTTCACCATGCATTATCCCGACGAGGAGCGTGCCGCCGCCCGGCCGCTGAAGGTCGCGCCGTGTTATTCGCGCATGGCCGATCTCGGCGCCGTCTTCGGTTCTGTCTATGGCTGGGAGCGGCCGAACTGGTTTGCGCCCGAAGGTTACGAAGTGCCGGCTGAGGAGCTCGATGTCGACGATACGCTGACGGCGCACAATCACCCGCCCGCCGATCACACAGGCCGCATCCGCGAGCGCTGGTCATTCCGCCGTTCAAATTATTTCTCCTTTGTCGGCGAAGAAGTGAAAAACGTGCATGAAAATGTCGGTCTGCTCGACATGTCGGCTTTTGCCAAGATGGAAGTCAGCGGGCCGGGCGCCCGGGACTGGCTGGAGTCGATCCTGGCCAACCGCATCCCGAAAAAGCAGGGCCGAATTGCCCTGACCCATCTGTTGACCGGCCGCGGCGGCGTGCGGGCCGAATTCACCGTCTATGAATGGGCGCCGGGCCGGTTCTATCTGGTTTCCGCGGGCGCATTCGAGCGGCACGACCACGACATACTGGGCAAATTGCTGCCAGGCGACGGTTCCGTCACGTTGCAGCCGATCACGACACAATATGGCGTGCTGGTGCTGGCCGGGCCGAACAGCCGCAAGGTGCTGCAGAAACTGACCGATGCCGATCTTTCCACCGAAGCCTTCCCGTGGCTGACCGGCAAGCGCATCAATGTCGGCCGCGCCGACGCCCATGCGCTCAGGGTCAATTTTGTCGGCGAACTGGGCTGGGAGCTGCATCATCCGATCGAGCAGCAGAACCGGATCTTCGATCTGGTGATGGATGCCGGCGCCGAATTCGGTATCAAGCCGTTCGGCATCAGGGCGATGGATTCCATGCGACTTGAGAAGAGCTACCGCCTGATCCCGCGCGAACTGTCGATCGAATATTCCGCTTACGAATCCGGGCTTGACCGCTTCGTCCATCCCAACAAGGGGCAATTCCTTGGCCGCGACGCGCTGGTGGAATGGCACGCCAAGGGCGATGGCTGGGCCTTCGTGACGGCGGAAGTGCATGGCGTGAGGGATGCCGACGCCCGCGGTTCGGAAGCGATCTATGCCGGCGACGAACTTGTCGGACGTGCAACGTCGGGCGGTTATGGCTGGCGGATGGGCAAATCGCTGGTGCTGGCGATGGTGCGGCCGCAATTTGCTGAGCTGGGCAACGAGATGGAAATCGCCATCCTCGGCGATCGTTACAAGATGAGCGTGATCGAGGAATGCCCGTTTGACAGCAACAATGAACGCCTCAGGGCGTAAATTACGATTGAATTGACATTGCATCCAGGCTGATTTCCAGCATTCTGCACCGGCAGAGGCGGGGGCAGCATGATCTCGGTATTTTTCGATGCGGTTTTGCCGGTCGCGGCGCTGATCGGCGTCGGCTTTGCGTTTGCGCGCCTCGGCCTGTTCGACGAGACCATGGCAACGGCGGTCAACCGGTTCGTTTTCATGATCGCCGTGCCGGCGCTTTTGTTGCGGCTGATTTCAGGCGTTGATTTTGCCGTATTCGAATGGCGGCTTCTGTTCGGTTATCTGTTCGTTGAAATTGTCGTCTATGCCGCAGGTTTCGCTGTGGCGCGGCTGATCTACCACCGGCCGCCGCTGGAGAGCCTGATGATCGGCATGGCGGCGACGTTTCCCAATCATGTGTTTTTCGCGTTGCCGATCGCCATCGCGCTTTATGGCGAAAACGCCGCGTTCCCGATCGTCGCCATCATCACCATGGACGCCGTCCTAATCCACAGCGGAACCCTGCTGATCCTTGATGCCGTTTCCGGGCGTGCAGGCGGCGCGTCGGTCACTGGTGTGCTGCGCAAGATGGCGCTCAACCCGCAGATCATGGCGATCGGCCTTGGTGTCGCCGTTGCGGCGTTGTCGGTGGATTTGCCGAAGGGGCTTGATGTCTTTCTGGCGTTTACCGGCAATGCGGCAGCTCCTGCGGCTCTTTTTGCGCTTGGCGTGATCCTCTCAAGCCAGCCGCCGCCGCAGCGGCCTTCCGTCGCCATCGTCATTTCCGCCATGAAACTGGGCCTGCAACCGCTGCTGGTCTGGCTGCTGGTTGTCGAACTGCTCAACGTGACGCCGGCCTGGGCCGACCCGGCGCTGCTGGTGGCCGCCGGTCCGGCCGGCGCAATGCCCTTTGTGCTTTCACTGCAATACGGCGTCCCGGTGCGGATCATCGCCCGGGTGATCATGTGGACGACGATCGCGGCGCTTGCAACGGTCACGCTGGTCGCGTCGCTTTAGGTTTCGGCAGAGGAAGATTTTATCGCCGCATAAAGCAGCAACAGCAGGACCGGCCCTGCCAGCAGACCATCGTAAACGACAGCCTCGGCATACTGGAATTGCAGCCATATCGAACCGGCAAGTGTGATCAGGCAAACCGCCGCCAGAACGATATTCGATGCAAACAGGCAGATCAGATAGCAGCCAAGGTAAAGCCCCGTCAGGATCAGATAGATCTGAACCGCACCGTCAAAAAAGCTGAAAAACAGCGCAGAGCAGGCAAAACACAGAGCCAGCAGCAGCATGATCCGTTTCAGCGCCACGGCTTTGACATCCATGTCCTGGTCTGAGATCAGTTTCGCGAAGTCCGGCTTCATCGCATCGATCGGATTGATGTCCGGATCCATCGAATAGGGCAGCAGCATCGAAAACTGCAGATCTTTCGAGATCGTCGAAAAGAGTGAGTTCACGTTCGAATCTCCCAGCTGACTGGAAGAAGAACAGCATAAGACAAGATTCACAACAGACATAAGCTGATCTTGTTATCGTACCGGGATCTGAATGTGATTGGACACGCAGCAGCATGCCGGTGACACTGCCGCCATGGGCAGAATTCTGATCAAGCTGGCAAGCCTCTTTTGGGTCATCGGTATTTCTTCCGGCTCCGCCCGGTCGGAGCCGGTTCAGGTCGATCTGGAGCTGATCCTCGCCGTCGATGTCTCCTGGTCGATGGATTTCGACGAACAGAAGTTCCAGCGCGCCGGTTATGCTTCTGCAATGCGCGATCCGACCGTGATCGATGCAATCGTCGGCGGCGGCTGGGGGCGTATCGCGGTCACCTATGTGGAATGGGCCGGTTCCGGTCTGCAGACCATTATCGTGCCATGGACCCTGATCGACAGCGCCGAAAGTGCACACACTTTCGCCGGCCGCCTTTCCATATCGCGGATCGGACGGCTGCGCCGCACGTCGATTTCAAGCGTACTGGAATTTGCCGAGACCGATTTCGACCGCAACGCGTTTCAGGGCCTGCGCCGCGTTGTCGATGTATCCGGCGACGGCGCCAACAATCAGGGCAGGCCGGTGACGGTCATGCGCGACAGGCTGGTCGACAAGGGCATTGTCATCAACGGATTGCCGATCATGATCAAGGCCGGCAATCCCGGCGGTTATTTCGCTATTCCCAATCTCGATATCTATTACGAGGATTGCGTCATCGGCGGCCCGGCTTCCTTCGTCATACCCGTCGATGACGTCAACCGGTTCGCCACCGCGATCCGCCAGAAGATGATCCTGGAAATTGCCGGGCGATCGCCGCCGGCGGTTCCGCGGATCGTGCCGGCGCAGATGACGCGGAAAGAGCCCCGTGTCGATTGCCTGATCGGGGAAAAGCTCTGGCGCCGCTGGCGCGAACAATATGACGAATGGTGATGTGCAGGATTTGAGTATTACGTTGAGTCGGAATCAGATTGCCTGTGAAGCGTCTTCAGCAATCGCTTTCAGATTGGTATTGCCGGCCGGGCCGACAACGACAAAAGACGAGCCGGCTTTTTTCCACGAGACCATTTCGATGTCGTTGAACTTCGACGTCTTGAACGTCACTGCGCCATCGGCCGGTGTCGTGCTTGAAGTAAAACAAAGCGCGATGACCGCCCCCTGGCTGTCCCGGTACATCAGCTGCGCAACCGGTTTGCCCGCAGCGACGAGCATGCGGGCACCCTCGAAAGTCAGGCCGCGTGATTGCAGGCTTGGAACCGCAAACGCCGTATTGGTTCTATTGCCGAGCCAGGATTCGATATGATCGACCTCATTGGGCTGGACTTCGACCAGATGGCGTTTTTCCGCTGCATAGACCCGGTGGTAATCGGCAATATCGTCCAGCCAGCCGGGTGCGGCGGCGACCACGGGCGCGGCCGAACCTCCGGCGCCGGCCTTGTAGCCGCCATATCCGGCAATGCCGGCCGCAATGCAGAGCACGATACCCGCCGCAACGGCCCTGGGCAACGACCAGTAGCGGTCATTGTCCTGCGTCGCTGCCGGCTTCGCGCCCGGTTCCTGCGCGTTCATGATGGCGTGCGCCAGCGCCAGCGGAACCGGCGCTTCCAGGGCTGCGGCGAAATTTTCCCGTGCATGGGCGTCGGCCGCCAGCATGTCCTGCAGAATCTGCATGGCCGAGCTGTCTGACTGCAGCAGGATCTCCATGTCTGCCCGTTCGGCGTCACCCAGTTCGCCGTCGACATAAGCAGAGATCTTTTCTTCAATCGACATCGTCAAACCTGAACTGTCTCGGCGCTGAGTTCGGGCCGGTCGCGCAGCGATTGTGCAAGCTGCAGCCGTGCACGCGACAATCGGCTCATAACGGTTCCGACCGGAACATCGAGAATTTCGGCGGCCTCGCGGTATGAATGCTCTTCCACGCACACAAGCAGGGTGACGCTGCGCAGGCCGTCCGGCAAAGCGTATATCGCCTGGCCGATCTGGCTGGCATAAACCTGATCCTCTGCCTGCGGTGCGGAATTAATTTCCGTCATTCCTTCCGCATCGACCTGTCCCTGGCCAAGCCGGACCTTGCGTTTGCGCAACTCACTGAACCAGAGATTTCGCATCATCGTGTAAACCCAACTGTCAAGCCTGGTTCCGTCCGTCCATTGATCAGACTTCAGGATTGCCCGTTCGCAAGCCATCTGCACCAGTTCATCCGCATCATCCGCATTACGCGTCAATGCGCAGGCGAACCGCCTGAGTTTCGGAAGAAGCTGTACGAGTTGCAGCTTGAATTGTTTCACGTCACTCACGCAGACAGCTTCCTCAAGCTTACAGATAACGCCCCGGATCAAGGGTTTATTCCGTGGGATTCATAATGTCGCATGATTTTCCAGGGAAGCGCAAATCGCCAGGATTGCAGCCTATGTCGGTCATTCCAGCAGAGTATCGCGGCCCTGGCGCTCCTGTTGCGGCGAACGGCCATACAGTTCGCGGTAACATTTGGAAAAATGCGAGGCGGAAACAAAGCCGCAGGCAACCGCCACTTCGACGATCGGCGCATCCGACTGAATCAGCAGATGCCGCGCCCGGTCGAGCCGGATTTCCAGATAATAGCGGGCCGGCGAGCGGCCGAGATTACGCCGGAACAGCCGTTCTATCTGACGCCTGGACAGGCCGGCATATTTGGCAATTTCGAGCAGCGAAAGCGGTTCGGGAATGTTCGCTTCCATCAATTCGATGATGAACAGCAATTTGGTGTTCTGCAGTCCCAGCCTGGCGCGCAGCGGCAGCCGCTGCCGGTCTTGCGGATTGCGCATCCGGTCCGTCAGGGCCTGTTCGCAGACCTGGGTAACGACATTATCGTCGAGGTCTTCGCCGATCATGTGCAGCATCATGTCGAGTGACGCGGTTCCGCCGGCGCAGGTGTAGGTATTGCCGTCAACTTCGAACAGATCGGCGTAAACTTCCGCTTCCGGAAATTTTTCCGCAAAAGCCGGCAATTGTTCCCAGTGGATGGCGCAGCGTTTGCCATCCAGAATGCCGGCGTCAGCCAGGATCCAGGCGCCGGTGCAAAGCGCCCCGACGGGCACTTTCTGCCGCTCAAGCGCGCAAATCCACGAATTCAGATTCTTGTCATGGAACCGCTCGACATTCATGCTGGCGCAGATAAAGACCAGATCCGGTTTTTCGCCGTGACGAACCCGGTCACGTTCTTCCTTGATCGACCCGTCGACCTGCAGATTTATGCCGTTTGACGCCAGTGCCGGTTCGCCATCCAGCGTCAGCAGGCGCCAGCGATAGAGCCTGCGGCCGATCATGCGATTGGCAATGCGCAGCGGTTCGATGGCCGTCGCAAAAGACAGCATCGAAAAATTATCGATCATCACAAAGACAAAAGTCTTTTCCTGTGTCGTGATCTGATCCATTGGGCCCTCCCGAAAAAGGCCGAATTAAGGTGCGCCTGTCTACACCATACGCTGGCCGGCGTCAGTCTTTTTATGCGCTTGCTGAAACGACCTGTTTGACCTGCCGGCCTCGTTCAACCGCGTTCCGTTTCCGCCAGTATGCGTTTCACCCGGTGATCGGAATCGATCCGCGACACTGTCGGCAGGCCTGAGCCGAGCAAGGGTCTGAGATAGGTCAGGAACGCCTCCGATACGTCGGTTCCCGATGCCGCGATATATTCGTCGGGCATGATGCGCGTCTTGCCGGCGACATCTTCAAGCGGCGTCAGTTCGAAGCTGACGGCATAATCGCCGGTGCGGCGGATGGTGACGGACCCGTCGGTGTCGCCTGCGACGGCAAAACGAAGCGCATGCTCGCCGGCCTGGCGCGCTTCGCGCTGGTCGACATCGGAGATGCAGCCGGCAAAGGAGCGCTGCAGATATCCGAACGTATCGGCGCGCACCCGGGCGATGCCCAGATTGACTTTCACCTGATTGGCCAGCATGTCCGCCAGCGCGCCGGTTCCCGACAGGAGCACGTTGCCGTGCGGATCGTATTCCGCCTGCCGGGCATGGGTGACGAACGGTGTGCCGCTGCCGTCATGGATGCCCTCGGAAACGGCGATCACGCAGCGGCCAAGATGATCATGAACCCGTCTGACATCGGCCAGGAAGGCCTGCGCATCGAACGCCCGTTCCGGCAGGAAAATCAGATGCGGCCCGTCATCGGGCATATGCCGGCCGAAGCCTGCCGCCGCCGTCAGGAAACCGGCATGGCGGCCCATGACGATACCGATATAGACGCCGGGCAGCGAGCGGTTGTCGAGATCGGCGCCCATGAACGCCTGGGTGACGAACCGGGCCGCCGAACCGTAACCCGGCGTATGGTCGTTGCAGACCAGATCATTGTCGATGGTTTTCGGGATATGGATCGCCCGCATCTGATAATCTTCCGCCTTGGCCTGTTCCGATACGATGCGCACGACGTCGGAGGAATCATTGCCGCCGATATAAAGAAACCAGCGGATATTGTGGGCCTTCAGCGAGCGGAAGATCGCCTGGCAATAGGCATCATCCGGCTTGTCGCGGGTTGAACCGAGCGCGGAGGAGGGGGTTGCGGCCACCGCTTCCAGGGTGGCGACGCTTTCGTTGCTCAGATCGACAAAGGCTTCATCGACAATGCCGCGCACGCCGTAAAGCGCGCCGTAGACGGCGTCGATCTGGTCATAATTGCGCGCTTCGAGCGCCGCGCCGGCCAGCGATTGATTTATGACGGCGGTCGGTCCGCCGCCCTGCGCAATCAGCACCTTGCCATTCATGGTTTCGTCCTTCGTCGTCCTGGTCAGGATTTCTTTTGCCATGACGGAGAAAAAACCGCTAGCGTTCAGACTGTTCCGTGGCCCCGGCAACTGCTAGTTTCATTCATGACCGATAGGAAAGGAGTATGGATATGGTTTCCATGGCAATTTTTTTTGACATCGGCGATACGCTGGTCAGTCAACGGCGCTGGCGCGATGGTGCACAGGAATGCCTGGGCGATCTTCGCGCCGAAGATGTGCAACTGGGCATCATTTCAAATACCGGATCGCTGAGCCGTGACGAACTGGCCGATTTTCTCCCGGCCGATTTTGATTTTGGCATTTTTGAAGATCCGCTGGTTCTGCTGTCATCGGAGGTGGGTATCGAAAAACCGGATCCGGAAATCTTTCTCAAAGCCGTCGAACGATCGGGCCAAAGTCCCAAGAGCTGTGTTTTTGTCGGCGAAGACCTTGCAGAATGCTGGGCGGCGCAATCGGTCGATATGAATGCCTTCCGGGTCAGTCATTTTCCCGATGACTTTAGGCTGATTACCGAATTACTGACAGGCGACTGAGCCTGTCAGCCCAGAACAAGCAAGACGATACCGCCTAAAACCAGCGCGATGCCGATCACTTCGCGACGGTCGACTTTTTCGTGAAAGAACAAAGTCGTTGCGATGAAGGTAAACAGCAATTCGATCTGGCCAAGCGCCCTGACATGGGCGGCATCCTGGATCGTGAATGCGGTAAACCAGCAGACCGAGCCCAGCATGCCGACAAGACCGACGGCGCCTGCCGTGCGCCAGTTTTTGAGCACCCGGCCAAATTCGCCGGGTTCGCGCCAGACGATCCACACGCCCATGATCAGTGTCTGAATGGTCAGGCTGACCGCCAGCGTGAAGGCGGCCGCCATGACGATTGTATCATGGCCAAGCGACAGGGATGCGCCGCGATAGAACACCGACGAGGCACCGAGAAAGGCGGCGGAGACCAGGCCGAGCAGAGTCGATTTCTCGCCAAGCCCGGCGATCAGCGCCCTGACGCTGAGTTTTGCCTGACCGAGCGACAGGGCGATCAGCCCGCAGGCGCTGATGGCAATGGCAAGGATGGCGATCCAGTCCAGCCGGTCGCCGAGAATGACGGCGCCCAGCACCGCCACCATGACGACCTCAAGTTTGGAGAACGTCGTGCCGACGGCGAAATTGCGGAAACTGAAGGTCCACAGCAGAAACACCGTGAACAGGATCTGGGTGAGGCCGCCAAGCAGGCAATA
>CAMYKZ010000007.1:62325-66569 GCA_947259045.1 uncultured Afifella sp.
AGCAGCGCCAGCGGCAGTGCGTAGAAGAAGCGGACGTAACCGGCGCCCGATGTCGACAGCCGGCCCTTCAGGTGTTTTTGCAGTGCGGAGCGCAGATTCTGGAAGAACGCTGCCGCAATCGTCACCGGGATCCAGATTTCAAACATTTCAGGCAATTATTCCAGGTGGGCGTTGTCGGTGACGCCAGCCGGCGTGCGCAGGAACACCACCGCAATCAACGCCGCGCTTATCGGATAAAGCGCCATCAGACGCAACAGCCAGGTCGGATCGCCGATCAGGTCGAACGCCAGGCCGACCGGCAACGGGCCGACAGAGGCGCCGACGACAGCGACCATCTGGCCCGTGCCCTGAATGCTGCCGACATGTTTGCGGCCGAAATAACGCGGCCACAGATAGCCGAACATCGTCAGGTTGAAGGCATTGTTGAGGCCGAAGATCAGCGCATAGACGATCGCCCCGCCGACCCCGCCGGCCGCGCTCATGGCAATCAACGAGCCGGCCGTGATCAGATTGCCGGCCGCCAGCGCAAACCGCGTTCTGGCATGGTCGAAAAGCCGTCCGACCAGCGGCATGGTGACAACCATGGTCAGCGCCGACATGGTGAAGACGAACGCCGCCACTTCGGTGCTGACGCCGTTGAAGGTGAGGATCGTCACCTGATAGAAATGCAGCGCCGTCGTCATCATCGACAGGCCGAACCAGCAGAAACAGAGAATGTAGAAGCTCGACGTGCGCAGCGCCTGCGGCAGGGTCAGCCCGGTGATTTCAGGCGTATTGTCGTTTCCCGCCGCTGCGATCGGCGAATGCCCATCCGGCCGCAGCCCGACACTTTCCGGGGTATCAAAAATCATGATGAGAACCGGCGGCAGCATGATCAGCCAGGTGGAAATGCCGAGCACGATCCAGGCCTGACGCCAGCCGATCTGGTCGACGAGATATTGCGACAAGGGCGGGTGCACGGCCATGGAAATTGCAAAACCCAGCGCCATCAGGCTCATGGCAAAACCGCGCCGGGCGCTGAACCATTGCGACACCAGATTGGCCGACCCCAGCATCAGCGACCCCTGGCCGAAAAACCGCAGCAGGCCGAAACCGAGGGTGAGCCAGATCAGGTTTGCCGCCGCGCCGAAGATCAGGCAGGCAAACCCCAGCGACACGGTTATGCCGGCAAGAGCCCGCCTTGGTCCGAACCTGTCAAACAGCCTGCCCGTCAGCGGCAGGAGCAGGGCGGCCACCAATGTCGCCGCGCCATAGGCGGTTGCCAGCTCGGCGCTTGATACACCGAGATCACGCGAGATCGGTTCGACAAAGACGCTGAACGTATGCGACTGGCCGGCGCCGCTGGCGAACACGCCGAGGCTCGCCACGCCGGCCATTGTCCAGCCGTAAAAAAACCGCCTGCTGACGGCATCGAAAAATCTTCGCCTGAGCGACATGATCGTTCAGTTCTCCCCCATCGTCCGACGACCGGCGCACTGTCGTG
This sequence comes from uncultured Afifella sp., assembly GCA_947259045.1. GTDB lineage: Bacteria > Pseudomonadota > Alphaproteobacteria > Rhizobiales > Afifellaceae > CAMYKZ01. Next base: position 63,809 of record CAMYKZ010000007.1, read on the forward strand.
GATTGGCGATGAAGGGGCAAGAAAAAAGCCGCGGGGATGTCACGAACGATACGATAAAGGCTGATCGGCCGTGTCGAAGCGGATGCGGATATCTATGCCCTCGGCCCGGGTCTGCCGGATTGAACGCGACATCATCTGGTGGGTGTTTTTGCTCCCGGGGTGACGCTCGACATTGTTCAGGCTATGAGATGACGGTACGAGGTCTGCATTGGTGGCCGGAACGAAACTGGAGGACGAAAAATGAGCGCAGAGGGAAGAATTGCACTGGTGACAGGGGCCGGATCAGGCGTTGGCAAGGCGGCAGCGACGGCATTGCTGAATGCGGGTTTCAAGACGGTTCTGGCCGGCCGGCGGCTCGATGCGCTGGAAAAAACCGCATCGGAGGCGGGTGCGGTCGGCGACCAGTGCCTGTGTGTCTCCACCGATGTTTCCGATCCGGCATCCGTCGATGCGCTTTACGCGAAGATCAGCGACACATATGGCCGGCTCGATGTGCTGTTCAACAATGCCGGCACCAATGCGCCCGGTGCGACCATCGACGAACTGACGCCGGAGCAATGGAAACAGGTGATTGACGTCAACCTGACCGGTTCGTTCCTGTGCGCCCGCGGCGCGTTCGCGATGATGAGAAACCAGACCCCGCAGGGCGGGCGGATCATCAATAACGGCTCGATTTCCGCATATGCGCCGCGGCCGGGTTCAGCGCCCTATACGGCGTCCAAACACGCCATTAGCGGCCTCACCAAGACGATTTCGCTTGACGGGCGGCCGTTCGATATAGCCTGCGGCCAGATCGATATCGGCAACGCGGCAACTGAAATGGCCTCCAGGATGGCCGAAGGCGTGCCCCAGGCCAACGGCGAAATCGGCATTGAGCCACTGATGGACGTCCATCATGTCGGCGATGCGGTCGCCCACATGGCCAGCCTGCCGCTCAGCGCCAACGTGATGTTCATGAACGTGATGGCAACCAAGATGCCGTTTGCCGGGCGGGGGTGAACGTCAGCCGAAGAATATCCAGATCCGGAGAATGGCATGGGAAATTTCTACGCCAATTACACGATCAGGGGCGCCACGCAAAAGGCGGTCGCCGATGCGTTTTCCGGGCGCCGCGCCTTCGTCACGCCGGAAGATCGCGGATGTGTCGTTGTCTATGACGAGACAAGCGACATGATGAACTCAGTCGATGAGGGACTGGCCGCAAAACTGTCTGCCGACCTGTCCTGCACCGTGCTCGGCGTCAGCAATCACGACGACGATATTCTGATCTACCAGCTTTTCCGGAACGGCAGGAAAACCGACGAATATAATTCCAGTCCGGATTATTTTGACGATGGCGGCGGCCAGGCCGGCCCGTCAGGCGGGCAGGCGGGGGTTCTTTGCCTTGCCTTTGAAAGCGAGGCAATCGCAGAGGTGGCCGAAATCCTCAATCATTCCGGCGCTCTTGAGGAGGATCATGGCGGCGAGGACGGCCCGCGCTACGTCTTTGCCGTCGAACGCCATGGCGAACTTGTCAGGGCGCTTGGAATAACCGAATACGCCGTGGGATTCGGATACAGATATGTCTCGCAGGATGAATTGCCGGCGGGTCTTGCCGTTGCGGACCTGACGTCAACACAATGATTCGATTCAAGCCTCGACGGGGATCGTTATGACGCGGCCTTGTCGCCGGCCAGAAAATCAATGATCGGACAATCGGGCTGCCGGTCGCCTTTGCATTTGTCGACAAGCGCTACGAGGTTGGCGTGCATCTCCGTCAGTTCCCGCAGTTTAACTTCCAACTCACCGATATGCGAAACTGTCAGCCTTTTGACATCCGCGCACGACCTGTCGCTGTCCGCATTGAACGCCAGCAGACGCCGGCATTCGTCAATGGAAAACCCGAGAGAACGGGACCGCGCGACAAACGACAGCGTTTTCAGCTGATCTTCCGAATAGTCCCTGTATCCATTCGGTTTGCGATCGGCGCGAACCAGCCCGATGTCCTCATAATAACGGATCGTCTTTGCAGGCAGCCCCGTTCTGTGCGCCACGTCACCAATATTCATCGATCTCAGCCCCTCGACATATAGTTCAGACACGCCAAAAGCCGTTGTCATGAGACGGGCATTTTCCCAGTCATCATGTGAAGGCAGGCCCTAAGTCGCTGTTTTTTTTGTTTTTATTCCCACTCGATCTTATATCTGTCACAATTCCACTCGGTGGAATGTCAAGCGGTTTCCAACCATCAACGAACTGATCGGTCGAAAGTTGCGATGCGGAAATTGTTTTTCATCCGGCCTGGCGGCCGCTGCACAATGACAGCTCAATTCGCCGAAAGTCGCTCCAGCCCGATGACGGCGACCATCTTGTCATCCTGGGTGATGATGCCGGCCAAAAGGCCGCTGCCTGACGCCGCTTCCGGCGCCTCGGCGACGGCGTCGGGCCGGACGCTGAGAATATCCGAGACCTCAGAACAGAATATTTGGCATTGCCGCTCCCGCCCGCGCCGCTCCCGCGCTTGCCGGTGACGCATTCACGCAGCAATATCGGCGCGCACTCGGCTAGTGCTTTTTCAACAGCCCGCTGGACAGCGGCGGCAAAATGGCGGATTGAGCGCTGATGAAAAATTACAACATCTTCTCCCTGATCAGACAGGGCTTTGCCGGCCACAAGGACTGGCCGCCGGCCTGGCGCGAGGCGGAGCCGAAAGCGGCCTATGATGCAGTGGTGATCGGCGGCGGCGGCCATGGGCTGGCAACCGCCTATTATCTGGCCAAAC
>CAMYKZ010000008.1:0-60333 GCA_947259045.1 uncultured Afifella sp.
ATCCGCGAGGATTCAACGCTCGATAACGGCCTGTCCATGTGGATCGTCTCCGACAATCTGCGCAAGGGCGCGGCGCTGAACACGGTGCAGATCGCCGAATTGCTGGTCAATCGCGGGCTGTTGAAGGCAAAACAGGCGGCGTGAAGGCCTGATGGCTAAACCGATTCTGTGCCTCGATTTTGACGGTGTCATCCATGGCTATGACAGCGGCTGGCAGGGTGCGGATAATGTCACGGACCCGCCGGTGGAGGGCGCGATCGCGTTCCTCGCCGAAGCCGTTCAGAGTTTCCGGGTGGCGATCTACTCAACCCGCAGCCATCAGCCGGGCGGCATAAATGCCATGCAGGACTGGCTGCGGGCGGCGCTTGGCGATGCGATGGACAAACCGGATGCAGACAGGCTTTTCTCCGCCATTGAATGGCCGACCGAAAAACCGCCGGCGATGGTCAGTCTGGACGACCGGGCGCTGACCTTCACCGGCAAATGGCCGCCGGTGGGCGCCTTGCTGGCATTCCGGCCCTGGAACAAGGGCGGCTGACGTTGCCGGATCTTTATCCCGGCAGCGATGTTCAAGATCACCCGGCGGTCTGAAATCACGACCGGAAGATACTGAGCGGCATTTGGGCTGAAACGACCCAGTTCGGCGCGTCGACGATCTCGCTGATTTGGAGATTTGCCGCGACGCTGCACAAGGCATAAGCCTGCTCCCAGCCGAGACCATGTCGATCGGCCAGCCACTCGATCATGTAGCGGATGGCGTTCTGCGCATTCTTGTAGAGGTCGGGGCCGTGCGCAGTGGTTCCGTGATAGCCGACAGTGTCGGTTTTCGATACCGGGCTCTTGCGGCAATATTGCAACTCCGTGATCTGAAGATCGCTGCGAACGCCGATCTTCATTGTGACAGTCATCGGGCACTCGATTCCGGTGCCGCAAACCTCGCCCTGTCCCTGGGCGGCGTGGCAGTCACCGGTCGAAAACAATGCGCCCGGCACCAGGATCGGCAGCCAGAAGGTCGAGCCGGTCGTCAAATCGCGAATATCGACATTTCCGCCATTGGCGCGGGGCGGTATCGTGTCGAACCGGCCGGCTTCTTTGGGAGCGACGCCGACGCAGCCCGGCATCGGTTCGAAAGGCACGACGATATCGGCGACGCCGAAATGGCATTCATCGCCATCCAGACGCCAATGATGCAGATAATGTTCCTTGCAATCGTCCGCCAACAGGCCAAAACCCGGTTTGTGGCCTGTCCAGCCCCAGCCCTTGTGCTGCATGTCAAGAATCTCAACCTCCAGCGCATCGCCGGGATCGGCTCCATTGACATGAACCGAACCGTTCAGGGCGTGAATCAGACTGCGATCCAGGTTCGCATAGTCTGCGACTGTGGAATCCCGCGTCAGCTGGCCGGTCGCTTCGACGCAATCGAAGACGACGATATCGCCCGGATCAATCACAAGACGGGGTTCGACGGAATTGTCCCAGAACGGTTGCGTGACCGTGTCGTCAAGGTGATGAACCGTCATGACGCGGATTCCCTTGCGGTCGAAAATTCCTGGCCCAGTTTTTCAACGATGTGGTCCCACTCTTCTTCGTGGTCCGATCCGGTTCGCTGCTCGCCGGCGCGTCGGTACCAGTAATTCGCATTGCCGATGTCGCCCTCGATCAGGTGCGCCAGGGCATGAACCCAGTCGAGCGGCCGGTTTCCTTCTGCCGATTGGCATATGTCATGGGCGCGTTCCCATTCTGCCCCGACCTTCAACGAGCCTTTCCGGAGCCACCACAGGGCCTGCAACGGCAATTGAAGCTGTGCGTCAGGTTCTGCCCGATCAAACGCTTGCAAATATGTTTGCACCAAAACAACCTCCTGTTCGCCGGGACGGGAGTCCAAGTCCGCGCCGGCCTATTTTCGCCTGGAACCGGTCTTTTTGCCCTTGTCCAGATTTTCCAGTTCCAGATAAAGCCGCGTAAAGTCGTCTTCCGAGCGGCCCTGTTTTACCGCTTCCTGGATATAGGCATAGGTATCGCGGCCGATATTGACCGTTGCGCCGAGCTTGTCGGCAAGTGCGATCGCCATGCCGACATCCTTGTTCAGATTGAAGACCCGGGACCGGCCATCCCATGTTTGCGACAATATATGATCGGGAAAACGGCGTTCGGAGACGAAACTCCGTGCATTGCCGTTGTTGAACACTTCGATCAGATCCTTCAGCTCGATACCAGCCCGCCGTCCCAGATGGGCGGCTTCGCAAAGGGCAAAAAAATTGGTGTGCGTGATCATGTTGTGGACCACCTTCATGGTGTGGCCGGTACCGCTTTGACCAAGATAGATCAGCTTGCTGGCTACCGGGGCCAGCAGTGGCGCAGTTCGTTTGTAGACTTTCGCATCACCGCCGATCATCAGCGTCATGGTGCCTTCGTCAGCGCCCTTGGCGCCGCCGCCGGTCATGCCGGCGTCCATATAGGTGACGCCTTTTTTTGCAGCCCGCTTGGCAAGCTTGATCGTGTATGACGGGTCGGAGGTAGTGAAATCATAGAGCACGAGGCCGCGCCTCGATTTTGCGAGCATGCTGTTTTTTCCCTTCAGCATGCCATCGATTTCCGGTGAGCCGGGAACGACAAAAATGATCATTTTGCACATTCGCGCCATTTCCACCGGCTCGGCGATCGTCGCGGTTTGCGAATAGGGCAGGCGTGCTGCCTCGGCCACGTCCCAGACGAAAACGTCGTTGCCGGCCTTGATCAGGTTCTTTGCAATTCCCCGGCCCATATTGCCCAGGCCAATAACACCGACGCGGGCCGGTTTCTGTTTTGTGGCTGCCTTCAATGTCTCGTCCTCATTCTGTCTCTGAATTCTGTCTCTGACCTTCCGCGCCCTCATTCCCGCCGGATCATGCCGCCAACAGCGGAGACAAACAGCAGCGACAGCATCCAGCCGGCGACGATCTGAAACCATTCCCAGGCCCGCACAATGCGGCCGAGCGGCCAGTCGCTCCCATCAGGGTGGACGATGCGCGGCGCCCAGTCGACCTCCTGGCGCAGATTTATGATCGGCAGAACCACGTCAGCGGAATAGAGCAGCGGGTGAAAGCCGGAATATTCGGAGGGAACGGCGTCCGCGCACTGCGCTGCGGCGGCCTCAGGAAAGTGCACCCAATTGTCCGCACAGGTGACCGGAATCAGTCCGCCGGGCCGGGCCTCCTTGAAAATCAGCGGATGGGTCGGCGTCATCACGCCCTCAAGGGCTGCGTGTTGATAGAGTGCGGCGCCGGCGAACCAGATCATAATTATGTAAAGCACGGCGTTGCCCGGCCTGTAACCGTAGGCGATCAGGAAACCGATGACATATTGCCAGAGGATGGACAGCAGCCGCGCCACCTTGCCGGCCAGTCGGGCCGGCCATGGTTCGTGCAGTCGCATGAAGCGTGTCTGCCGGTGGCGGCGCTCGATGCGCACGGCGCGGGCTTCTTCCTCATAGCCCATATTGGTCAGCACACCGGCCAGCTGTTCATAGGGCTTCGGCTTGAAATTCTCGCCATGGTGTTGCTCCGGCTGGCGGTCGAGCCAGTTGCGCCAGAACTGCGCATTGGCGTTTTTCAGATCGCCGGAAAATCCGCGGTAGGTCAGATCGTCGATAACAATGTGTTCCGGCAGGTCCCAGGAGGCGCTGTCGAAACTGATGGCGCGGATCGAGGCAGCCTCCAGATCGAGCGGGCCACGGGCGCTGGCGATACCGCGCCAGTAGAACGTGCCCTCAATGCGCGAACGGTCGATATCGAGCGCCGGCGATCCCTCAAACGCCGCATTGGTGCAGGCCAGGTCGCCGGTGATACGGGCGCCGACAAAGCGGACAGGGCCGCTGGCGGAGAATTGTTTGCCGAGGTCGATATCGCCGGCAACCTCGATCCGGTTGGCGTTCAGGCTCTGGTTGGGGTTGGCAAAAGTTCCGCCGGCGCAGCGCAAACCGCCGCCGATCATTGCGCCCGACAGATCGACTGTGCCGGTGCTGTGAAATCCGCCATCGAGGAAAACGTCGCCGGCAATCCGGCAGCGTTGCGCCAGAAGGGCATTTTCGGTTGCCGTCAGCTCTGCGTCACGGCAGGACAGGTCGCCGCCGATGCGCGCGGCCAGCAGCCTGATCTCGCCGGCGCAGGTGAATTGCTTGCGCAGAAACAGCCCGCCTGCTGCGCTCAGCCGTTCCGCATAAAGCCCCTCGATGCGGCAGCCGCCAAAATTCAGCGTGCGCGCCCGCGCGTCGCGCAGATCGACAATTCCGTCGACGACACAATTGCGCAGGGCAAACAGGGTCGGCAGTTCCGTGCCGCTCAGATCGATGGCCCGTTCGAACTTGCCGACCGGCCGGCATTCGATCCATGCGCCGCGCAGCTGGATACCGCGCGGATGAACGGGCGCAGTGTCGTTTCCGCCCAGCGCCAGAAAGCGCAGGAACGGCGAGCGGATCAGGTTCTCCGGTGTCTGTTCCTCCGGCCGCTCCTTGCCGATTTGGCACAGCGCACCGCTTGCCGCGCATTGCAGCAGCATCTGTTCAGCCGGGTGCAATGTGCCGTCTTCAAGCAGGAAGTCGGCGAGGCAATTGCCGGGTGGTTCATCAAGCGGATAGGTTGGCTGCGAAGCGCTCATGGCGCAATTGTCCGGTTCGGGCCAATGATCTCTGACGGCGCATTGGCAACAGCGACCGCATCAAACCGGCGCATCATGAAATTCCCCCGATTATCCAGACCGTCGCGAGTTAGATCAGACTCGCAATTGGCCTGCAACAGGTAGCCCAGGCGGGGCTTCAACACGCCTATTTGAGCGGCTTGACCTTGATCCCGTCAACGCTGAAGGTCCCCTTTGCCGTACCGACATAGATCGGCAGCTTGTATTGCAGGCTCGTGAAGACGTGGGTTTCGATCGGGTAGGGATCAAGCACGTGCGTGACCATCATGGCGGCAAATCCGTCCCCTCTTGTCTTCGTCAGGCAGGATTTCGACAGCGCTTCGTTCTTGATGATTTTCGTACCGTCACCGGCGACCGTGACCCGGCGGTGGCCGGTCAGAATGACCGCGTCGCGTTTGGTTGTCGCCGCAAGCAGGTAAACCACCAAGTTGCCGTCGGACGGTATCACGACAATGTTGTAGGTCTTGCTGCATCGGGCAAACCGCGTCGAAGCCGCAAGCTGCCTCGCCTTCCATGCTTTTTGCTGCTGTTTTGACAACGGTGCCGGCGGCCTGACCAGCACCGCTTTCGGGCGATTGCCTTTCAATTGCACATCGACAACGGAACACAATTGCTGTTTGCACGGCGCGACAAATCGGACCAGCCAGCCCGCCTTGGTGCGAACGGTAATCCAGCCGCGGGCGTTCGTTTTCTTCAGCCCTACTGCAAATGCAGCGTCGGTCGCCAGAAGCGCTGCGCGGTCCCGCTGATAGATTTCCAGACCGCGCTCGCTGGCAAAACGGAGCGCCTTGTTTTGGTCAGGGCCGCTCTGTTGCGCTTCTGCTGATGAAACGTTTGCGGCCGGCAGAATGACCAGAATTCCCAACAGCAAACCGAAATAGCGATATAGGGCAAACATACTCGAAGCATCGGTCATCGCGATCCATCGCAGGTAAATTGCTGGCGGAAACAATCTTACCCTGCTGCCTGCAGCGATACAACGTATCCGACCGGCAAGTGCCTGCGGATCGATCACACCTGCCGTGCGGATCCGCCGTTCAGAGTTCGCCCGCAATCTCCCGCGAGCGCTTGTGCAGCCGGGAGAATAGTTCGTCCTCAATGCCCAGAAGCAGGAAATGTTCAGCCAGGTTGTCGAGATAATCGAGACTGGTTCCAAACAGGCCTTCGCCCGTGGCGATCAGCCGCGCGCTTTCCTCAAGGCCAAGCTCCGGCGCATAATCCTTTGCCGTCTGGTCCATGATGAAAGCAAGCGCTTCAACAGGACCCTGCGGCGTCTCCAGAGCGATAAAGGCCGGCGCATAGGCATGGGCAAGCATCTCCCGCCGCCAGATGATATGGGTCTCTTCGTCGACGGCGGATTGTCCGATCCGGAAGACAAGGCCATGGCATTCGCCGCCGGTATCCAGCGCGGCCATGAGGCCGGGCCGTCCCTGCGAGCCGCGGCCGATCTCCGATTTCAGACAGAAACTGCGGTGAAAGCCCGGCGCCAGCGCGCTGCGCACTTCGTTAAAACAGAAAGCCGGATCCCACATCAGCGAGCCATAGGCGAAGATCCAGAGGTCATCGTCCATACGGCTGGAAAGGGCGGCATGGCGCGTTGCCTCGCGCTCCTCGTCGGTGCGCCGCCATCTGGTAATGCCGGCTTCCGCCAACTGCCGGTCCATCGGCCCATAATCGAAATCGCGAAAGCGCGATCCTTTCGGGTCGGCGATTTTGGCCTTCAGAGCCGGCAAATGGCGAAACGGATCAGAAGCGGCGCTCAATGACAGCTCCGGGCCTGAATGTGCGGCAATGTCAAATTGGGGATGAAACGCATACGCAGATACATTTTTCGTTTAGACTCAGCATGTTTGTAATTCCAGATTGTAACTCTTCCGACTTTGCAACAGGAGATACCCGTTGAGGCGCGCTTTTGCAACGTTTCTGAGTGTTTTGCTGATCGGATGCTTTCTGCCGTCGGCCCAGGCGCAGAAGCGCTTGGCGCTGGTGGTTGGAAACGCAGGCTACATGGCGATATCGCCGCTGGCGGGGCCTGTGAACGACGCGACGCTGGAACCGATGGAGCGTATCGAGGCTGTAACAGCGAATGCACCACATAGCCCAACCCGTCGTGCCCGCAACACGAACTGTGGCGGCGTCGGTTTCAAAACGGCAATTCTTGCGCTGGCGCGGACATGAATATTCACACAACACATTATCGCAAATAGATTTTCCTGCCCGGTCCCGCTTTTGCCACTGCTCGCAGCCGGCCCGATTCTAGTGGCATATTATCCGGCCTTCACCTGATGAAAATCGCCGCTTGCAGAATCCAGCGTCCACAGTTCCCCGGTTGAAATATCGAACCAGGCGCCATGCACGTCAAGCCGCTGACGCCCGTGCAGGATCGAGACGCAGGGAAATGTCAGCAGGTTGGCGATCGACGCCCGCACCGACAGGAGTTCCAAAGCTTTCTGGCGTCCGGTTTCCGTCCAGGCGTCGGGCGGTGCAGCGTTCAGTTCCGCCAGCGCCGGTTCGGCCAGGCTCATCCATTTGCCGATAAAATCGCCGGGCGACAATGGCTCGTCGCCGGGATTGAGGGCAGCCTCGATGCCGCCGCAGCGGCCATGGCCAAGCACGACGATGTGCTTCACCCGCAACACCTGGACGGCAAATTCGAGCGCCGCCGATGTGCCGTGAAAATCGCCGTCGGGCGAATAGGGCGGCACCAGATTGGCGACGTTGCGGACCACGAACAATTCACCCGGCCCGCAATCGAATATCAGTTCCGGCGCGGCCCGGCTGTCGCAGCAGCCGATAATCATCGTCTGCGGCTTCTGGCCGGTTTCGGCAAGTTCGCGGTAGCGGGCGCGTTCAATTTCCAGCCGGCCGTCATGGAACCGGCGATAACCGTCGATCAGTGACCCGGGAAAACTCGGTTTTGTCATTCGGCAATTTCCTTCACAAGCGACAAATCGACATTGCCGCCGCACACCAGAACGCCGAGCCTCTCGCCTTTCGCGGGCCGGTAGGCGCCTGATATCAGCGCCGCAAGCGCGGCAGCGCCCCCGGGTTCGGCGACAATCTGGAAACGGGTCCATAGCAACGCCATGGCGCGGCGGATGGCATCGTCGCTGACCAGCGCCACATGATCGACAAAGCGGGCACAGATGGCGTGATTGAGGGCGCCGACGGACCTGGCGCCCAGCGAATCGGCAGCGAGCGAATTGACCTCGACCTCAACCGGACTTCCGGCGGCAAGGGCAGCATTCAGGGCGCAGCTGCCTTCCGGCTCAACGCCGACGATCTTGACGCTGTCCCGATAGAACGCCGCCATGCCGGAGATCAGCCCGGCACCGCCGACAGCAACCAGAACGGTATCGATGTCCGGCGCCTGTTCGGCCCATTCCAGCGCCAGGGTGCCCTGGCCGGCGATTGTCATGGGCTCGGCATAGGCATGGACGCCGATCGCGCCGCTGGTCTGCTGGAAGCGCTCGCACCTGGCCAGCGCGTCGGCATAGCGTGCGCCTTCAATATGTGTGACGGCGCCGGCATTGCGGATCTTGCCGATCTTGGCCGGACTGGAAATTTCCGGAACGAAGATGTTGGCGGCATGGCCGAGCCGGTTCGCCGCATAGGCGACGGCGGCACCATGATTGCCGCCGGAAGCGGCTGCGACGCCGGCCGCCGGAACATCCCGGGCAAGCAGATTGTTGAATGCGCCGCGCGGCTTGAAGGAGCCGGCATGCTGCAACAGTTCCAGCTTCAGGTTCACCGCAGTGTCATGGCCAAACTCGACGCCGTCCACCACCATGACCGGCGTGCGGCGGATATGCCGGCGGATGCGCTGATAGGCGGCTCTGATGTCTTCAACGGACACGATTGGGGTTTGTTCATTCATCAAGCCCATATGGTCAACTCCATATCGCAATCGCAAGCCCTCTGTTGTCGCGGTCCGGCGGATCAGGCATCGGCGCGGCTTCGCCTGATGCGAGGCGTCCTGCAATAACAGCGCAGGCACAAGCGTCGAGCAGATCGTCGGCGCCGGCGCCTTTGGGCGGTTTCTCCGTCAGGAAATTCCGGCTGAAACCAAACCGTTGCAGCAACCGGCGCCGCTCTTCCAGCCCGTCCGGGTTGGCGCGGCTTTTGATCTTTTTCGGCAGTCGCATGGCCTGGCCGTTGTTCAGCCGCCAGAACGCGACTTCCGGATGGACTTCGAAGATCCGCTCAGCCAGGGCCGGCGTCATCACGGCGTCCAGTTCGCGGATCTTGGGAAACAGGTTGAACGCCTGCTTTGAGATTTTCTTCGGCGGGACGGAATTGTCCTGGGAGATACGGCAGGCCCGGCGGTAATCGGCACACATGACAGCGGCGCGGGCGGGGATGGAAAACACCGACGACTGCCGTTGCCCGAGCAGCGGGCGGACCAGTTTTTCCGGCCCGCGGCCGGAGCCGCCAATGCGCTCCGGCAGGCCGATCGGCATGTCGACGGCGATCGGGTCCGGCGCTTCTTCGGCTGCAAGAATGTCTGTAAACCGTGTGAACAGTCTGAGTTGCGGACCGGCCTTGCCGGACAGATCGCAGAAGACCGCCAGCCAGCCGGACCGGCAGCCGTCGACGCCGGCAACCCATTTTGCCGCGCCTGTTTTCAAAGCGGCCTCGGCTTCAGCGAAAGTTTCGGCGCCATCTGGCGCAGATTGATCATCGCATGGGGTTGGGCGATGGCCGTCTGCATCTGTGCCAGCGGCAGATCGTCTGCGCCCGATTTGGCTGCTGCAGCCATGATTTCAAATGTCGACGCAGCGGCCATTTCCAGTGCCTTGCGTGGCGTGCGGCCCTGCAGGATACGGCCGAGATAAAGTGCGGCAAACAGATCGCCGGTTCCCTTGGCATGGCTTTGCACGGCCGGATGTTCGGCCATCAGCCGATCGTTGGCATCGACCAGCAGGTTGCCGATATGGCCGCGCATCAGGGCGGGGCTGGAAGTTACGATCACTGTCTCCGGCGCCAGCGCCTGTGCGGCTGCTGCAAGATCAGCAGTACCTGTGGTATCCGCGCCGGCAAGCCATGCGCATTCGAAGGCGTTAGGCGTCGCGATATCGGCAAGCGGAAGCAGGCGGTCGCGGATTGCGTCAGCGATCTGTTCTGCAACATAAAGGCCGCCATGATCGCCGATCACCGGGTCACAGAGATAAAGGCAACCCGGATTGTTCGCCCTGGCCGTCTTGACAAGCCCGGCGATATGTCCGGCCTGGGTGGCTGTCCCGAGATAGCCTGACAGGATTGCACCGATCCGGTTAGAGCCCGTGGCGGTCAGGTCCGCCAGCAATCCGGCAAACGCCGCGTCGTCGGGGACGATCGGCTGTGCCGGCCCCTGACCCGGATGATGGGGCAGAATGATGGTCGGCGCCTGCCAGACTGAAAAGCCCAGCCGCTCAAGGGCAAAACCCATGACCCGGTTGCCGACGCTGCCCCGCACGACATGGCTGGAAATCAGCAGAATGTTGCGCATCGTTTCGCTCATCGCCTCAAATGTCAGGAAACTGCCATGCGATGCAAGCTGGTCTTTTGTCAAACCGCCAAACGGGTTAGGACGGGGCGATTTATTGTGGAGACCCGACGATGAAACTTTACCGTCTTCTCACCGGGACAGACGATGCCGCGTTCTGCAAGCGGGTGAGCCAGGCGCTGAACCAGGGCTGGGACCTGCACGGTTCGCCTGCCATCAGCCACGATCCGCAAAGCGGCCGGCCGGTCTGCGCCCAGGCAATCGTCAAGCTGGCTGACGGCGACTGGTCCGACGACATGCTGGCGGACGGGTTCAAACTGTCGCAACAATAGCTTTTTACCAATGTCGCATTGACTGTTCGAACCGCACCCTTAGTGTCCATCCTCACAGAAGCAGGATTTTTGCATATGGCAGACATGAGTCACGACAACCGGCCGCTATCGCCGCATCTGCAGGTCTTCAGGCCGCTGGTCACCATGGTGATGTCGATTGTCCACCGGATTACCGGCGCGGCGCTCTATTTCGGCACGATCCTGGTTGCGTGGTGGCTGCTTGCGGCGGCAAGCGGGCCGGACTATTTCGCCCTGGTTGACGGGTTTTTCGGTTCGTTTTTCGGCCGCCTCATTCTGTTCGGCTACACCTGGGCGCTGATGCACCATATGCTTGGCGGCATCCGCCACTTTATCTGGGATACAGGCGCCGGCTTTGAATTGCCGGTCGCGAACCGCATGGCCTGGGCGTCGATTTTCGGCTCGGTCACACTGACGATCCTGATCTGGATCATCGGCTATATGGCAAGATGAGGACGACAACATGATGCGCACACCACTCGGACGGGTCCGCGGGCTTGGCTCGGCGAAAGAGGGAACCGATCATTTCATGCGTCAGCGGCTGACGGCGTTGGCCAATGTTCCGCTGATCCTGGCCTTTGTCGCGATTCTGATTTCCGTTCAGGGCGAAAGCCATGCCGAAACGATTGCAACCCTGTCATCGCCCTGGGTGGCGCTGGTCATGCTTGCCGTCATTCTGTCGGCCGTCATTCACATGCGCATCGGTATGCAGGTGATCATCGAGGACTATATCCACGGCGAATTGCTGAAGATCCTGTGCCTGGCGGCCAATACCTTGTTTGCCGCCGCGATCGGGCTGATGAGTGTCTTTGCTTTGTTAAAGATTGCGTTCGGAGGCTGATCGATGAGCGAAGAGAGCAAATCAAACGCTTCGGCCGGTCAGGCCTATCGCGTCACTGATCATGAATTCGACGTGGTTGTTGTCGGCGCAGGCGGCGCCGGGTTGCGCTCGGCGCTGGGCGCCAGCCAGGCCGGCCTGAAAACCGCCTGCATCACCAAGGTCTTTCCGACCCGCTCCCATACGGTTGCCGCCCAGGGCGGCATATCCGCCTCGCTCGGCAATATGGGCAAGGACGACTGGCGCTGGCACATGTACGACACCGTCAAAGGGTCGGACTGGCTCGGCGATCAGGACGCGATCGAATATCTCTGCCGTAATGCGCCGGAAGCCGTCTACGAGCTTGAACATTGGGGCGTGCCGTTTTCGCGCACCGAAGAGGGCAAGATCTACCAGCGGCCGTTTGGCGGCATGACGACCAATTTCGGCGAAGGCACGGCGCAACGCACCTGCGCGGCGGCTGACCGGACGGGCCATGCCATGCTGCACACAATGTACGGCCAGGCGCTGAAACATTCCGCCGAATTTTTCATCGAATATTTCGCCATCGACCTGTTGATGGACGACGGCACATGCTGCGGCGTGATTGCGCTTGATCTGAACGACGGCACGCTGCACCGGTTCCGGGCGCACAAGACGGTGCTGGCGACCGGCGGTTATGGACGCACCTATTTTTCCTGCACGTCGGCGCACACCTGCACCGGCGACGGCAATGCCATGGTGCTGCGCGCCGGCCTGCCGCTGCAGGACATGGAGTTCGTGCAGTTCCATCCGACCGGCATTTACGGCGCCGGGTGCCTGATCACCGAGGGCGCACGCGGCGAGGGCGGCTATCTGACCAATTCCGACGGCGAACGGTTCATGGAGCGTTATGCGCCTTCGGCCAAGGATCTGGCGTCGCGCGACGTGGTGTCACGGTCGATGACGATGGAAATCCGCGATGGCCGCGGCATCGGCAAGGATGGCGATCATATCGAACTGCATCTGGAGCATCTCGATCCGGACGTGCTGCACGAAAGATTGCCGGGCATTTCGGAGACCGCGCGGATCTTTGCCGGCGTCGACGTGACCCGTGAGCCGATCCCGGTGCTGCCGACGGTGCATTACAATATGGGCGGCATCCCGACCAATTTCCACGGCGAGGTGCTGACCAAGGCCAGCGGCGATCCGGATTCCGTCGTGCCGGGGCTGATGGCCGTCGGCGAAGCAGCCTGTGTTTCGGTACACGGCGCCAACCGGCTGGGCTCCAATTCGCTGATCGATCTTGTGGTGTTCGGCCGGGCAGCCGGCAAACGCTGTGCGGAGAGCGTTGCCGCCGGCGCCAGCCATCCCGAACTGCCGGCCAGCGCCGACGACATGGCGCTCTCAAGGCTCGACAAAGCCCGCCATGCCAACGGCTCCACCGGGACGGCCGAACTGCGCGCCAGCATGCAGCGCGTGATGCAGAACAATTGCGCCGTCTTTCGCACCGGCGAAGTGCTGGAAGAGGGCCAGAAGCTGATCGGCGATGTCTGGACCGGTTCAGACGATGTCAAGGTCACTGACCGGACGCTGATCTGGAATACCGACCTGATTGAAACGCTGGAATATGAAAACCTGATCAGCCAGGCGGTTGTGACAATGGAATCGGCTGCCAACCGGACGGAGAGCCGCGGCGCCCATGCGCGTGAGGATTATCCCGACCGCGACGACAAGGACTGGATGAAACACACGCTGGCGTTCCTCGACAGTGAGAACAAGAGCGTGAAACTCGATGACAGGCCGGTGCATACCTACACACTGTCCAACGATATCGCCTATATCGAGCCGAAAAAGCGGGTCTATTGACGAAGCCTCCCGTTTACCAACGTCTGACGCCCGTTTGGCCCGACCATAATCTCGCCATGATCTGACCCCACGAGCATTCCTGTCGGGTGCTTGAGGTTAGATAATGACTGAGGCTCAATCCGACTCCCGCGCCGCAATGGCGCGGCAGATTTTTTCGCGACTTTCCGATTTCCTGAAAAGCCCCGCCGTCAAGCTGGTCGCCGTCTGCGTGATCGGCCTTTTGCTGACCATCCCGCTGGGCCTTGTCTGGCTGATCAGTTGGGAGCGCGACGAGAATTCGACATCCGTGATCCGCGAAATCGGCCGTCAATGGGGCGTGGCGCAAAGCCTGGCCGGCCCGTTTGCCGTCGTTCCGTACCGGGTCGAACTGATGGGCACGAAAATGGTCGAGGTTGTCGCCGGCACGGCGGAAAAGCCGGTCGTCGTGAGACGGGAGGAACCCGATATCACGCAGGCCGTACGTTATGCTGTCTTTGCGCCGGAAATGCTCACGATCGACGGCGACGTTGAGACGGAGATCCGCCAGCGGTCGATCTACAAGGCCACGGTCTATACCGCCGATCTGGCGCTGACAGGCCGGTTCGCGCCGATAAACACTATTGCAAGCGGCGACAAGGTGATCGGCATCGACTGGGACAAGATGCAGATGGCGGTCGGCATTTCCGGGCTGGCGGGTATCGAGACGTCAGAACTGACGCTTGATTCCGGCGATGGGATATTGCTGGAACCGGGGTCTGGTCTGATGTCCGGGCTCGGCGCCGGCACCATTCATGCGCCGGCGCTGCCGGACGGCGCTGCCAAAGCGGCGGAGGGCTTTTCGTTCCGACTTGCGCTCAGATTGCGCGGATCCGACGGCCTGTCGTTCGCCCCGGCCGGACGCACCACGGAGGTCTCGTTGCGCTCGCCCTGGCCGCATCCGGGGTTCAGCGGGCGGTTCCTTCCCAAGGATCGTGAGATCGGCGGCGACGGTTTCACCGCCCGCTGGCTTGTACCGCATCTGGCCCGGCCGCTGCCGTCGCAATGGACCCTGTCCGACGAGCGCGTCAGCGGGCTCAAATCGTTTGATTTCGGTGTCCGCTTCGTCACCCCGGTCGATTTCTATTCGCTGGTCGACCGGGCGCTGAAATACGGGCTGATGTTCGTCGGCATAGTCTTCATGATCGTCTTCGCGCTTGAAATCGCCACCGGCGTCCGGGTGCACGGCGTGCAATATCTGCTGGTGGGTATCATGATCATCATGTTCTTTCTGCTGCTGCTGGCCTTTGCAGAACATGTCGGTTTTGCCCGCGCCTATCTGATCGCCGCACTGGCCACCGGCGGCGTGCTGACGGCCTATGTCGGGCTGGTCTTCGGGGGCGTTCGCAGAGCGCTGGCCACGCTGATCAGTTTTACCCTACTTTATTCGGTCCTCTACCTGATCCTGCAATTGGAGGATTATGCGCTGCTGGCCGGTGCCAGCCTGGGATTTGTCACCCTGACCGGCATCCTGTTCGGCACCCGCAGGCTGGACTGGTCCGCGGTCCGTTCAAATGCGGTAAAGCCGGTGTCTGGAGCCCCTGTTGCCCAAGCCGAAGGCTGATCGCGATTTGAGAAAGCTGCGCGGTCCGGCCGGGCCGCGCAGCGTCATGGATTTGCCTGTCAGGCGCCGTTTTCCAGATGATGCGCTGTCAGCGCCGCAACCGTCTGTTCAAACCGGGCTCTGCCGGAGAACGCGATGCCCAAGCGGGTCAGGCGGCTGCAGTCCATGACATTATAGGCTGCCTGGTCTGCAGGTTGCGCCGGCAGGGCAATGTCGCGACCGGAGCGATCTTGCACAATGGCGGCAATGTCCCGGGTGGACAGGTACATATCGGAACAGTTGAAGGCATTGCCGGCGATTTCCGTTTCCTCAGCGCGCAACAATCGAAGCACGGCGTCGGCGATATCGGCGCCATGCACTTCCGTGCCGCCGCGAACCGGAAGCGGTTGCCCGGCGAGGCATGCGCCGACAAGATCATACCATTTCGAGCGATCGACCGGATCGACCAGACCATAGACGCCGGTCGGGCGCAGGGCGCAGACGGGCCAGCCGTCCTGGAGGGCATAACTTGCAGCAAATGCTTCCAGCGCCGCTTTCGCAGCGCCATAATGGGTATCCGGATTGCCTGCCATGTCTTCCGACAGGATCGCACCGGGAATCTGCCGGCCGTAAACAGCCCGGCTTGACAGAATTATTGCCCGGCCGACGCCGCAGGCAAACGCCTGGTTCAACAGGGCCAGCGACCCGGAAACATTTTTTCGCAAAAAGCCCTGCAGATCCTGGCCTTCGCCGTGGCGGTATTGTCCCCGCTGGTGATGGAAGGCGGCATGAACCAGCGCGCCGCAACCGTTCAGCAGGCCGCGGAAATCCGAATCGGGGTCAAGCTCGACGGCGAAATTATCCAGATCCCGCATCGGTCTCGTGCTGTCCGGCCGGACCATCAGCCGAACCTCATGCCCTGCTTTAAGCAGGTGATCAACGATAAAACCGCCGACATATCCGCTGCCGCCGGTAACCGCGACCCTCATCGGTTTGGCTTTCCATAAGGCGTCGGCAGATCGTCCGGCGGCAAACCGCCTTCGTAGATGCGCCACCACAGATCGATCAGCGGCTGCAGTTGATCCCGCCTGGGATGATCATCCTGCCACGGCTTTTCATATTGGTAATGGAGGATGCGGATATCCTTCCAGAGCCAGAGTTCCGGCAGGTTGAAGAAAACATATTGCAGCACATTGTCGAGGTAGGGCAGGCCGTGCCAATCCGGAAACCAGTGCTGCAAAAAGGTCTGGTCTGTGCGCGGCCAGAAGGCGTCGGGCCGGTCGAGAGCCTTCACCATGGCTTCAAAGGCTGCCTTGCCGGGTTCTGCAACAAACACACCGGAGTTCAGCCGGCCGAAATCACCGAGCGTCTGATAGACGTTCGGCGCGGCGGAAAATTGCGGGTAGCCGAATAGCCGATCTGTGTTTTTCAGCACAATTGCATCTGCATCGATGAAAACCAGACGCCGGTACTGATCCAGTTCCCAAAGGCGCAATTTGCAGAAATTGTCGAGCGGATCGTGAAAGCTGGGTTTTTCGCCTTTTGTAAACGGCGCTGCGGAATGAACCCGGCCGCGCTGGTGGCGCTGGCGGAAACCGTCGGAGAAAGGCGGCTGCTCGACCTCGATAATCGTCGCGCCGGCCTCCTGGAGTGAATCCAGATTGCCGGATTGCGGCGTTGCCATCACCAGAAGGGGCGCTGAGCAGCCGGCATTTTTCAGCGAGCGCGCCAGCGCAAGCGCGCCCATTGCATAATCGGCATTGGTGACCAGAGTGACATAGGCGTACACCCGGTATGGCTCCGCCTAGTCGCCGCCGACGACAGCGAATTTCTGCCGTTCGGGATTGGTCTCGATCCGCGCAGCGCGTTCCTTCGTCCAGGCCGATACGCTGGGAATGCGTGAGCGGTCGATGCGGTAGGCGTATTTCTGAGCCACGTCGACGACTTCGTTGAGCAGGCCGTCTTCCAGCTTGATCGGATCAAGCCCGAGCGCCAGAAACTGCTTGTTTGTGACGACCAGGTCGTTTTCGTCGGCTTCCTTGCGCGGGTTGGGCAGGTAGGCGATCCGGGCGCCGGTCAGCCTGGAGACCAGTTCCGCCAGATCGCGCACCCTGTGGGTTTCCGTCATCTGGTTGAATATCCTGACGCGGTCGCCGGCCGTCGGCGGCTCCTGAAGCGCCAATTCGATGCAGCGCACGGAATCCTGGATATGAATGAAAGCGCGGGTCTGGCCGCCGGTGCCGTGAACCGTCAGTGGATAGTCGACCGCCGCCTGGATCAGAAAGCGATTGAGCACAGTGCCGTAATCGCCGTCATAATCGAACCGGTTGATCAACTGGTCATGGCGGCGGGTCTGATCGGTGTGGGTGCCCCAGACGATGCCCTGGTGCAGATCGGTGATCCGCAGACGGTCATTTTTGGCATAGAACTGGAACAGCAGCTGATCGAGACACTTGGTCATGTGATAGACCGATCCCGGATTGGCCGGATAGAGAATTTCCTGCTCCGCCATCTCGCCGCTTTCAAGTTTCAATTGAACCGGCAGATATCCTTCCGGGATCGTCGCGCCGACCGTGGAATAGCCGTAAACGCCCATCGTTCCCAGGTGCACCAGGTGAGCATCGAGCCCGACGGCGACCATGGCGTTGAGCACATTGTGGCTGGCGTTGACATTGTTGCTGACGGTGTAATTCTTGTGCCGGTCGGATTTCATCGAATAGGGCGCGGCGCGCTGTTCGGCGAAATGGATGATCGCGTCGGGCCGTTCCTCTCCAAGCCAGGATTTCAGACGCTCATATTCACCGGCGACATCGATAAGATGGAAGTGCAGAGGCGTCTCGCCGAGATCACGCCAGACGCGCATCCGTTCCTGAATGGAATCCATCGGTGTCAGCGACTGGACGCCAAGTTCTGTATCGACCCAGCGCCGGCTCAAATTGTCGATGATATGGATTTCGTGGCCCTTTGCCGCCATATGCAGGCAGGTTGGCCAGCCGACAAATCCGTCACCGCCGAGAACTGCGATTTTCATGTGATCTCCTCAAGTCCCTGGAAAACCGAGGTTTCGGCGCACCCGGGCGTGTCCAACTCCTGCCAGGCATCCCTGGCAACCTCGTTCATTGTATGTGCCCACAAGTTTGATGCAATTGTGACGGTTTGAACAGTGCCGGACAGGAAGGCCCGCAACGAGACGGTGCTGTCACGATTTCCGGTCCGCGTTACCTCGCTTTGCGCAGATCCGGGTGGAGGCTCTTTCCAAGGATGTGCTCGCTGCCGGCAATGACGTCGGCGCTGCAACCGACGATCAGCGGGTCCGGGCCGCGGACTATATGCTCGTCTTTGCCGGGATAGTTCAATGACGCCAGGAAATGCTGCATGCAATTCAGGCGGGCGCGTTTCTTGTCGTCGGATTTGATGACCACCCAAGGGGCGTCGGCAGTGTCGGTGTAGAAGAACATGGCCTCTTTGGCTTCGGTGTAATCCTGCCACTTGTCCAGTGACTGCCTGTCGATCGGCGACAGTTTCCAACGTTTGAGCGGTTCGTTCTCCCGGGCCTTGAAGCGGCGCAACTGTTCCTGGCGTGTGACCGAAAACCAGTATTTGAAAAGCTGGATGCCGCTGCGTACGAACATGCGTTCCAGTTCCGGGCATTGGCGCATGAATTCAAGATATTCATTCGGGCTGCAAAAGCCCATGACACGTTCGACGCCGGCGCGGTTGTACCAGGAACGGTCAAGCAGGATGATTTCGCCGGCCGCCGGCAGGTGTTCGATGTAACGCTGAAAGAACCATTGCGAACTCTCACGTGCAGTTGGCTTCTGCAGTGCCACAACACGCGCATCGCGCGGGTTGAGATGTTCCATGAAACGCTTGATCGTGCCGCCTTTTCCGGCGGCGTCGCGGCCTTCAAACAGGATGACGACTTTCTGACCGGTCTGTTTTACCCACTCCTGCACTTTCAGAAGTTCGGTTTGAAGCTCCGCCTTGTGGCGTTCATAGGCATCGCGCTTGATCTTGTTCTTATAAGGGTATTTGCCGTTTTCGAATGCCCTGCGATCAGCTTCCGGAACGTTGACCAAATCGGCCGGATCATGACTTTTTACGTTGACGCCCGAATCGCCTGCGCCCTTGGCTTTGGTCGTTGCCGGTTGCCGGCCTCTGGCTGCTGGCCGGGTTTTTGCCGAAACTTGCCCGACCGTGTCTGATTCGACGTTGCTCGATTTTTCCATCAATTCCTCGATACTGATTGCGCTGCCAGTATTGCGATTAATGCCTTGCATGAGTTGATCCTGATCAATTCGATCCCGGCGCCCGGGCGTCGGCTGCGGCACAAGGTGTCATGTCTGCGGTTGATGCGCGAAACTGCCGGGATGATATCGATCTGGAATGTGATCTGCAGCCTCGCCGTCAGCAGCCTTGCAATTGACTGGCAGGAAATGGCACATCAATCTGGCGAACATAGCAGTCAGCAAATGGAACATCATGGTTCAGCTTTCACTCCCCAAAAATTCCCGCGTCACCGACGGCAAGACTTGGCCGAAACCGGATGGCGCGACGCAACTACGCGAATTCCGGATTTACCGCTGGAGCCCTGATGACGGCCGCAACCCGCGCATCGATACGTTCTTTGTCGATACCGGCGATTGCGGTCCGATGGTTCTCGACGGGCTTTTGTGGATCAAGAACAAGGTTGACCCGACCCTGACATTGCGGCGCTCCTGCCGGGAAGGCATCTGCGGCTCGTGTGCGATGAACATCGACGGGCTGAATACGCTGGCCTGCACCCGCGGCCTTGATGAGGTCGACGGACCGGTCAAGGTCTATCCGCTGCCGCATCTGCCGGTGGTGAAGGATCTTGTGCCTGACCTGACGCGCTTTTATGCCCAGCACGCTTTTGTCGAACCCTGGCTGAAGACGGTGTCGCCGGAGCCGCGCACCGAATGGCGCCAGTCGCACGATGACCGCGAGAAACTGGACGGGCTTTATGAATGCATCCTGTGTGCCTGCTGCTCGACATCCTGTCCGAGTTACTGGTGGAACGGCGACCGCTATCTGGGTCCGGCAGCTTTGTTGCAGGCCTACCGCTGGCTGATCGACAGCCGCGACGAGGCAACCGGCGAGCGGCTCGACGATCTGGAAGATCCGTTCCGGCTCTATCGCTGCCACACGATCATGAATTGTGCCCAGACTTGCCCGAAGGGGCTCAATCCCGCCAAGGCCATTGCCGAGGTGAAAAAGATGATGGTTGAGAGGCGCGTCTGATTGCGGCTTTAGATTTTATTGAACCTGGCGTGATAATGCCGCGTCACAAGACTATAGTGCTGGCGGCGTCCAGCCCGGTTTGATGAGGCGATCATGCATATTCTTCTAGGTGTTCTCGGAATACTCGGCGCTATCGGTTATTACTGGTTCGTCATTCGCAATGCCAGCGATGCTGTCGGTGAGATCGCCAATGCGGCCGGCAAGGCCCGTGGCGCCTACCGGCGCAACCAGTTTCGCAAGAAGGCTGATGCGTCGACGATCAACGCCATCGACGATCCGCGGCTTGCTGCTGTGGTCATGGCGGTCGCCGTTGCCAGTTGCGAAGGTGACATGAGTGCCGAACAGGATGCGGTGCTGAGGGAAGCGATGACGGACATATTGGGCATTGACGAGCCGGTCGAGGATCTGACTTTCGCAAAATGGGCTGTGCGTGAAAACACCGACCCCAACAACATCTCCATGCGGCTCAGCCGTTTGTGGACCGGTTCGCTTGATATGAGCGAACGCCTGCAGTTCGTTGACATGGTGACCCGTGTCGCACAGGCCGGGGGCGAAGTGTCCCATGTGCAGACTGAGGCAATCGGACGGCTGAAGACACGCCTGGCCATCAACGTCTAGCCATCAACGTCCAGTCATCGACATCCAGTCATCATTTAATTGTGACCGGTGCGGCGGCCGCGCGATACCACAAACGACACATTTTCCGTTAATCTCCCGACAGTTCATATTCGGGAGATTTTGATGCGTCAGATGATTTTTGCCTTGTCCTGTCTGGTTCTGCTTGCCGGAACCGCCACTGCCGACGGCCAGTTGATCACCAAACAGAGCGCCAACGACGTCAAGACGACAGTTGACCGCCTCGAGGCGGCGGTTAACGAGGCCGGTGCGACGATATTCGCACGCGTCGATCATGCCGGCGGCGCCAGCAAGGCCGGGATGGAGCTTGCGCCGATGGAAGTGCTGATCTTTGGAAATCCGAAACTTGGAACGCCGATCATCAAGGCCAATCCGCAAGCCGGCCTGGATCTGCCGATCAAGGTTCTCGTCTGGCAGGACGGCGACACGGTGATGATCGGCTATCTCGATCCGCAGGCCCTGAGAGCGCGCTACAATGCGACGGGTGCCGACGAGGCGTTCAAGATGATGGCCGGCGCACTCGGCAAGTTGACCGATGCGGCCGCTGCGGCGCCGTAGCGCGCCAGGCCTGGACAATTCTGTCAACCGTCGTGGAAATGCCGGTCCGGGTTTTCGGCGAGATCGTGCACGCAATGCTTTTGCAGCCGGGCGCTCAATGTCTCCGAATCGCCGCTCAGCTGATCATTGGAAATCAGCGGGCCGAAACTGATCTGGAAGGTTTTGCCCTTCTTGTTGAGCAGTTCGTGGAAGATCGTCATGTCGCGCAGTTCCGTATTCCAGTTGGCGAACCAGTAGAACAGACCGGAATTGCGTGAGCGTACGTGAACCGGCAGGATCGGAACCTTGTGTTTGCGGGCAAGGGTCAGGAACGACGACTGCCAGCGGCGTTCGTTGAGGCCGCCATTTTGCCAGTAGGCGATACGTCCGGCCGGGAAAATGACGATTGCGCGCTGATCCTGGAATGCCTTTGACGACAGAAGCAGGGTTTCCCGCGTCTTTGTATGATTGCGGAATTCTTTCCGCCACTCCACCGGGATCAGCGTGTCGATAAAGCGGGGATTGACGCGGTGGGCGTCGCGGTTGGTGAAAATCGAGATATCGGGCCGAACCTGCTTCAGCGCGTCATAGACCGCAACGCCATCGGGTATTCCGGTCGGATGATTGCAGATCAGGATAAATGCGCCGTCCCTGGGAATCCGGTCCGTACCGGTAACAGCGAGATCGAGCTTCAGAAGACGGCTGACATAAGCCATCGCCTCGCGGCCTGACAGCGAGGCGATTTCATCGGCCATACGCACCGCATCATGATAACGCAGAATGCGGTGAAGAAACGGTTTGAGGATCGGCCACGCCCAACTCGACGCCAGGTTCTCGCCGCGCTCGGCAATCAGCTGGTCGACAATATGGGCCTGCTCGTTGCGCGCCGGCGTATCGATTGCCGGCGAACGTGTGCCGCTAATTTCGCCGAATTTGGACATTGCCTGTTCACCTCGCGGCCAATGTAGGAATTTAACGTTCAGATGACAATCGCTGCGTTCCATGCCAGAACACACCGCAATAACGCCGATTCACCAAGACCGACAAAAGAGGAACGGACGAACCATGGACATTCGTCGGTACAATATTCATCTCATAATCCTGACGTTTCTGCTTTCAGCCTGTGCCAGTTCCACGCCGGCACCCAAGCGCTTCAGCACACCGGAGGCAATGCCGCCTCAGGATCTGACCGGCGGAGCATCCACCGAAATTCCGGCAGAAGGATCATTGACCGGGAATCGCGAGCAAAATGTGGCAGCCGCCAGCCCGGCAGACGCAGGCCAGAATATCCCAGGCGGCGGCAGCGCCACGATCGGGCGCACAGACCTCCTGGGCGGCTGGAAGGTTGCGGCCGGGAGCGACACATGTGAATTGTTCATGTCGCTGACCGGCTGGGCCGGCGGTTACCGCGCCACGACAAAAGGGTGTTCAACGGCGCTTCTTGCAAACGTTCAGGCCTGGAACCTGAACGAGCAGGAAGTGATTCTGCTGAATGGCGGCGGTGAAACAGTCGCGCGTCTGTTTGCGGCAACAAAAATTCGCTTCAATGGTCAGACCGAAGACGGAATCGGTGTAACTGTCTTTCGCTAAACGGGAATTTTGAATATTCCGCGTGTGGTATAATTATCACTCTTGGTGTAATTCGTTATTATATTACAATTATTTGATCAAAGACTTTCCAAATTTAAACCGGATTTAAGACTTCGCAGGCATGCTTGCATGATTACCTTGTGGCCTTGGCCCTGGACCCTGCGGGTTCTGTTCCTCGTCTTGATCCCGCCTGCGCTGGTGCTTCCGCCTAACCGGAGGGATTGTGATGAAGAAACTAGCTTTTACGCGTTTAGTCTTCGCGAGTTTAACCGGCGTTGTTTCCGCTCTACTGGTCAGCAGCGCTGTTGCCGCGCCGCAATGCACCACGCATGAAAAAATGGTTCAGCTGTTGTCGAAACGGTTTTCGGAAGTGCCGAAAGCTGTCGGGCTGGTCGGCCAGACACGGGTCATGGAAGTGTATGTATCGCAAAAGGGATCGTGGACGATCGTCGTCACCAATTCCGGCGGGCAGGCCTGTATTCTTGCAGCCGGCAATGATTGGGAAGACGTCCCGGACACGTTTGCAAACCTCGAGCCGGCTGCCTGATTGCAGAACGGCTTGAACCGCGCCTGACCTGCGACTAGGCTTTTGCCTGGCCGCAAGCGGGCCCGGAGACGCATCGCATGCCGAAGACTGTTGCAGAGCGCTACGAGGCTCTTGTCCGCTCCGGCGCGGTCGAGCCGGACCCCGGTCAATTGGCGCTTGTCGGCCAGCTGGACACTATCCTGGCCACGCTCCAGGAACAGCGGCTGAAATCCAAGAAAAGTTCTCTCGGCTGGCTGTTTGCCCATGGCGCCAAGCCAGAACCGGTTCCCGGTCTCTATATCTGGGGCGGTGTCGGCCGCGGCAAGACGATGCTGATGGACCAGTTTTTCGAACTGGTTCCCAACGTTCGCAAACAGCGCACCCATTTTCATGAATTCATGGGCGATGTGCACACGCGCATCAACCGTTTCCGCAAGCGGCTGAAAGCCGGTGAAATCAAGGGCGATGATCCGATCGTGCCTGTCGCCGATGACATCGCCGCCGACGTCCGGCTTCTTTGCTTCGACGAATTCAGCGTCACCGATATTGCCGATGCAATGATCCTTGGCCGCCTGTTTGAGCGCCTGTTCGAACGCGGGCTGACCGTTGTCGCGACGTCCAACGTGCCGCCGGATCAGCTTTACCGCAATGGCCTGAACCGCCCCCTGTTCCTGCCGTTCATCGATCTCATTAAGGCCCATATGGCCGTATTCCATCTTGATGCGCCGAAGGATTTCCGGCTCGAAAAACTGAGTTCCGAGCCGGTTTATGTCACCCCGCTCGGATTGAAGGCCGACATTGTGCTGGACGGGCATTTTGAACGGTTGAGCGGTGCGCGCAGGGGACAGGCGGAAATGTTGTCAAACGGCACGCGGCAGATCGAAGTGGGTGAAGCGGCGAACGGGGTTGCGCGGTTCAGCTTCGACGAGTTGTGCGCCAGACCGCTTGGCGCCGGTGACTATCTCAAGATCGCCCGGGCCTATCATACCGTCATTGTGGAGGACATTCCGGTGATGAACCCGCAGGTCCGCAATGAGGCAAAGCGGTTCATCAATCTGATTGATACATTCTACGACCGCAAAGTCCGCCTTGTCGTGTCGGCCGCCGCGCCGCCGGACCGGCTTTGGCAGGGTTCGGCGGGAAACGAAGCGTTCGAATTTGCCCGCACCGCCTCGCGGCTGGTCGAAATGCAGTCCGATGCCTATCTGGGCGCGGACCGCGGTGGCGATCTGGACGCTGCGGAGTGAACGAGCGGCGATAGTCTGCCGCCTGCGCAATGTTGGATGAGCGTGTCTTGCGTCACCCCTGTAATCGCGCTACTGACAACTGACATTCAACAATAGACTTTCCCCTTACGTAAACGGAAGAAAACCATGGCCCGTAACAAGATAGCCTTGATCGGTGCCGGCCAGATCGGCGGCACACTCGCTCATCTCGCCGGATTGAAGGATCTCGGAGACATCGTTCTTTTTGACATTCAGGAAGGTATTCCCGACGGCAAGGCGCTGGACATTTCGCAATCCGCTCCGGTCGACGGATTTGACGCGCGGATTGCCGGAACCCAGTCTTATGAGACGATCGATGGCGCTGACGTTGTCATCGTCACCGCCGGCGTTGCGCGCAAGCCTGGAATGAGCCGCGACGATCTCCTGGAAATCAATCTGAAGGTCATGGAGCAGGTCGGCGCCGGCATCAAGAAATATGCGCCCAACGCGTTTGTCATCTGCATCACCAATCCGCTGGATGCGATGGTCTGGGCATTACAGAAATTCTCCGGCCTGCCGGCGAATATGGTGGTGGGTATGGCCGGCGTGCTGGATTCGTCGCGCTTCCGTCACTTCCTGGCCAGCGAATTCGATGTTTCGGTGGAAGACGTCACGGCGTTCGTGCTTGGTGGCCACGGCGATACGATGGTTCCGCTCACGCGATATTCAACGGTCGCCGGCATTCCGCTGCCCGACCTTGTCAAGATGGGCTGGATCACCAAGGCGAGGCTTGACGAAATCGTCCAGCGGACCCGCGATGGCGGGGCTGAGATCGTCGGGCTACTGAAGACCGGATCGGCATTTTACGCCCCGGCGGCGTCTGCGATCTCGATGGCGGAAAGCTATCTCAAGGACAAGAAGCGCGTCCTGCCCTGCGCGGCCCGCCTGAAGGGCGAATATGGCGTCGACGGGGTCTATGTCGGTGTGCCGACGATTATCGGCGCCGGCGGTGTTGAACGGGTGATCGAAATTGATCTGGACCGGGCGGAACGGGCGATGTTTGACAATTCCTTGGAGGCCGTCGAAGGATTGATCGATGCCTGCAAGGCCATTCAGCCGGCACTTGGCTAGGCTGCGGCAACGCAGGCAGGCGGCAACGCAGGCAAAAAGGGAATCCGATGAACATTCATGAATATCAGGCCAAGGCGGTGATCAAGGAATTCGGTGCACCGGTTTCCGCGGGGCATCCCGCCTTCACGGCGGACGAGGCGCTGAAAGCGGCGGAAGCTCTTGGCGGGCCCGTCTGGGTGGTCAAGTCGCAAATCCATGCCGGCGGCCGCGGCAAGGGCCGGTTCAAGGAACTCGGCGCCGATGCTGCCGGCGGTGTGCGGATTGCCAAGAGCCTCGACGACGTCAAGGCGTTTGCATCCGAAATGCTGGGCTCGACCCTGGTCACGCACCAGACCGGCCCTGATGGCAAACAGGTCAACCGGCTGTATATCGAAGACGGCGCGGCTATTGCGAAAGAGTTCTACCTGTCGCTGCTGGTCGACCGGGAAACGGCGCAGGTCGCTTTTGTCATCTCGACCGAAGGCGGCATGAACATCGAAGAGGTGGCTGCCGAGACGCCCGAAAAGATCGTCACCTTCTCCGTCGATCCGGCGACCGGTTTCATGCCCCACCATGGACGGCAGATCGCAGATGCGCTTGACCTGAAAGGCGACCTTGCCAAACAGGCCGGAAAGCTGGGCGCTACCTTGTACAAGGCGTTCCTGGCCAAGGACATGAGCCTGCTTGAAGTCAATCCGCTGATTGTCACCGAAGACGACCGGCTGGTCTGTCTCGATGCCAAGATGGGGTTTGATTCCAACGCGCTGGCGAGGCACCCGGACATACTGGGATTGCGCGACGAGAGCGAGGAAGACGAGAAGGAGATCGAAGCCTCCAAATATGACCTGTCCTATATCGCGCTCGACGGCACCATCGGCTGCATGGTCAATGGCGCCGGTCTGGCCATGGCGACGATGGATATCATCAAGCTCTATGGTGCGGAGCCGGCAAATTTTCTCGATGTCGGCGGCGGCGCGACAACGGAAAAGGTCACCGCGGCGTTCAAGATCATTACATCCGACCCCAATGTGAAGGGGATCCTGGTCAATATCTTCGGCGGAATCATGCGCTGCGATATCATTGCTGAGGGCGTTATTACCGCGGTCAGGGAAGTCGGCCTGCAGGTGCCGCTTGTGGTCCGCCTGGAAGGCACCAACGTGGCCAAGGGCAAGGCGATCATCGATGAAAGCGGGCTGAACGTGATTTCTGCCGACGATCTCGACGATGCGGCCCAGAAGATCGTCAGTGCGGTTGAGGGTTCCTGAACATGCGCGGCGCCGCCTTTGCTGTCCTTGTTTTGCTGGTCAGTGCGGCCGGTCCGAAACCGGGTCTGGCCGACACCGGCGATTCCGGTGTCGAGGCCGTCGACGCTTTTTTTCGAACCTGCCTGTCGGATGCTTCAGCCTATGATGAACTGGCGGCAGGATTTCACGGCGAGGGCTGGCACATTGCCTCTGATGCAGAGACTGCGAAGATCGATGTGATTCTCGGGGCCTCAAAAGAGTTTATCGGGAAGAACGATTTTGATGTCCGCCTGGATGTCTTCGCCTCCGGCCCGCTGATCGCAGTGATATCGCAATCGAATCCCGAACAGCCTCTGGTGGGCTGTTACCTTTACGCGATCGGCGTTCCGGGCGCTTCCGCCAAGGCCGCGCTGCTTGCGCGCACGACGATTCCGGCCCCTGAAAACAAGATTGAAGAAGGCCATTTTGAAAGCCTGAAGTGGGGGCCCGACAATGGCTTTGACGACCATATCTCGCTCAAGTTCATGCATGTCGTGCCGGGCGGGGCGGCGCAAAAACAGCTTGATTTGAACGGCGTGTTGCTCGCCACAACGATTTTCAGAAGGTAGATTACGGATGTCTATACTCGTTGACAAGAATACCAGAATTATCGTCCAGGGCCTGACCGGCAAGACCGGGACGTTCCACACCGAACAGGCACTCGGCTATCACGGCACCCAGATGGTGGCCGGCGTGACGCCGGGCAAGGGCGGGTCCACCTGGAGCGGCAACCTGCCGGACGGCTCGACTGCGTCGTTGCCGGTATTTGACACCGTTGGCGAAGCAAAAGCGGCGACAGACGCCAACGTCTCGGTTGTCTATGTTCCGCCGCCGTTTGCCGCCGATTCCATCATGGAGGCGATCAGTGCGGAAATGGAACTGATCGTGACAATTACCGAAGGCATTCCGGTGCTCGACATGGTTGCCGCCAAGCGCGCCTTGTGCGGCAGCAAATCCCGATTGCTCGGGCCGAACTGCCCGGGCGTTCTGACGCCGGAGGAATGCAAGATCGGCATCATGCCGGGCTCGATCTTCAAGAAGGGCTCCGTCGGGGTCGTCTCGCGCTCCGGTACGCTGACCTATGAGGCGGTTTACCAGACGACCCAGGAAGGTCTCGGCCAGACCACGGCGGTGGGCATCGGCGGCGATCCGGTCAAGGGGACGGAGTTCATCGACGTCCTAGAGATGTTTCTGGCTGATGATGAGACCAGATCGATTATCATGATCGGCGAGATCGGCGGATCGGCTGAAGAGGACGCGGCGCAGTTCCTGTCCGATGAGGCCAAAAAGGGCCGCGCCAAACCGACCGTGGGCTTTATCGCCGGACGCACGGCGCCTCCGGGGCGACGGATGGGCCACGCCGGCGCTATCATTTCCGGCGGCAAGGGTGGTGCGGAAGACAAAATCGCGGCCATGGAGGCTGCCGGGATCACAGTTTCGCCGTCTCCGGCAAAATTGGGCCAGACTCTGGTTGAGGTTCTGAAGGGATAAGGTTCTAATGGCCTCAGGGGTGTCAACAGGCCGTGCGTGATCATACGTCCGGATAAAAATAACAGAGGCACGGGGCAGGGATGTTCCGCGAAGTCAAATGTCAAGGCAAGAGGCCAATGAAGCCTTCCAGTTATCCTCCTTTCTTTATGGCGGCAACGCTGCCTATCTTGAAGATCTTTATGCGCGTTATCAGGAAGATCCCGGCTCCGTCGATCAGAGCTGGCAGGCGTTCTTTACCGGGCTGAAAGACAATCGCGACGACGTGCTGCGCGAGGCGCGCGGCGCGCCCTGGAAACGCAGTGACTGGCCGATTGCCGCCAATGGCGAACTGGTCTCTGCCCTTGATGGCGACTGGGCGGCGGTGGAAACCCATATCGACAGCCGCATCAAGGCGAAGGCCCAGACCGGCGGCGTCGAGATTTCAGCCGATCAGGTCCAGCAGGCGACAAGGGATTCCATTCGGGCGCTGATGATGATCCGCGCCTACCGCATGCGCGGCCATCTTCACGCCAAACTCGATCCGCTGGGTATAGCCGCCCGCCGTGACCATGAAGAGCTGCATCCGGCGAGCTACGGTTTTACCGATGCCGATTATGACCGGCCGATCTTCATCGACAATGTGCTCGGGCTTGAATTTGCGACAATCCCGCAAATGCTCGAAATTCTCCGCCGGACCTATTGTTCGACGCTCGGCGTCGAGTTCATGCACATATCCGATCCGCGCGAAAAGGGCTGGATCCAGCAGCGCATTGAAGGACCGGACAAGGAGATCACCTTCACCGCGTCCGGCAAGAAAGCCATTTTGAACAAGCTGATCGAGGCCGAAGGTTTCGAAAAGTTCATCGACGTCAAATATACCGGCACCAAGCGGTTCGGTCTCGATGGCGGCGAATCCGTCGTGCCGGCGCTGGAACAGATCATCAAGCGCGGCGGCGCGCTGGGCGTCAAGGAGATCGTCTTCGGCATGGCCCACCGCGGCCGGTTGAACATTCTGGCGCAGGTGATGGCCAAGCCGCACCGGGCGATCTTCCACGAATTCAAGGGCGGATCCTACCATCCCGACGACGTGGAAGGGTCCGGCGATGTGAAATACCATCTCGGCGCTTCTTCCGACCGAACCTTTGACGACAACAATGTGCACCTGTCGCTGACGGCCAACCCGTCGCATCTGGAAATCGTCAATCCGGTGGTGCTCGGCAAGGCGCGCGCCAAACAGGATCAGCTTGAAACAAAGGACGCAACCGGCGCCCGCGAGCGGACATCCGTGTTGCCGTTGCTGCTGCACGGCGATGCGGCGTTTGCCGGCCAGGGTGTTGTCGCGGAATGTTTCGGCCTGTCCGGCCTGCGCGGTCACAAGACCGGCGGCTCGATCCATTTTATCATCAACAACCAGATCGGCTTCACCACCAATCCCAGGTTCTCCAGATCATCGCCCTATCCCTCCGATGTGGCGAAAATGATCGAAGCGCCGATTTTCCATGTCAATGGCGACGATCCGGAAGCGGTGGTGTTTGCCGCCAAGGTGGCGACGGAATTCCGTCAGGAGTTCCGCAAGCCGGTCGTCATCGACATGTTCTGCTATCGCCGGTTCGGCCATAACGAAGGCGACGAGCCCGCCTTTACCCAGCCGATCATGTACAAGGCGATCCGCAGTCATCCATCGACGCTGGAAATCTATTCCCGCAAGCTGATCGAGCAAGGCCTCGTCACTGCGGAAGACGTTGACAGGCAGAAGGCGGACTGGCGGGCGCATTTGGAAGCCGAGTTTGAGACCGGCAACAATTACAAACCCAACAAGGCCGATTGGCTGGACGGCGCCTGGTCGGGCCTGACTACGCCGATTTCCGGCGACGAACGGCGGGTCGGCGATACCGGCGTTGACCGCAGGATATTGACCGACATCGGCGGGCGGCTGGGTTCCGTTCCGGCCGATTTCAAGGTCCACCGGACGATCCAGAGGTTTCTCGGCAATCGCGGCAAGATGATCGAGACCGGGCAGGGTCTCGACTGGGCGATGGGCGAAGCGCTGGCGTTCGGCTCGCTGATGAAGGAGGGATACGATATCCGGCTTTCCGGCCAGGATGTGGAGCGCGGTACGTTCTCGCAGCGGCACTCGGTGCTCTATGATCAGGAAACCGAAGAACGATACGTGTCGCTCAATCACCTGGAAGACGGTCAGACGACAGAGTTTGAGGTCATCAATTCGATGCTGTCGGAGGAGGCCGTGCTCGGCTTCGAATATGGCTATTCGCTTTCGGAGCCGAAAACGCTGACGCTCTGGGAGGCCCAGTTCGGCGATTTCGCCAATGGCGCACAGGTCATTTTCGATCAGTTCCTGTCGTCGGGCGAGCGCAAATGGCTGAGAATGTCCGGCCTTGTCTGCCTGCTGCCGCACGGTTACGAAGGCCAGGGGCCGGAACATTCCTCCGCTCGGCTGGAGCGTTTTCTGCAAATGTGTGCGGAAGACAATATGCAGGTTGCCTACTGCACCACGCCGTCGAACTATTTTCATATTCTCCGGCGCCAGATGCACCGGACATTCCGCAAGCCGCTGATCCTGATGACGCCGAAATCCCTGCTTCGGCACAAGCGCGCTGTCTCGCGGCTCGACGAAATGGCTGATGGTTCGACGTTCCACAGGCTGCTTTATGATGATGCGCAGATGCTGGACGGCCAGGCCATCAAACTGGTGCCCGATGACAAGATCCGGCGTGTCGTGCTGTGTTCGGGGAAAGTCTATTTCGATCTTTATGAAGAGCGCGAAAAACGCGGCGTCGACGATATTTACCTGATGCGGGTGGAACAGCTTTACCCGTTCCCGATGAAGGCGCTCAGCGATGAACTGAACCGTTTCAAGGCGGCGGAAGTGATCTGGTGCCAGGAAGAGCCGCAGAATATGGGCGGCTGGACCTTCGTCGAGCCGCGTATTTCCGCCGTCATGGCGATGGTCGGCAGAGATAACGCACGGCCGCGTTACGCCGGCAGAGCGGCCTCGGCGGCAACCGCGACGGGGCTGATGTCGAAGCACAATTATCAGCGTGATGAATTTCTTGAGGACGCGCTCGGGGATTAGACCGGAACAGGGCGCTGCTGCGTCAACCGAATGCAAGGACAGGATACCGGATAGCATGGCAACAGATATCAAAGTGCCGACACTGGGTGAGTCGGTGACCGAAGCGACAGTCGGTCAGTGGTTCAAGAAAGAGGGCGAGGCCGTCGCCCGCGACGAACCGCTGGTTGAGCTTGAGACCGACAAGGTGACGATTGAAGTGCCGGCGCCGTCCGCCGGCAAGCTGGAATCGATCTCGGTGAAGGACGGTGAAACCGTTGCCGTCGGCGCGCTGCTGGGAACGTTCTTGGAGGGTGAGGGTGCGCCGGCCGCCGATGCGGAGCCGAAAGCCGGGTCCGGCAATGGCGCAGATGATGCGTCCGCAGCAGCGGCTGCCCCGCAGACCAGCGCAGACACCGACATGCCGCCTGCGCCGTCGGCGAAGAAAATGATGGACGAGCAGGGCCTGTCACCCGACGATGTCTCCGGCAGCGGCAAGCGCGGGCAGGTGCTGAAGGGCGATGTGCTTGAAGCCTTGGCGAAGACCGGTGCGCCGGATCAGAGCAAGACTGCCGCCGCGCCCGCCCAGGCCCGTGCGCCGTCTTCCGCCGACGAGGAAAGCCGCGAAGAGCGCGTGAAGATGACGCGGCTGCGCCAGACCATTGCCCGGCGCCTGAAAGATGCCCAGCAGACCGCCGCCATGCTGACCACTTTCAACGAGGTGGATATGGGTCCGGTGATGGATCTGCGCAAAAGCTACAAGGAACTGTTTGAAAAAAAGCACGGCGTCAAACTCGGCTTCATGGGTTTTTTCGCCAAGGCCGTCTGCCATGCCCTGAAGGAAGTCCCGGCCGTCAATGCCGAGATTGACGGCACGGACATCATCTACAAGCAATATTGCCACATCGGCGTCGCCGTCGGCACGGACAAGGGGCTCGTCGTCCCGGTGGTGCGCGACGCCGACCAGATGAGCATTGCGGAAATCGAGAAGGAGATCGGCAATCTTGGCCGCAAGGCGCGTGACGGCAAGCTTGGCCTTGCCGACATGCAGGGCGGCACCTTCACGCTTTCAAACGGCGGGGTCTACGGATCGCTGATGTCGACGCCGATCCTCAACGCGCCGCAGTCCGGTATTCTCGGCATGCACAAGATCCAGGAGCGGCCGATGGCCGTCGGCGGTGAAGTCAAGATACGGCCGATGATGTATCTGGCGCTGTCTTACGATCACCGTATCGTTGACGGCAAGGAGGCGGTGACCTTCCTGGTGCGGGTCAAGGAAAGCCTTGAAGACCCGCAACGTCTGGTGCTGGATTTGTGAGAACCGGTTTTGCAACGACGGCTGGCGAATAATCCATGACAAAGATTGCCATCATCACCGGCGGCAGCCGCGGTATCGGCGCCGCGACAGCTCGGCTGGCTGCCGCGGCCGGTTATGATATCTGCGTCAATTATGCCGGCGACGAAGCGGCAGCGCACAAGGTTGCGGGCGATATCGAAAAACTGGGGCGCCGGGCGATGCCGTTTCAGGCCGACGTCGGCGACGAGGCTGCCGTCAAGGCCATGTTCGAAGAAGTCGACAGGGAATTCGGCCCTGTGACGGCGCTTGTCAATAATGCCGGCATCGTCGATCTGCCGCAGCCGGTGGCGGAGATGACGGCGGCCCGGCTGCAGCAGATGTTCGCCACCAATATTCTGGGATGTTTCCTGTGCGCCCGCGAGGCGGTGCTGCGCATGTCGACGCGATACGGCGGATCGGGCGGCGCGATCGTCAATCTGTCGTCGGTCGCAGCCGTTCTGGGATCGCCTGGCCAGTATGTCGATTATGCCGCATCCAAGGGCGCGATCGATGCGATGACGATAGGCCTGGCGCGGGAAGTGGCCAATGAGGGCGTGCGTGTCAACGCGGTCCGGCCGGGCATTATCGACACGGATATCCATGCCAGCGGCGGGGTTCCCGACCGTGTGGCGAAACTGAAAGATACGATCCCGATGAAACGGCCCGGCAGCGCGGAAGAGGTCGCTGAGACGATCGTCTGGCTGATGTCGGACAAGGCGTCCTACTGTGCAGGCGCGATCATAGATGTAACCGGCGGACGCTGAACGGACCTGGAGAAACTTGCCAATGGCTGACCCATACGACCTGATTGTTATCGGAACCGGACCCGGCGGTTATGTCTGTGCCGTGCGGGCAGCCCAGCTCGGTCTGAAAGTCGCCGTGGTGGAGAAATGGCCGACATATGGCGGCACCTGCCTGAACATCGGCTGCATTCCATCCAAGGCGATGCTGCATGCCTCCGAAATGTTTGAGGAGGCCGGTCACGGATTTGCGGCGCTGGGCATCAAGGTCAGCAAACCGAAGCTCGATCTGAAAGGCATGATGGCGCACAAGGACGGCGTGGTGAAAGCCAATGTCGACGGCGTCGCGTTCCTGTTCAAGAAAAACAAGGTGGATGCGTTTCAGGGCACCGGCAAGGTGCTCGGCGCGGGCAAGGTCGAGGTGGCCGGCGAAGACGGCAAGAATCAGACACTGGAGAGCAGGGCGATCGTGATCGCCACCGGTTCGGATTCAACCCCGCTTCCGGGCGTTGAAATTGACGAGAAGCTTGTGGTCACGTCGACCGGCGGATTGGAGCTTGGCAAGGTTCCCGGCAAATTGCTCGTTGTCGGCGCCGGCGTGATCGGTCTGGAGCTCGGATCGGTCTGGCGGCGTCTTGGCGCAGAGGTGACGGTGGTGGAATTTCTCGACCGGATCCTGCCGGGAATGGACAATGATGTCGCCAAGCAATGCCAGCGCATCCTCGGCAAGCAGGGCGTGACATTCAGGCTCGGTTCCAAGGTCACCGGCGTTGAGAAGACGAAGGGCGGTCTTAAAGTATCCGTCGAACCCTCCAAGGGCGGCGAGGCTGAGGTTCTGGACGCCGACATCGTGCTGGTTTCCATCGGCCGTATTCCCTATACGCAGGGCCTCGGACTGGAGGACGCCGGCATCGAACTGGACGAGCGCCGGCGGATAAAAACCGATGCGCACTACCAGACCAATGTCGCCGGCATATATGCCATTGGCGATGTCATTGCCGGGCCGATGCTGGCGCACAAGGCCGAGGATGAGGGGGTTGCAGTCGCGGAGATCCTTGCCGGCCAGGCGGGCCACGTTAATTACGGCGTCATTCCCAATGTGGTTTACACCGAACCTGAGATTGCAACGGTGGGCAAGAGCGAAGAAGAGCTCAAGGAGGCCGGAATTGGCTACAAGACCGGAAAGTTTCCGTTCACCGCCAACGGGCGCGCGCGGGCGATGAACGCCACCGACGGGTTCGTCAAATTCATCGCCGACGCGGAAACCGACCGGGTGCTTGGCGTACACATTATCGGCCATGGCGCCGGTGAACTGATCCACGAAGCAGCGGTGCTGATGGAATTCGGCGGATCGTCAGAAGATCTCGCGCGGACCTGCCATGCCCATCCGACAATGTCTGAAGCGGTGCGCGAAGCGGCAATGGCGACCTATTTCAAGCCGATCCACATGTGAGCCGGATCTGCAGCGCTCGGCGTCGTATCAGCTAAAACAACGCCGGCTTCCTCAGGAAGCCGGCGCCTGTTCTGGAGGTACAATAGAAACGCTATTCAGCGATTGCTTCTTCGTCCGACGGCACAAGGTTTGCCTCATCTGCCTCAGAAACCGTTTCAGGCAGTTTGACAGTGTCGTCAAATGTACTCATCGTCGTGGCTTCGTCATCTTCGACGGAAGCCATTACCTGCTTTGTATGCCCGAAGCCGCAGCCACCCATGGCAAAGGCTGATGATGCGAAGGCCAGCACAGCGATCGATGCGAACAAAGCCGTCAGGATATTGCGCATTGGGAAGTCTCCTCGGTTTCGCGGATGAACGATATCGTCCGCTTCCCTTGTCGCAACGGAAGTTTAACCGAATTCGGGCGCAAGCGGAAGCGTTCCGCTCTCACATAATCGTCATTACAGGCCGCCGGCCCTGGTCAGGCTGTAACCCGCATCGGCGAACAATTTGACCAGACCGGTGCTGCCGGGCAGGTGAAGCGCGCCGACGGCAATGAAAACACCGCCCTTTTCCAGTTCGCCCAGGGCGCGCTGCTGCATTCTGATGTTGCGCTCATTGATCACCGGTCCCTCGAAGCTTTCCATCGCCTTGCTGGCCGCCGGATAGTCTGCTTTCATCTGCTCCGACAAGGACAGCATCATGGCGATCCGGCCGCGCTGGTGCATGCGGATCGTCGTCTCGTACATGTCTTCGGTCAACTGGCTGCCGGCGCGAACACCCTCAAGCAGGGCGGCAAGCTGGGTGCCTTCATCCAGAGAATTGATGAGTGACAATTGCTCATCGAGGGTTTCAAGCCCGATCACCGGGACATTATTCTCCTGGGCGTAACCGATCAGCCGTGCATCGAGCACCTTTTCACCACGCATCATGGCGACCTTGGCGCAGGCCGGGATGGACATGGTGAGTGAAAGAAATGTCGCCCTCATGCGGCGGGCGCTGAACCAGGGCATGCCGTGCCTGGCTGTTGCTTCGCCAAGCAGTTTCTGTTCCGTCTCGCTGAGCCGGTCGTCCAGTGTTTCGCCGGCGGGCAGCATGCCGTATTGCTGCACGATCGCCATCTGCCGGGACATGTTGGGGTTCAGATCGGCAATTTCGACGATTAGCGCACGGGCATTTTTCAGCACCGGCTCGACAATCTGCAGATGATCCAGCACCCGCTGATCGGTGACATGGGCTGTGCCGAACAGATAGGACGGTTTGACGCCAGGTTTCTCGATCTGCCAGAAAATGCCTTCATTGTTCTCAATCGCTGCGAAATGATCGAGCATGGCCTGATAGCGGTCGGGATTGTCGCGCCGCATCTTTTCGACCATGTCTGCGCCCGCGCACGCGGCCGGTTGTGCGGCGGCATTACCGCTCAGCGCTGCGGCCAGAATGCTCAATGCCGCGAACAGGGCGGAAAGCCTGAAAAGATCCATGACGTCATCCTTTGACAATTTGCGAAGATGTGGCGCGCGGATGGGCGTCGCGGTAGACATCCAGAAGCCGTTGCGCATCAATATGGGTATAGGTCTGCGTGGTTGAAAGGCTGGCATGGCCGAGCAGTTCCTGGATGGTCCGCAGATCTCCGCCCTTGCCAAGCAGGTGCGTGGCGAAAGAATGCCGCAATGCGTGCGGCGTTGCGGTGTCATCCAGACCAAGCGCAGACCGCAGGTGGCGAACCGCCTTCTGCACGATCGCCGGCTGCAGCGGCCCGCCCTTGGCGCCGCGAAACAGCGGCTCCTCTGTTGCCAGGTGGTACGGACAGGCGGCGATATAACAATCCACGGCGTCGGTGACGGCCGGCAGAACCGGAACGATCCGTTCCCTGCCGCCCTTGCCTCTGATGCGCATGCTCTTGCCGACAAGCGGCGCCTGGCCGCGATTCAGGCCGAGCGCTTCGCCGATGCGCAGGCCGCAGCCGTAAAGCAGCGTCAGTACCGCCTTGTCGCGCAGGCCGATCCAGCTTTCCTCATTGAGCGCGGTTGCGGTGTCGAGCAGATTTGCCGCGTCGGATACACTCAGTGCCCGTGGCAGGCTTTTGCCCTGTTTTGGCGTGCTGATGGCTGTAAAGACGCTGGTGGAGACGATGCCGCGCCGGTCGCAATAACTGGCAAATGACCGCAGTGCCGCCAACTGCCGTGCCAGCGAGCGCGAGCCCGTACCCGCTCGCCGGCGGGTGGCGAGAAATCCGCGCACATCGGCCGGCCGCAATTCGCCGATGGCCCCGATCGTCACAGGTGCGCCAAGATGACCGGTCAGGAACTGGAAAAACTGCCTGATATCGCGCTGATAGGCTTCAAGCGTCTTGTCGGCGAGGCGCTTTTCGCTCGACAGATAGCGCACCCAGCCGGCCACGGCCCGCGCCGTTTCCGGCGCCATATAGGTGAGAAAGGCATTTTGCTCCGTCACGGGCCCGTTCCTTTGCCGCCAGCCGGTTTCTCCGCCACAATGGCGGCAATTGGTTGACAGGGTATGACCGGGATGCGGATTAGCGGGCTGGCAGGCGCTACAAAATAGACTGCCCGGTCTTCTCCCAGTCGGCCAAGAACGCGGCCAGGCCCTTGTCGGTCAGCGGGTGTTTGACCAGGCCTTTCAGAACCGCCGGCGGTACGGTGGCCACGTCCGCGCCGGCCATTGCCGCCAGTTTGACGTGGTTCGGCGTGCGGATGGACGCGGCGAGGATCTCGGTTTCGATATTCTCGTAATTGTCGTAGATGATGCGGATCTCTTCGATCAGTTCCATACCGTCAATGCCGATATCATCAAGCCGGCCGATAAAAGGCGAAATGAAGGTGGCGCCGGCGCGGCCGGCCAGCAGGGCCTGGTTGGCGTTGAAGCAGAGCGTAACATTGACCATGTTGCCTTCATTGGAAAGTGTGCGGCAGGCGATCAGCCCGTCCCATGTCAGCGGCACCTTGACGGCGACGTTCTTGGCGATCGCCGCCAGCTTGCGGCCCTCGGCGATCATCGCTTCGGCTTCGGTCGCCGTGACTTCGGCAGAGACCGGTCCTTCGACCACGTCGCAGATTTCGGCAATCACGTCCATCATCGGCCGGCCGGCCTTCATGATCAGGGAGGGATTGGTTGTGACGCCGTCCATCAGGCCGCTCGGGGCGAGTTCGCGGATTTCGTCAACGTCGGCGGTATCGACAAAGAATTTCATGGTTGATCCTCGGCTGCGCCGCATTGCGGCATGGCTTGATTTGCGTTCTATCTAGCGGAATGAATCGCCGACGTCAGCCATT
This sequence comes from uncultured Afifella sp., assembly GCA_947259045.1. GTDB lineage: Bacteria > Pseudomonadota > Alphaproteobacteria > Rhizobiales > Afifellaceae > CAMYKZ01. Next base: position 38,222 of record CAMYKZ010000008.1, read on the forward strand.
GCCTGCAATTTGTTTCCGATATTGTTGCTGCCCTAGCCGTCAGCCAGATGCACGGGGCGGCCGCTGATGCAGGAGCGGCATTTCCTGTCCGTGCTGCTGCCGGTCCCTGTTGACCGGCCCTACACCTATGGCAGCGACCGGCCACTGGAACCGGGCAGCGTTGTCAGGGTGCCGCTCGGCCCGCGTGAAGTGGTCGGATGTGTCTGGCCGGACGATGCCGATAGTCTGCCTTCCGCGAAGGTCAAGGACATCATCCAGATTTACGATATTCCGCCGCTGACACCGTCATTGGTCGAATTTATCGGCTGGGTCGCCGATTATACATTCTCGCCGCGTGGCATGGTGCTCCGGATGGTGTTGCGCGCGCCCGGTGCGCTTGAACCGGAAACGCCGCTTGCCGGCGTGCGCTGGGCCGGCGACGTTCCGGAGCGGATGACGGCGGCGCGGCAGAAGGTGCTTGATGTTGCGCAGGGCGGGCTGGCCTGGTCGAAATCCGGACTTGCCACGGCTGCCGGCGTCTCGGCCGGCGTGGTCAACGGACTGGCCAAGCAGAATGTGCTGGAAACGGTGACCATCCCGCCGCAGCCGATCGTCGGGCAACCGGATCCGAACCGTCCGCCGCTCGATCTGACCGACGCCCAGCGCGCGGCGGCGGAGGATCTGACCGATCAGATCGCCACCGGCGGGTATCAAACCGTGCTGCTTGACGGCGTAACCGGGTCCGGCAAGACGGAGGTCTATTTCGAGGCGGTTGCAGAGACCATCCGCCAGGGCCGGCAGGCGCTCGTGCTGTTGCCGGAAATCGCGCTGACCGGCGCGTTTCTCGAGCGGTTCGCCAAGCGGTTCGGCGCGCTGCCGGGCGAATGGCATTCCGATGTCGGGGCAAAAAAGCGCGAGCGGATCTGGCGCGGCGTCGCCCATGGCAACGTGCCGGTTGTCGTCGGCGCGCGCTCGGCGCTCTTTCTGCCGTTTCGCAATCTCGGACTGATCATTGTCGACGAGGAACACGACGGTGCCTACAAGCAAGAGGACGGCGTTCATTATCATGCCCGCGACATGGCCGTTGTGCGGGGTCATCTGGGCCGGTTCCCGGTGCTGCTCAGTTCAGCAACGCCGACGGTGGAAAGCTGGGTCAACGCCGAACGCGGCCGCTACCGGCATCTGGTTCTGCCGGCCCGGTTCAGCGGCGCTGAGCCGCCTGTTCTCAGCGCCATCGACATGCGCGAGGATCCGCCGGAGCGCGGCCGCTGGCTGTCGCCGAAACTGCACGCAATGGTGCGCGAAACGCTCGCGGCGGGCGAGCAGGCGCTGTTGTTCCTGAACCGGCGCGGTTATGCGCCGCTGACGCTTTGCCGCACATGCGGCCACCGCATGGCCTGTCCCCATTGTTCAAGCTGGCTCGTCGAACACCGCTTCCGGGGCGTGCTCGCCTGTCATCATTGCGGCCATGAAATCCGCCGGCCCGAAGCCTGTCCGGAATGCGACAACAAGGATACGATGGTCGCCTGCGGCCCCGGCGTGGAACGGCTGCAGGAGGATATTCTGGCTGAATATCCCGACGCCCGCACGCTCGTCCTGTCCAGCGACATGCCCGGCGGCGTGCAGCGATTGCGCGCCGAGATTGCCGCCATCGCCGAAGGCCAGGTCGATATCATCATCGGTACACAACTGGTGGCCAAGGGGCACAATTTTCCGGGCCTGACCCTGGTCGGTGTGGTCGATGCCGATCTTGGTCTGGCCCAGGGGGATCCGCGCGCCGCGGAACGGACGTATCAGTTGCTGACCCAGGTGACGGGCCGGGCTGGGCGCAAGGGACAGCCGAGCCGCGGCGTGCTGCAGAGCTACGCGCCGGATCATCCGGTGATCCAGGCGCTGATGTCGGGCGACCGGGACCGGTTTTACCAGCAGGAATGCGACAATCGCCGCCGCGGCGGACTGCCGCCATTTGGCCGGCTGGCGGCGATCATCGTCAGTGCGGCCGAGCGGATCAATGCAGAACAATATGCCCGCGCCATGGCGCAGGCCGCGCCCGCCGGCGACCAGGTGCGGTTGCTCGGGCCTGCGGAAGCGCCGCTTGCACTGATCCGCGGCCGGCACCGGTTCCGCCTGCTGGTGCAGGCGCAATCGTCCGGGGTCATGCATGACTGGCTGCACCGGTGGCTGACCGCCGCGCCGCGCCCCCGCGGCAGCGTGCGGGTGACTGTGGATGTGGATCCGCAGAGTTTTCTGTGACCGTTTCTGCGAGGATTTTCCGCTGAAACGGGGATATTCCGCCCGATTTCAGGGTTGGATGCGGGCCAAATACGATTGGTTTCATTAACCACGGGGAAATCACTTTGCGTCAGGATAGGCCGGAATGACCGTGTTTCGGGAGAGAGATCATGTCTGGCGTATCATCGGCTGAAACGGCCGCACCGGAAGAAGTTGAAGACACGAATGCATCTGCGAGCGCCGACGATGCTTCGTCTGGTGAAGCAGTCGCCGTCGATCGCGCCGACGAGCAGCCGCAATTTGCCGAATTGCTGCAAAAAGTGACGGCGGAAACCGGTAAGGGTTACGGCGCCCTGATGAAGGACATGTTCCGCTACTGCCTCGGGCGGAACAAGCTGACGACGGAAGAATATTTCAGTCTGCGTCTTTACGACGACAGTTTCTCAGCGGAACAGAAAGCCGCCTTTGTCGGTATCGCCAAGTCGCGCAGCATCTGGACCCGGGTCTACAAGAATTCCCGCACGGTTGGTACGATTATCGACAAGCTGGCCGGCGAAGCGCTGTTTCGCGGCGCGGGCTTTCCCGTCGCCAAGACCATCGGGGCCGTCAATCTGAAGCGTGACCTGCCGGGTATCGCCAATATCAACAGCAAGACGTCGCTGGAAGGCTTTCTGATGGTCCATGCCGGACAGCGGCTGTTCGGCAAGCCGACCGGGCTCAGCCAGAGCCTCGGCTCGATGGCGATCGAGCGCTATGACAGCCAAAGCAGCATTGTGCATCTGGCCGGTGGCGATAGCATGAGCCTGACAGCGCTCCTGGAGCTGATTGAAACGAATTTCAGCGACGGTTATCTTTTTCAGGAGCGCCTGAGCGCGCATCCCGATATTGCCAAAGTGTGCGGCGACAAGATCGCGACGGCGCGGCTGCTCACCATCGAACAGGATGGCGAACCGGAAATTCTCGCAACGGCCTGGAAAGTTCCGGCCGGCAACAATGTGGCCGACAATTTCTGGCGGTCGGGCAACATGCTGGCCTCCATCGATCCGGAGACGGGCACTGTCGTTGAAGCCATTCAGGGCACTGGCATCAACCGCAAATCGGTGTTTGCCCATCCCGATACCAATGAGGCGATCGCCGGGCTGAAACTTCCCGACTGGGAAGCCGCGAAAGCGCTGGTCCTTTCCGCCTCCCGTCTGCTCAACGATACCTGGATGATCGGCTGGGATGTGGCGTTCACGCCCGACGGTCCTGTGATCGTGGAGGCCAACGAGACGCCGGATCTGCTGATCATGCAGCTGGTTCCGGGCCAGGGCATCATGACGCCCCGGTTCAATGCGTTCATGGAGTGGGTCGATCAGAAAAACCTTCAGATCAAGAAGGCCGCCAGCCGGAAGGCGACGGACAACAGCAAGACCGAAGCCGCGCGGCTTCTCGGCGGCGCAACGAAGTTCTGACGCCCTGACCCGAAATTCCGTCCGCCGGCATGACCGATCTGCCGGCGGACGTCTTCTAACACACTTCGCGGAACTTCGGGCCTTCGAATGTCCTGACGGCGTCGCCACGTTGCAGATTGTTGTGCCGCTCCCAGCGTTGTTCGTCGGTTTCAGCCTTTTGCCGGTCAGCCTCTGCGGCCAGGCGGATAGCGATTCGGGCCAGCGCCAGTTTCTTGTTCATGTGTTGCGACCGCTCTTCGCGCGCAACAATCGCAATGCCGCTTGGCCTGTGCAGGGCGCGCACCGCACTGTCGGTGGTATTGACGTGCTGGCCGCCCGGGCCCGATGCGCGCATGGTTTCAAACGTGACATCACGCGCATCGACATCCGACTTTACATCGTCAGGCGGCATCAGGGCGTCGACGCCGACAAACCAGTTCTTGCGCTTGTGGTTGGGCCGCAGCGGGCTCCTGCAGATCCACAGGACGCTGCCCTGCCAGTTTTGCGCGAATGGCAGCGCTGTCCTGCCGGATACTGATATCAATGCCGAAAGCAGGCCGTTCTTTTCCCGCCCGGCAATGGTTTCCAGCACGTCCGCCGCCAGTCCGTCCGCCGCTGCCGCTTTGACAATGGCGTCCGTCAGCCTTGCCACGGCAAGCTGGCATTCGGCGGGGCCGCGGCCGGACGTGACCTGCAGCCAGCAGGCCTCGTGGCCGTCTTTCCCGCTCATGCCGCCCTCCGCTGCTTGTAGGTCAGGCGCGGGCGGTAAATTGCGATCACCTCGATCAGGCCGGCCTGTTTGAGGTCGTCGATCACCTGTTCGATGGCCTTGTAGGCCTGCGGCGCCTCGTCATAGATCAACTCGCGGTCTTCGCAGATCACCCGGCCGCCCAGGGCCGTGCGTTCCAGGTCGCCGACCCGGTAGCGGCGCGACAGCCGCGATCTGGCATAACCGCGCTGCCAGCGCCGGCCGGCGCCGTGCGCCAGCGACCAGCCATTGCCGTCCTGATCGCCGAGCGGCCGGACAAGATAACTGAACGTGCCGCGCGATCCGGGGATCATCAATGCGGTCTCGCGGGCCGAAGCAGAGCCTTTGCGGTGAAACCAGGCCGGCGCGCCATGCCAGTCTTCAAGCGAGAGGCTGTTGTGTGGCGCATCGCTGATCAGTTTTGCATCCGCACCGATCTGGCTGGTAAAGCGGTGCGCGATCAATGCCCGGCTGGCACGCGACCAGGCCAATGCGTGATCGTGATCGCTGACATAACGCGCAGCCGCGTCGCAGTTGGCGTTAAGCGGGTTGGCGCCATGGTCGCTGAGCACCTGGCGGAAGATCTTCTGGCCGAGCGCCCGCGAACCGGAATGCACCAGCAGCGCGCAGCGGTCGCTCTGCAGCCCGAGCGCTGCAAAGGTCTTGGCGTCGCAGACATCCTCAACGGTCTGCAGTTCGGCAAAATGATTGCCGCCGCCAATGGTCCCGAGCGCCATATTGTGGGCGCCGTCGGCCAGACCATGCCGGTCGCGCCAGTCTTCGCGGTCACCGGTCTGATCGCCCTCCCATGGGGCTTCCAGATCATGCAGTTTGCCGGCCCAGCGGTCGAGCTTCAGCTTGCGGGCATTGATGCCGGTCTGCCAGAAGCTCATGGCGCAGCCGATATCGTTGCCGATCAGGGTCGGAAACAGCCGGTCGCGGGAGATGAACGCCGCACCGATAGGGGTACCCTTGCCCGGATGCAGGTCCGGCAGGCCGACAGCGAGATCGATGCCCTCCAGCGCGGCCGTCGTTTCAAGCTGGCGGACTGCGTCGCCTTCGATCCAGGATTTTCCGGAGGCAATCAGCCGGACATTGGCATTGGCCGGTTTCGGTGGTTCAGTTGATGTCGATGGTTTGGACGTGCCCATTTGGGATACAGCTTTCCGTTCGGCGCGAAAGCGTTTCCGCGCGCCGGTCATTCAGAATTCTTTGATGTGAAGGGGTAACGCGTGAATGTCTGGTCATGTCGGTCTCCCTTGTTGCTGAATGGCTCGAACGGTTTTTCGTCAGTCTGCCGCAGGCAATCACCTCGGGCACCCGGCTGACATAATCGAGCCTGGGCGTGCGCGCAACCGCAAGCCATTGTCATGGTTGGCAATTCGTCAAGCCTGATGCGCTTTGGCCACAGTGATCGATCAGCCGATCGCCTTTGCCATGGTCGGATTTGCCTGGCCGGGCGGCGCACCCGACCCGATAACATCGATTGTCCTCGATAAATCAGGAACTTCCATGATCGGTGTGTTCTTTATTGTGACGCATCTTTTTGCGCTGGTTCTGACCGCCGGCAAGCTGGCGTGACGGCCTGCGACAAATCTGCCTGTTTGCTTCCGCAAAGCGCGTGTTGCACCGCGCAAAACCGTGTGCTAGACGACGCGCGGTTTGGTGATTTCGGTTGCCGGGCTACGAACATGTGTTCGGGGCAAAGTTCAAAAAACTCGTCCGGCTGTCCGGACCGACAAGGGAAGAGGCCCGCGTGACGGATCAGTCATCCTCCGTATCCGGTGTTGCCGGTCGATATGCGTCTGCGCTGTTTGACCTGGCGCAGGAAACTGCGTCCCTGGAAGCTGTGGAAAGCGATCTGAAGGCCTTCCGCGACATGCTGAAGGACAGTGACGATCTGCGGCGGCTCGTTGTCAGTCCCGTGTTTTCAGCTGCAGAGCAGGAAGGCGCCATCGGCGCTGTCGCCGACAAAGCGGAGATTACCGGCCTTGTCGGCAATTTTGTCCGGCTTCTGGCGCGCAACCGCCGCCTGTTTGTTCTGCCGGGCGCTACGACCGGGTTCATGAACATGCTGGCCGATCATCGCGGCGAAATCACCGCCGAAGTCACTTCTGCGCGGCCTTTGTCGGATGAGCATCTGGCTGAACTGAAGACATCATTGAAAGCATCGCTGGGCAAGGATCCGGCGATCGACGTCGTTGTGGACCCGTCCATTCTCGGTGGTCTGATCGTCAAGGTCGGATCGAAAATGATCGACACGTCCCTCAAAACCAAACTCAATTCCGTAACAACACGACTTAAAGAGGCCAGCTGATGGATATTCGGGCGGCAGAGATCTCTTCGATCCTGAAAGAGCAAATCAAGAATTTCGGCGCCGAGGCGGAAGTCTCGGAAGTTGGCCAGGTTCTGTCCGTCGGCGACGGCATCGCCCGCGTTTACGGGCTGGATAATGTCCAGGCCGGCGAAATGGTCGAGTTTGACGGCGGCGTGCGGGGCATGGCGCTGAACCTTGAAGTCGACAATGTCGGCGTCGTGATTTTCGGCTCTGACCGCGAGATCAAGGAAGGCGACACCGTAAAACGGACCGGCGCCATCGTGGAAGTGCCGACAGGCAAGGGCCTGCTGGGCCGGGTGGTCGATGCCCTCGGCAATCCGATCGACGGCAAGGGGCCGATCGAATCGCCCGAGATGCGCCGGGTGGACGTCAAGGCGCCCGGTATCATTCCGCGCAAATCGGTGCATGAGCCGATGTCAACCGGCCTGAAAGCCGTCGATGCCCTGATCCCGATCGGCCGGGGCCAGCGCGAGCTGATCATTGGTGACCGGCAGACCGGCAAGACGGCGATCATCCTCGATACGATCCTGAACCAGAAGCCGGCCTTCGATGCCGATGATAATAACCGCAAGCTTTACTGCATCTATGTTGCGATCGGCCAGAAGCGGTCGACAGTCGCCCAGTTCGCAAAGGTTCTTGAGGAACGCGGCGCGCTTGAATATTCCATCATTGTTGCAGCAACAGCCTCCGACGCGGCGCCGATGCAGTACCTGGCGCCTTTCTCCGGCTGCGCGATGGGCGAATATTTCCGCGATAACGGCATGCATGCGATGATCGCCTATGACGATCTGTCGAAACAGGCCGTCGCTTACCGGCAGATGTCGCTGTTGTTGCGCCGTCCGCCCGGCCGCGAAGCTTTCCCGGGCGATGTGTTCTATCTGCATTCGCGTCTGCTTGAGCGGTCTGCCAAGCTTAACGAGGACAATGGCAGCGGTTCGCTGACGGCTTTGCCTGTCATCGAAACCCAGGCAAACGACGTGTCGGCCTATATTCCGACCAACGTGATTTCCATCACCGATGGCCAGATCTTCCTGGAAACGGATCTGTTTTATCAGGGTGTGCGCCCGGCGGTGAATGTCGGTCTGTCGGTGTCCCGCGTGGGGTCCGCCGCCCAGGTCAAGGCGATGAAGCAGGTTGCCGGCTCGATCAAGGGCGAACTGGCGCAGTATCGTGAAATGGCGGCCTTCGCCCAGTTCGGTTCCGATCTCGATGCGGCAACGCAGCGTCTGCTGAACCGGGGTGCGCGGCTGACTGAACTTCTCAAGCAGCCGCAATTTTCGCCGCTGAAGACTGAAGAGCAGGTCTGCGTCATCTTTGCCGGCGTGAAGGGTTATCTGGATAAAATCGATGTTGCCCAGGTTCGCGGGTTCGAGGATGGCCTCTTGATGCTGCTGCGCAGCGATCACAAGGATATGCTGGATCAGATCCGTGATAGCGGTGTGCTCAGCGATGAAAATTCCGACAAATTGACGGCCATTCTGGACAAATACGCGAAGAACTTCGCGTAAAGAGCGCGACAGGTCAGGGGTAGCGGCTTATGGCAAGCCTTAAGGATCTGCGGAACCGGATTGCATCGGTTAAAGCGACGCAGAAGATAACCAAGGCGATGCAGATGGTCGCCGCAGCAAAATTGCGCCGTGCGCAGGAGGCTGCGGAGGCTGCGCGGCCTTATGCGGAGCGGATGGATGTCGTTCTGGCGAATATCGCGAAATCCGTCGCCGGCAATGAAGGCGCTCCGGCGCTGATTGCCGGCACCGGCAGGGACGACACGCATCTGCTTGTTGTCTGTACCGCCGAGCGCGGCCTGTGTGGCGCGTTCAATTCGTCGATTGCGCGTCTCGCCCGTGAAGATACGCGGCGGCTTGTCGCTGAAGGCAAAACGGTCAAGATCCTCTGCGTCGGCAAGAAGGGCTACGATGTTCTGAAGCGGGAATTCGCTTCGCTGATCGTGGAGACCGTGAACTTCCGGGCCGTCAAACGGATGTCGTTCGGCGAGGGGCAACTGGTTGGTCAGAAAGTGCTGGATATGTTCGAAGCCGGCGATTTCGACGTCGCGACATTATATTATTCGCGCTTCCAGTCGGTTATTTCCCAGATACCGACAGCCCAGCAGATCATTCCGGCCGTCATCCCGCCGGCGGGCGAAGACGACGCGCCATCCGGCGCGGTATACGAATATGAACCGAGCGAGGAGGACATCCTCGCCGACCTTCTGCCGCGCAACGTATCGGTGCAGATTTTCAGAGCTCTGCTTGAGAACGGTGCATCAGAACAGGGTGCCCGGATGAGCGCGATGGATAATGCCACGCGCAATGCCGGCGAGATGATCGACAAGCTGACGATGAGCTACAACAGGCAGCGTCAGGCACAGATTACCAAGGAACTGATCGAAATTATTTCTGGTGCAGAAGCGCTCTGAGGCGTTTCCCAGGCCACGACGAGGATAGCAGTATGGCAAAAGCAGCAAAAAAATCGCCGGCCAAAGGCCACATCAGTCAGGTTATCGGGGCTGTTGTCGACGTCAAGTTCGGCGATGATCTTCCGGCAATTCTCAATGCGCTTGAGGTTGATAACCAGGGAAATCGACTGGTTCTGGAAGTCGCCCAGCATCTGGGTGAAAACACGGTCCGGACGATCGCGATGGATACATCGGAAGGCCTGGTGCGCGGTCAGGAGGTCATTGATACCGGCGAACCGATTACTGTGCCTGTTGGTGACGAGACCCTGGGCCGGATCATGAACGTGATCGGCGAACCGGTGGACGAACTCGGTGAGATCAAAACCGCGTCGCGCCGCGCCATTCACCAGTCGGCACCCGATTATGTCGATCAGTCGACGGAAGCGGAAATTCTGGTGACCGGCATCAAGGTTGTCGATCTTCTGGCGCCCTATGCCAAGGGCGGCAAGATCGGCCTGTTCGGTGGCGCCGGTGTCGGCAAGACGGTTCTGATCATGGAGCTGATCAACAATGTCGCCAAGGCGCACGGCGGGTATTCGGTTTTCGCAGGTGTCGGCGAACGCACCCGCGAGGGCAACGATCTCTATCACGAGATGATCGAATCCGGCGTGAACAAGGAAGGCGGCGGCGAAGGCTCCAAGGCGGCGCTTGTCTATGGCCAGATGAACGAACCTCCGGGCGCCCGTGCCCGTGTCGGTCTGACGGGCCTGACGGTCGCTGAACATTTCCGCGATCAGGGCCAGGACGTTCTGTTCTTCGTCGACAATATCTTCCGCTTTACCCAGGCTGGCTCGGAAGTGTCGGCACTGCTTGGACGCATCCCGTCTGCCGTGGGATATCAGCCGACCCTGGCGACCGACATGGGCGCCATGCAGGAGCGGATCACGACAACGAACAAGGGTTCGATTACCTCTGTGCAGGCGATTTATGTGCCGGCCGATGATTTGACCGACCCGGCGCCTGCGACCTCGTTTGCTCACCTTGATGCGACCACCGTGCTGTCGCGTGCGATCTCGGAAAAGGGTATTTATCCGGCTGTGGATCCGCTCGATTCCACATCGCGCATGCTCGACCCGATGGTGATCGGCGAAGAGCATTATGCGATTGCCCGTCAGGTGCAGGAAATCCTGCAGCGTTACAAAGCCCTGCAGGACATCATTGCCATTCTCGGCATGGATGAATTGTCGGAAGAAGACAAGATCGCCGTTGCCCGCGCCCGCAAGATCGAGCGCTTTCTGTCTCAGCCCTTCTTCGTCGCGGAAGTGTTTACCGGTTCGCCGGGCACGCTGGTTGATCTTGCTGATACGATCAAGGGTTTCAAGGGATTGGTTGACGGTGAATATGACCACCTTCCCGAAGCGGCATTCTATATGGTCGGGACGATCGAAGAAGCGGTTGAAAAGGCCCAGAAGCTTGCCGAAGCGGCCTGATCGTCAGGTCTTGTTTGAGCGAAGAATGGCATTGAGGACAGAAAATGGCTGAGGCCCTGCAATTCGATCTTGTCTCGCCGGAGCGGCTGCTGATGTCCGCTGCCGTGCAGCAGGTTGTCGTTCCCGGCTCGGAAGGCGAAATGACGGTGCTGGTCAACCACGCACCTGTGATGACAACCTTGAAGCCGGGGTTGCTTGTGATTACCGGTGAAGACGGTGAGAGGGAAGAAATCTTCGTTCGTGGCGGCTTCGCCGACATCAATGCGGACGGACTGACGATCCTCGCAGAAATGGCAATTCCGATGGCGGAACTGACGCCGGAGGCACTGGCGGAAGAGATTCGTCTGGCTGAGCAGGAGCTGGAAGAAGCCGGCGAACATCATGCCCGCCAGAGTGCAGCCCGGAAAAAAATAGGCGATCTGGATAGTTTCAAGCGCTGGAAAATACCAGCCTGATCGTTACTGAAGTTGATGATACAAGGCCGCGGCCGGAACCCGCGGCTTTTTTGCCTTTATGGACCTCTCAGACAAAGGCCGATCTGTCCTGGTGGCTTTCAATCAAGGCGCTGCGCAGTTTTTCGATTGCCCGGCTTTCAATCTGACGAACCCGTTCCTTTGAAATGCCAAGCTTTATTCCGAGCGCTTCGAGTGTCACCCCGTCTTCCGCCAGGCGGCGCTCCCTGATGATGCGCAATTCGCGCTTGTTGAGCACCAGAAGAGCCTTGTTGAGCCATTCCGAACGGCGTTCCCGGTCGATTTCATCACCGACGACCTCATCCGGCAACGGATCCGTGCTGGCAATAAAGTCCTGCCGGTCGGCGCTTGAGCCGTCGGAATCGATAATCGGCGCATTCAACGACGTGTCCGGTCCTGAAAGCCTTGAATCCATCAGCGCCACGTCTTTCTGCGATACGCCGATCGCCAATGCGATCTCCGAATAGAGGCTGGGATCGTCCATCCGGTCCGATCCTTTGGAAAGTCGGGCTCTCAGCCGCCGCAGGTTGAAGAACAGCGACTTTTGCGCAGACGATGTGCCGCCGCGCACAATCGACCAGTTGCGCAGCACATAGTCCTGGATCGATGCCCTGATCCACCAAGTTGCGTAGGTGGAAAAACGCACCTCGCGCTCAGGCTCAAAACGGGCGGCTGCCTGCAGCAGGCCAACATGGCCTTCCTGGATCAGATCGGTCATGGAAAGCCCGAAATTTCTGAACCGGGCAGCAATGGAAATCACCAGCCGCATATGGGCCGATGTCAGCTTGTGCAGTGCTTCCTGATCTTCTGCCTGTTTCCAGCGGACCGCAAGTTCCCGTTCTTCTTCCCGCTCAAGATAGGGCGCCTTCATGGCCGCCCGAACGATGTGGCGTCTGGAATCTGGTGAGTCTGACATCTGCCGCTCCAAAATGATGCGTCTGGCTGCCCCCAGCGAATAACACTGTGCACACCAGACTACGTTTGGGAAGTCGGAGAGGTTTCACGATTCATCAAAAAACCCGGCCCTGGGGCCGGGTTTGAACAAATAAATGTCAAAAGCCTGTAATTTACGCAGCTTCTTCCTGCGCGGCTTCCTCTGCCGCCTGTGCCGCCCGCTTGCGTTTCGGGCTGGCCTCGATCGCACTTTCAATCTTTGTCACTGCATCGCCTTCGGAGCTTTTCTCCACCGATGCGACTTCGCGCGACATGCGATCGATCGCTGCTTCATAGAGCTGGCGTTCCGAATAAGACGGTTCCGGCTGATCGTCCGAACGATAGAGATCGCGCACGACTTCCGAAATTGAAATCAGATCGCCGGAATTGATTTTGGCTTCATATTCCTGGGCCCGGCGGCTCCACATCGTTCGTTTCACCCGGGCGCGGCCCTTGACCGTCTCGATGGCTTTCCGAACGATCTTCTCGTCGGCAAGTTTGCGCATGCCGACGGATTCCGCCTTTGCAACGGGAACCTTAAGCGTCATCTTGTCTTTTTCGAACATGATCACGAACAGCTCCATCTTCATTCCGGCGACTTCCTGCTCTTCAATGTCGATAATCCTGCCGACACCGTGAGACGGATAGACGATGCTCTCGTTAGTCCGGAAACCCTGACGCTGAACTGTCTTTTTTGCTGACATACGCTTTTAAACTCCTGAGTGTGATGGCCGTAATGGCGCAACCGTCGAAATTCGGTGAAACCAGAGCTGGATATTAAACGCCAAGACCAGAGAGCATTATTCTTCGCCGTAAAGCAGAATTATGCGATACAGTTGTCTTCCCCAAAAGTCCTGTATGGATTTGCCCTTGTGGTCTGGTTCGGCCAAGTTCGCTCGAGTTTCATATATATATACTAAAATCCGAAAAAAATCAACGGCTTGCTGCAATCTGTTGTTAACGGATGGCGATATGGCTACCGTATCCGCAATGCGGTGAGCCGGTTCTGAAGGCGCAGGCGAGGCCGGTGGCGGACATTAACCCGGAAATCCGGAGGCTGGAAAAATATTCGCGTTAAGCGGGAAATTGACCGGTTGTACCCGGTAACGCGACATATTCCGGTACACTGATCGGGTGGCTGATGTTCCAGATCATTCCCGACACGGTAATGCGCCGCCATCGCTTCAATAGGCCTATCAGGGCGCGGCACAGCACATCAGGCGCCCGATTTGTCAATGCGTCCGACGAACATGGGGTGATCGAACTGGACGCTGCCGGCGATTGGCCGGGCCTCGGTGACAAGATCCTGCTGGTGCCCTGCCATTGCGACCCGACTGTCGATCTGCACGATTGGTATGTCTGCGTCCGTGACCTTGGCGGCGCGGATGCGTATGTGGAAGCCGTCTGGCCGGTAGCGGGGCGAGGGGCGGTTTTTTGACGGCTCAATCGCCCTCGCCAGGCTCGGCGGAGAAGTACTTTTTGTACTTGTCCTCTTCGTTTTCGAATTTTTCAGCGTCCGCCGGCGCATCGCGCTTGATGGTGATATTAGGCCATTTGTCGGCGAATTCGGTGTTAATCTGCAGGAATTGCTCAAGACCGGGCTCCGTATCGGGCCGGATGGCATCAATAGGGCATTCCGGTTCGCACACGCCGCAATCGATGCATTCGTCGGGATGGATGACCAGCATATTATCGCCCTCGTAAAAACAATCGACGGGGCAGACCTCGACGCAATCCATATACTTGCAGCGGATGCATTTTTCGGTGACGATGTAGGTCATTGCTGACTCCAGATACCAGTTAGTTCCAGCGGCTAACGACTTTTCAGATTGTACGCAAGAGCACAAATCGTCACGATTCCAGTGATCGTTAGAATTGTTTTCGCTTCAGCGCCAGAATGCGCTTGCGGTCGCGGCTGTGCGGGCGGCCTTCGTGTCTGACGGCGCTGTCCTTGTCGGCCTGCCGGGATGCCATTGCTGCCGGTGTCAGCACCGGTGTGCGGTCTTCGTAAAGCAGGCGCGCCGCGTCTGCCGAGCCGCGCCTTGGCGCAATCGCGGCGACAGCGACGACCCGGACCGTCCTGCCGATGGCAAGCGTCAGGACATCGCCCGGTTTGACCGCCCGGCTCGATGCGGTAACACGCTGGCGGTTGATCCGGACATGGCCGGAATTGGCCATCTTCTGAGCCGCTGTGCGGGTGCGGGCAAAGCGGGCGTGCCAGAGCCATTTGTCGATGCGCTGGGACTGAGCGCCGCCGGGTGCCTGTCCGGGATCTCCGGTCATGACCCGTCGGGTTTTTTCAGACTGTCCTTCAGCGCGGCCAACGCGGCAAACGGACTGTTGGGATCCATGACAGGTTCCCGCGCCGGTCTGGGTGATTTAGGCCGGCCGGATTGGCGGGGCTTGCCATTGTCCGGTCGTCCGGCGCCTTTGCCCGGGCGCTGGCCCTTGCCGTGATCAGCGCGTCCGTCGCGTTTGTGTTTCCGGCCTTTACCGTGTCCGCCGCCGCTGTCGCTGTCACTGTCACGCTGAGACGGCCTGTTTGGCCGGGCCTTCCGCGCCGGCCCGCCAGGCCGCCAGATCTCGATCATGTCCGGTTCTGCCGGCTCGGCATCGGATGCGGACTCGGCGACTGCAGCCTCTGACGCACTGCCTGCGGTTTGCGGCTCCGTTGCCTTCTCAGGCGCTGGGACAGCAACTGCCGGCACCGGGCCGGCATCGGCCCCGGATGCAGTTTCTGCTGCCGTATCTGATGCCGGTTCTGCTGCCGCCTGTGGCGGGTTGTCTGCGTCGGCCTTCACCGCGGAGTCCGGCGCCGATGACGGTTCTGCCTGTTCAACGTCGGCGGTTGCAGATTGACCGGCAACATCCGGTTCAGCGGCAACCGCATCGGTGCCCGCTTCCGTGACCGGTTCGGTTGCGGCTTCCGGCGGCGGCGCAGGTTTGCGCTCCACCCGGTAGCCGAGACCCGTGAGAATTGTCGACATATCGTCGCCCGATGCGCCCAGAAGCGATGTCATGGCAGGCGTCACCATGAACCCCCGGCCGGCATCGATCGCGCCGTCCGGGCGTTCTCCCGCAGTGCCGGCGCGCCAGGACAGGGCCGGGCGGATCAGATCCGCCAGCCGTTCAAGGATATCGATTCGTACCGCCCGCTGGCCATAAATGCGAAAGCCGAACTGGCGATAAATTTCTGCGTCAAACGCCTGGTCGACATTTGCGGAGGTTCTGCCGGATGCCGACACAGCGGAAATTTCCGAAATTCCGCTGCGGTCGATATCTCCGTCCTTCAACGCCTTGAGCCGGGCAAGCAGGGTGCTCGGCCCGGGTTTCAAAAGCGCGGGGATATAGATGTGGTAGGCACCGAAGCGCACGCCGTTGCGGCGCAGGCCGGCTCGTTCTTCCTGTTCCAGCGCGCGCACGTCTTCCAGAACGTCACGCCTGTCAAGGATGCCCAATTGTTCCACCAGCCGGTAGGCGATACCCCGGGCCGGGCCGTTCAGACCGTCTGCGGCCAGGAGGTCGAAAAGCGACTTCAGTGCGGTTTCGATATGCTGGACAAGCCATTTCTTCAGCCGGGTCTCCACTTGCATCAAAACCGGGCCGGAGAGGTGTTCGTCAGCAAGAATGATCAGATCGGGCTTCAGGATTTCGTCGGTTGCAACGAGCTTGCCGACAGGATCGCCCTTCCAGCGGACAAATCCGTCATCAGAGAGCACGATATCCTTGTCGACCGCCTTTTCCAGCAAACCGGCGCGGTCGGAAATCGCCTTGGCCAGGGCCTTTTGGGCGGCCGACCGGATGGCTTTGCCATCGGCCTCAGAGCCGGCGCCGGGATCCGGTGTGAAACGAAACCCGTTCAGCATTCCGATATGTTGTCCTTCGACAATCACATCACCTGAGGCGGTAATTTCGGCCTCCAGCATCGTATTCTCCTTCAGCCGGCGCATCAGAACACTCGTCCGCCGGTCTATAAAACGTTGTGTCAGACGATCATGGAGCGCGTCGGAAAGCGCATCCTCGATCTTCCGGGTTTCTTCACGCCAGCGCACCGGATCAGCCAGCCAGTCCGGCTGATTTGCGACAAAGGTCCATGTCCGGATCTGGGCAATGCGGGCCGACAGCGTATCAATATCGCCGTCCATCCGGTTGGCATGTCTGGTCTGGCCGGCAATCCAGTCATCCGGTACCGCGCCATTATCAATCAGATGTGAGAATATATTCTGAACGATCTCCGCATGCTGGCCCGGTGTGATGCGCCGGAAATCCGGCAGTCGGCAAACGTCCCAGAGCCGTTCCAGTTCCGCCGGCCCGTCAATCCGGTCGGTGATCTCTTCCTGCTTGATCAGGTTCAGCAGTGCGGAATGGTCGGCCGCCGGCTGGGCTTTGGTCAGGCCGGGCACGGAAGCGGGCATGTCGAGGCTGGCAAGCAGCGCTTCGATGGAGGAAAAATCCCGAACATCGTTGCGCCATTGCAACGTTCGCACCGGTTCGAACTGGTGTGTCTCAAGGGCCTGGACGAGATTGTCGGCAAACGGGGCGACCTGGGCTGTGACGCCAAATGTTCCGTCGCTCAGATAGCGTCCGGCCCGTCCGGCGATCTGGCCGAGTTCGGCGGCATTCAGGTCGCGGTTCTGGTAACCGTCGAATTTCCGGTTGCCGGCAAAAGCGACGTGATCCAGTTCCAGGTTCAGGCCCATGCCGATCGCATCGGTGGCGATCAGAAAGTCAACATCGCCGGACTGGTAAATCTCAACCTGCTTGTTGCGGGTGCGCGGCGACAGGGCGCCGAGAACAACGGCGGCTCCGCCCCTTTGCCGGCGGATCAGTTCGGCCGTTGCATAGACGTCATCGGCGGAGAAGCTGACAATCGCGGACCGTTCCGGCAGGCGGGTGATCTTTTTCTGGCCGGCATAGGTGAGCATCGACATGCGCGGGCGCGTGACGATGTGAATGCCAGGCAGCAGCCGTTCGATAATCCCGCGCATGGTTGATGCACCCAGAAGCAAAGTCTCCTGCGTACCGCGCAAATTCAGCAACCTGTCGGTAAAGACGTGACCGCGCTCCAGGTCGGCGGCCAGCTGAATCTCGTCAATCGCCACAAAGGCGACATCCGTCTGCCTTGGCATTGCTTCCACGGTCGCCACCCAGTAGCGCGGCTCCGGCGGTATGATTTTTTCCTCACCGGTAATCAGCGCGACCTTGTCGGCGCCGGCGCGAACGGAAACCTTGTTATAGACTTCCCGGGCCAGAAGCCTGAGCGGCAGTCCGATCAGGCCGCTCTCGTGACCGAGCATCCGCTCAATCGCCAGATGGGTCTTGCCGGTATTGGTGGGACCCAGTACCGCGGTAACGTTGCGCGTACTCCAGTGCGGTTGGGGCCGCTCAGAGACCTGCGTCGGGGTTTGGCTGGATAATGTCATGATTCCGGGTGCAGATCAGGCCGAACACCAGGTTCGGTTCGCAGTTTGAGGAAAAGTGTCGCAAGACGCTTTGACAGAGGTGCATATCCTGCTTTTGTGGTCATTTTCAATAAGCAACGCCAGTTTTGTTGAGAATCGGAACGAGTCTGGAACAAATCCAGACCGAATCGCTGACTCCGGCGCTTTTCCTCCTTCGTTCCCTACTGCATCTAGTCATGGAATCACCTGGCACCACAAGCAGGCGGCGGAAACAGCCTGGGGTCAAAAATCAGTTAACCATGATGTGCGAATTCGGCACACCATGGTAACCAAGCGGTAAACCGCAGCCGCAGCGGTCGGACGTCCGACGTTAAAGGACGGGCCATGATGAGAACAAAACACTGACGAATCAGCAGTTTTCCTGCGTTCCTGAATGGTTCTCACAAGATGTTGTGCCATGGTCTGCTCTGCCGACCAGATGCATATTCCATCAGGTCCGATGATCTGCCGAATATACTAATTCGTGTGCCAATACCGAACAGGGTCACTGGCCGACCCGGAATTCCTCCGCCTTGACGACAAGCATGCCGATCTGGGTCTTCACATGCGCCTCGACAGGCGCGACAAAGCCGGACGTTCCCACCGGCGCCAGCCAGACTTCCATCTTCTTGTTGTTCGCCATGAACTTGATCGATTTCTTTTCCGGCTTGTGCCCGGCAATCGGCAGATAGCGGAGCGAGCAGACAAAAACACTGATGCCATCGCGCTTGACCTGGCGGTCAAACTGCATCGCGACATCAAACCGCTGTTTGCCGTCAAACACCTGCATGGTGCGGTTGCAAATGGCGTCACCGTTCAATTCTGCTGCCGGCAGGAGAAACGCGCTGAGCGGGTCAATGACCCCGCGCAGGTGCTGATCGGTGATCGGAATGAGCTGGGACGGTTTTTTCTTCTTTTTCTTCTTTTTCTTGTTCTCCCGCTCCGGTTCCGACAGCGTTATGTCGGTAATCCGTGTTCCGGAAAATGTCATGTCGAGCGTCTGTTTATCGTCGTCTACGATAGTGTGGCTGTAGTGAGCCGGCCGCATCTGCGCGTCCTGTGTCACACCGGAAACGCTGGCCTTGCCCTTGCCGTCGGTGAAAAGCGCGGAAATGCCAGAGACCTTGCCGGAACCGGCAATGACGTAGGCGCCATCGGACAGGCGCGCCTCGACCTTGGCCTTGCCGACGGGGAGCCCGGCAACAGAAGCGGAATATGTCACCTCGAGGCTGACCGGATCCGCATGCGCAGGCGATATCATCATCCCGGCGGCCAGGAACGGCATTACCCTGCATGCAATCAGATGCCGCCACGAACTGCTCTTAATTGTCATTGTTGTCATTTCATCAAAACCCCGATTAGGTCCCCTCAAACATCCGCCTATTCCGCAATTTCGCCGAAACTGCGGCATGGCGATTAATTCGCAAAATGCACAGGGGAATATTCTTGACCTTGCACAGCAGCGCAACTATAGGAATGTTCTTTCAGAAACAACCGGGTTCGAACCCGCCGTTTCGCTTGCAAATTTATCAGCGACGGCACTTGGTCCTACCTGAAACAAAGAATGAGGTTTATCATGGCGCGCCGTTGCGAGCTGACTGGCAAAGCCGTGCTGACGGGCAATAATGTGAGCCACGCGAACAACAGGTCGCGCCGCCGGTTCCTGCCCAATCTGTGCGCTGTCTCTTTGATGAGTGAATCCCTTGACCGCAAGATCAGGATGAAGATTTCCGCCAATGCGTTGCGCACTGTGGAGCACCGCGGTGGTCTGGACGCATTTCTGGTGAAGTCCGGCGAGAAGGATCTGTCGCAGAAGATGCGTCAATTGCGCCAGGAAATCCTCGGCAAGCTTGCTGAAGGCGCCGACAATAACGACCTTGCCGCCTGATCCATTTGCCTGACCCGGCATGCCGGGTTGTCAAAAAGGCTTTTGCATAATGCCATCGTTCCTTTCCAACGGCCGTATGCCGTCTGGCTGGTTGATTGCCGTTGCCGCGATGGTTCTGGTCGTTGTTGCATCCAACGTGCTTGTCAATTATCCGGTTCACAGCCGCATCGGTGATCTCAATCTTGCCGATCTTCTGACCTGGGGTGCGTTTACCTATCCGCTGGCTTTTCTGGTCAACGATCTGACCAACCGGAAATACGGTCCGGTTGTCGCCCGGTATGTCGTGTTGGTCGGATTTGCAATTGCCGTTATCCTTTCCGTCAAATATGCCAGCCCGCGCATCGCGATCGCGTCCGGTTGTGCATTCCTCGTCGCTCAACTGCTTGATGTCGGCATTTTCAATCGCCTGCGGGATGCAGCCTGGTGGCGCGCGCCGGTGTTTTCAAGTGTGGCCGGCTCCGTCATCGATACCGCCCTGTTCTTTTCGCTGGCATTTGCAGCCCGGTTCGCAGTTCTTGGATCCAACGACGCGTTTGCAATTGAAGGCGTCCCGCTGCTCGGTTTGCTGACGGATGCCGAAGCGCCGCGCTGGGTCTCGTGGGCACTCGGTGATCTCGTCGTCAAAATCCTGGTTGCGCTGCTGGCGCTTGCGCCCTACCGGCTGGTGCTTGCCCTGTTCGATCCGCAGCCGGTTCGAAACTGACGGATCAGCTCGGGTTCTTTCCCACCAGTGCGAATTGCAGAATCAGCGTCCGCTGGAAAAAATTCTGATTGTCGTCGGAGACCAATGTGAGGATTGTCAGGCCGTCGGCGTCCTGATGCACGCCAAGCCCTTCCATATTGTCGATCTGCATCGACAGGTCGGCCTGCATGACGATGTCTCCGTCCATGATCTTGTTGATATCAACCTGATCGGCCGGGATCCGGCGCAATTGCATCCTCAGATCGAACCCCGGGGCCAGGCTGCGTTCCAGGATCATCAGATCTCCGCCGGGAAGGAACCGTGCAGCCGTAATCGAAAACCCTTCGCGTTTCCTGATCGAACAGGTGCCTGCTTTGACGATCCAGCAGGGAATGGTTTTGCCTGAGCGCCTGGTTGGCCGTTCGCCGATCGCAAGAAGATGTCCGGCATGGGCATTCCCGCCGGGGATTATCGCGAGACTCTCAATCCCCTTGTTGATGCCAAGTTTGCGGCCGGCGTCAGGCAGCGACAGAAATTCCGGTTTTCCCAAAACTCCGTTGCGCAGTGTCCGGACAGCGATCTGACGGCGATCTTCTTCCAGCGCAATGGCAATGTTTCCATTGTCGCCGATGGCAAGATCTTCGCTGTCATTTCGCTTGATGGTCTTTGAGGATCCTGGAAGCGCCGGCACCAGATGGGGGATGGAGAGGCCCGATAGCCGGCCGTCCCGATAGTCCAGTCTGGCCAGCATCAGGTAGCCGAAGTCAGAGACGATAATCGCCTCCCTGCCTCCGGGAAGCACGGCAATGCCTGACAGGCCGCCAAATTTTTTGTCGGTCGACGATACCACAAGGCCGCCGCGAAACTCGACCCTGCCGAACCGGGTCTGCGTACCGTGATACTGAAAATTCTCAATGGGTTCCACACTCACGGGCACAGGCGCTCCGTTCAGCGTGGCTGCTGGTGTGGAGACGGCAGACGCGGATGTCAGGGCAAGGGCAAACAGTGCCGCCCGCATCATGCCGCTCTCGTGCGGCGCGCCGGACGCCGGCTGTCGGTCGGATTGTCGTCAAAAAGTTCCGCCAGTTTGTCGGTCATGGCGCCTGCCAGTTCTTCAGCGTCGATAATGGTCACGGCGCGCCGGTAATGGCGGGTCACGTCATGGCCGATTCCGATGGCCAGCAGCTCCACCGGCGATCGTGTCTCGATCATTTCGATGACTTCGCGCAGATGCCGCTCAAGGTAATTGCCGCTGTTGACGGAAAGCGTTGAATCATCGACGGGAGCGCCGTCTGAAATCACCATCAGAATGCGGCGCTGTTCGGGCCGCCCGAGCAGGCGTTTATGGGCCCAGTCCAGCGCTTCGCCGTCAATATTCTCCTTCAACAGGCCTTCACGCATCATCAGGCCGAGATTGGACCTTGACCTGCGCCAGGGCGCATCGGCGGACTTGTAGATGATATGGCGCAAATCATTGAGGCGGCCCGGCATCTGGGGCTTGCCGGCGCGGAGCCATTCTTCGCGCGCCTGGCCGCCCTTCCAGGCGCGGGTGGTGAAGCCGAGAATTTCCACTTTGACGCTGCAGCGTTCCAGGGTGCGGGCCAGGATATCGGCACAGCAGGCTGCAACCGTGATCGGCCGCCCACGCATCGAACCCGAATTGTCGATCAGCAATGTCACGACCGTATCGCGGAAATCCGTGTCGCGTTCCTGCTTGAACGACAGCGGCGCAAACGGATCGGTCACTACCCGCTGCAGGCGGGCCGGATCAAGGACGCCTTCTTCCAGATCGAAGTCCCAGGCACGATTCTGCTGGGCGAGAAGCCGGCGCTGCAGGCGGTTGGCGAGCCGGGCAACCGCACCCTGCAGGTTGACCAATTGTTTGTCGAGGAACCCGCGCAGGCGTTCAAGCTCCTCTGCAGGGCAGAGGTCCTCGGCGGAGATCGTCTCGTCGAATTTTGTCGTGAAAACCTTGTAATCGGTGCCCGGTTCATTCGAACCGGTCCAGTCCGGCCGCGTTGCATCGCTGGACGGGTCCAGATCGGCGGATTCGTCATCGGAAAAATCTTCCGATGTG
>CAMYKZ010000008.1:60342-83203 GCA_947259045.1 uncultured Afifella sp.
GGCGAGCCTTCGTCCTGATCGTCTTCGTTCTCGCCACGGGCCGGGTCGCTGTGTTCGGGAGCGGAATCGGCGTCATCGCCGCCGTCATCCTCATTGTCTTCGCTGTCATGGTGGAGTTCGTCCGCCATGTCGAGAGAGACCAGAAGGTCGCGAATGATTTCGGCAAAATTCGCCTGGTCTTGCAGCGCGCCGTTCAGATGGTCGAGATCCTTGCCGGCCTTTTCCTCAATCAGATCACGCCACAGATCGACAATTCTGCCTGCGCTCTCCGGCGGCTTCATTCCGGTCAGCCGCTCGCGGACCATAAGCGCTATGGCATCTTCGACCGGGGCATCGGCGCGCTCGCGAATATCATCGAAATTGCCGCGATGGTATTTGTCCTGCAGCATGGCATCCAGATTTGAGCGGACACCCGACATGCGATTGGCGCCCAGCGCCTCGCAGCGGGCCTGTTCGACGGCGTCGTAAACGGATCGTGCCTCTCCGCCCTCTGGCGCGTAGCGGCGGTGGAGGGCGGGATCATGACAGGCCAGGCGCAGGGCCATGGCGTCGCCAAGACCCCTGGTGATGGCGACGTCATCGGCGCTCATGCGCCGGGGCGGCTCCGGAAGGCGCGCTTTTTTTCCGTTCAGACTCGGTTTGTCGGGAGCATAGACAATTTCCAGTTCGGGTTCGCCGGAAATTGCGCGCACGCAGCCTGCAACCGCACGCTTGAACGGCTCAGTCGGATTGTCACGCTTTCTGCCACCAGACATCGCGCTGTCCCGTTTGTCTTAGCTCATCACGACGTTTGCCGCGGAGTCCGGCAAGTCTTCGCCGAAGGACCGCTGATAGAATTCGGCAATCACCGGCCGCTCAAGCTCATCGCATTTATTGAGGAATGTGACCTGGAAGGAAAACCCGAGATCGTTGAAGATCTCGTTGTTTTCAGCCCAGGTGATCACAGTCCGCGGGCTCATTACGGTTGAAATATCGCCGTTCATGAAGGCGCTGCGCGTCAGGTCTGCGACCCGCACCATGTGATTGACTGTTTCCCTGCCTTCCGGCGTCTGCATTTTCGGAACCTTGGCCAGCACGATTTCCACTTCATTGTCGTGCGGCAGATAGTTCAGCGTGGTGACGATCGACCATCTGTCCATCTGGCCCTGGTTGATCTGCTGCGTGCCGTGATAAAGACCGGACGTATCGCCAAGCCCGACCGTGTTGGTGGTGGAGAACAGCCGGAAAGCCGGATGCGGCCGGATGACCCGGTTCTGATCGAGCAGTGTCAGACGCCCGGAAACTTCAAGCACCCGCTGGATGACAAACATGACATCCGGCCGGCCGGCATCATATTCGTCAAAAACCAGAGCGGTATTGGTCTGCAATGCCCAGGGCAGGATACCGTCACGGAATTCGGTGATCTGCAATCCGTCCTTGATGACGATGGCGTCCTTGCCGACCAGATCAATACGGGAAATATGGCTGTCGAGATTGACCCGCACACAGGGCCAGTTGAGCCGTGCGGCAACCTGTTCGATGTGGGTTGATTTTCCGGTGCCGTGGTAGCCGGTAATCATCACACGCCGATTGTGGGCAAAACCCGCCAGGATCGCCAATGTCGTGTCGCGGTCGAAAAGATAGTCCTTGTCGAAATCCGGTACATGTTCGTCAGGTTCTGAAAATGCGGGAACTTCGAGATCGGACTCAATGCCGAATTCCTTTCGAACGGAAACCATTGTGTCAGGAATATCGGAGACCGGATGGGTTGCTGCGGCCGCTTCACTCATGGGTTAGTCCTTGGAGAAAATGATCTTTGCGCGATCTCATTGACGATTGAGATCTGGATGTCCAGCGCGCAATTGAGCACAGTTAGTGTCTGTTTTAGAAGCCTTTTAACAGAAACCGACGCTTTTGAGATAATTATAGGCCTGAATGATTTCGCGCAGCCTGTCTTCCAGCGAACGATCGCCGCCATTGGCATCGGGGTGATGGCGTTTGACAAGTTTCTTGTAGCGCGCCCTGATCTCTTCGGCGGTCGCCGTGTCGTCGAGGCCGAGCTTCTGCAGCGACTTGCGTTCCATATTGTGAACTTTGCGCCGCTCTTTTGATGCCTGAGGACCGTCTGCTTCGGGAAACAGGCGGAACGGGTCTTCCTTGCTGGAGGCGAAGCCGTATTTCGCCCGCCCGCTTGGCGGGCGTTGTTCGCCCTTGGCGCCGACACCCATCTGCCAGGTCGGTCTGTGGCCGATCGACGAATCCTTCTGGAACGACTGGATCGACGTATCGTCCATGCCGGAGAAATAATTGTAGCTCTTGTTGTAGGCGCGCACATGTTCCATGCAGAACCAGAAATACTCGCCCTCGGCCTGCCGGCCTTTCGGCGCCTTGTGTTCGGCCGGCAATTCGCAGCCCTCCGCCTCGCAGGTTCGCCTGGCCGGTTTCGATTGCTTGGGCTTGCGCGACGTGACGCGGATCTTGTTGAAATATGATGATTCAGTTTTCATATTTGTACTATGCCTGTCAGGCTCAAGAGCCTCAAGAGATATCGGACACCAAACACAACGGATTTCCGGACCATTGCGCCGCGCTATCCCATAAACGATGAATGTTCACCGATCATGACCGTAAAAGACACAATCGAATCGAAACTGACCCTGGCGCTTGCGCCGTCAAGCCTGAACGTTGTCGATGAGTCGCATCTCCATGCCGGCCACGCCGGCCAACGGCCGGAAGGGGAAACCCACTTCCGTGTTTATATTGTGTCAGATCGCTTCAAAGGCAAAGGCCGAATTGACCGGCACCGGCTTATAAACGAAATACTTGCCGACGAACTGGCGGGTCCTGTCCATGCTCTTGCCGTTCATCCCACGGCGCCGGACGAGCCGGCGCGGTCTTGACGATATATTAACCATCGGTCACGGTCCATTGAACAATCTTCTGTTGAACGGCGTCAAACCTTCTGAAAGCTGATTTATCAGCGGTTTCTGAGGGAGTTGACCATGAAACGCAATCTGATGACTGCAACGGCGATGGCGCTATTGCTTGCCGCCAACATGAATGTGACGATGGCGGGACCGAATAAGGTTCCAAGCGTGCGGATCGCAAAGCCAAAATTGCTGAACCTGCAGGTCCTGCGTCCGATCCACCGCAAAAAAGACAGTGAAACGCGATCTTCGACTGCCGTTCATACTGATTTGCCCGACAAACCTCGATTGCCGGCAAACTCTGTTGCGCTGCCGAAGGCGCGTCCGCTCTTTGCAGGCAATATCGATGCGATCCGCGATGCCAGCGAGATGCGCGATCTGGCCGAATTGGGAGATATTGCACAGGATGTGGATCGCATCGATCCGATGACGGATTTCTTTGGTCAGCCCGGCGGAGACGGGGGTGACGCACCTGGCGGAGCCGATAGCCGGATCGGCGGGAGTGGATTTGATCCGATGGCCCGCCTGGCAGGTCTGAACGACCGTCTTGATGACGGATCCGGCGACACGCCGACAGGAAAATTTTCTGACAGCGTCACAGGCACGACGGAGAGCCTGGCGGCCGGTGCCCGTGACGGACTGGCATCATTGAAGGAATTGTCACGCACCAATACGCCTATGCCAGGCGGACGCCATGTGCGCGTCGAAAGCCTGCTGGGCGATGGCTCGTTTATGGTAGAGGAACATACCTATACGACGGAAGGTACCAGATCCAAATGGTGGCTCTACAGCGATAACGGCCCGCTTGGATATTATCTCGACGGCGGAGAATCCTGGTCTCCGGCGGATGAACCGGACGCGACCTACGAGGTTATCGAGCCGGTCTACTTCGAAAAAGGCAGCGGCAAGCCCGGCAAAGGCATCGACAAGATGCAAACGCCTGAAACGGCAGCCGGCGGCGGATTGCTTGCGCCCAATTGCGGATCGGCGAATTGCAATGAGATCCGCAGAATGCTGAACGGCGGCGGCGCGTATATCTACGGCAAACTTGCCCGCGGCGGACGTGCCGGGCCGTCTCGGGATGGCGCAGACCACGGAGTCCCGGCAACAACCCGCTTCGTCAGCGAATTTGACCTCGTTGGCCAACCCCATCCGGACGCCGCGCAGGGCGATAATCCCGGCCGTGTCCGTCCTTTCGAGCCGGAACGGCCTGGTTCCGACGATCCGCGCGGCGAACGGTGATAGCCCAAGGTCCGGCGGGCGACGGGTTCAGCGTCGCCCGCTCATTGAAATGACCGGCATTTAAGCAATTGTTAACTGCCGCGATACTTCATAGACTTTGTTTGCAATTCATTACCGAACACACCGTAGACTGAGGCTCAATCGATAGCGCGCTCAGGTCGATAGCGCTCTCAGGGAGCTTGCAATGAAATTCAGTGTCATATCACTAACAGCCGCGGCGCTGATGTTTGCCGCGAGCCATTTGGCAACGGCTCAATCCTATGTGCCGACGCCACCGATCGCAAAGCCGAACGTGCTGCCAAAGCCGGTCGCCGGGCGGCCGATCAAGCGCGAACAGACGGTGAAGGCTGACCGCAGCGACAATTGATCAGACCGGTTTGTCTTTCAGCTGATGGTTCTCGGGCTGATTCTGCAACGGTGACAGCCGTAACTGGCTGATGCGGTTTTTCGATTTCCGCAGCACTTTGAAGCGATAATCATAGAATGTGAATTCCTGGCCCTGCTCGGGAATCGACTGGGCCTCGTGGATCACCAGACCGGCGATCGTTGTGGCTTCCAAGTCCGGCAGCGACCAGTCGAGCGCCCTGTTGAGATCGCGGATCGGCACCGATCCGTCAACGATCACCGTGCCGTCCGCCTGGGGCCGTACACCGGTAATCTCGACATCGTGTTCATCGGCGATTTCACCGACGATCTCTTCCAGTATGTCTTCCAGGGTTACAACGCCCATCACTTCGCCATATTCGTCCACGACCAGGGCAAAGTGAGCCTTGCGGCGCAGGAACGCATTCAGCTGGGCCTGCACTGTCGTCGTATCGGGCACGAACCAGGGCTGCGCTGCAACGCTCATAATGTCGACCTTGCTATTGTCGCCGCCAACCTTGTTGATCTCGCGCAACAGATCCTTGGCATGCAGGACGCCAATGATATTTTCCGGCTCGTCACGCCACAGTGGCAGGCGCGTATAGGGACTTGCCAGCGCCGCTTCGATAATCACATCTGACGGTTCGTCCGCATTCAGCGCCTGCATGTCGGTGCGATGGACCATAATGTCTTCGACTTCCAGCTCATTCAGGTCGAGCAGGCCGCCAAGCATGTCACGGTCATCCTTGAGCACGCTGCCTTCCATATGCAGCAGGCTGACCGTGCCGCGCAATTCTTCGTGGCCGGACATGAAGTCGCCGTCATCGATGCCGACTCCGCGCAGCATAAGCTTGACGATCTGTTCGACGGCGTGGACGAGGGGGGCAAAAATCATCACAATGAAACGGACGATCGGCGCCACCGCAAGGGCGAACCGGTCCGGTGTCGTGATCGCCCACGTCTTGGGCAGCACTTCGGCAAAAACCAGCACAAGAACCGTCATGACGATTGTGGCGTAGATCACTCCGGCTTTGCCGAAAAGCTGAATGAATGCGCTGGTCGCCAGGGCGGACGCCAGGATGTTGACCAGATTGTTGCCGAGCAGCAACGCGCCGATCAGACGTTCCTTTGTTTCCAGCAGCCGGCTGACAATTTCAGCGCGGCGATCGCCCGATTTTTCAAGCTGATGCATTCGGGCCCGCGAAGACGCCGTCAATGCGGTCTCGGAGCCGGAAAAGAATGCCGACAGGCAAATCAGCACAATAATAGCTGCAACAGTAATCCAGATCACCATGATCTAACCGGTAATCCTTTCGTGCAAAAAATCAGTTACCGAATCGGCAGGTATATTATCGGCGATGAACGCCTTGCCAATGCCGCGTGTCAGAATAAAGGTCAACTGACCCTGCCGAACTTTCTTGTCCTGGGCGATATGATGCATCAGCAGGTCAACCGGCGGCGGACCGCCGTCAATCTGGCTGATCTCGGTGGGAAGTCCGATCTCCGACAGATGCTGTTTCACGCGCTGCGTGTCGGCTGATGGCGCGTGGCCGAGGCGTTCGGAAAACTGATGGGCCAGCACCATGCCGATCGAGACTGCTTCGCCATGGATCAGCCGCTCCGGATCGTAATTGCACCAGGCCTCAAGGGCGTGTCCGAAAGTATGACCGAGGTTCAGCAAGGCGCGCTGGCCGTGCTCTGTTTCGTCGGCGGCGACAATCGCCGCCTTTGCCCGGCAGCAATAGGCGACAGCCTCGTCGCGCCGCCGGCCGCCGGCCAGGACATCTGCATGAACCTGTTCCAGCCAGGCAAAAAAAGCGGCGTCATTGATCAGGCCGTATTTTGCCAGTTCGGCATATCCGGCGGCAAATTCGCGTTTTGGCAGCGTATCCAGAACGTCCGTGTCAGCGATCACCAGCCGCGGCTGGTGGAACGCGCCGATCAGGTTCTTGCCGGCGCCGGCATTGATACCGGTCTTGCCGCCGACGCTGGAATCGACCTGCGCCAGCAACGATGTCGGGATCTGAATGAAATCCATGCCGCGGCGGGCGACGGCCGCGGCGAATCCGGCAAGATCGCCGATAACGCCGCCGCCGAGCGCAATGATCATGTCGGAACGTTCCAGGCGTGTCTGCAAAATGGTTTCGACAACGCGGTCAAGTTCACCGATTGTCTTCGAGCGCTCGCCGGCCGGCACGATAATGGGCGTGGCTTCCAGCGATGCCGCCTGCAGCGACCGGCTTAATTCAGGCAGGTGCAGCGCTGCGACGTTTTCGTCGGTTACGATCGCAAAACGTGTCTGCGGAAAGCGTTCCGCCAGCATTCGGCCGGCGTCGGACAGAAGCGCGGCGCCAATCAGGATATCATAGCGCCGCGCGCCCAGTTCGACAGTGACGGTGTCGTGGCTCATGTCCCAGGCTCCGCAGATTGCTGCTGCCGGGCGCCGACCCGCAGATGCAGGTTGAGCCTGTCGAGGATTTCCTCCAGCACGACCTGGTGGGGCGCATTGTGCGAAACGATCGTCAGGTCGGAACCCGCATAATGCTGCTCGCGCTCAGTCAGGAGTTTTCGTAACACGCCTTCCGGATCGGGGGCGCGCAGAAGCGGTCTGTTGGACCGTCTCCTGACCCGCTCAAGCAGCACCGGAATATCCGCCTTGAGCCAGATCGACACGGCCTTTCGTCCGATCCGCTCGCGCGTTTCACTGTTGCTGACAGCGCCGCCGCCGGTCGCGATCACCTTTGGACCGTCGCACAACAAGCGGGCAATGACTTTTCTCTCGCCATCGCGAAAATGGTCCTCGCCGTAGGTTTCGAATATTTCCGGTATCGTCATGTTGGCTGCGATTTCGATTTCATGGTCGGCGTCGGTGAACGGAATGGCCAGTGCTGCCGCAAGCCGCTTGCCGATACTGGTCTTGCCGGCGCCCATCATGCCGACAAGGACAATGTTACGGCCAGCCAGCGCAGTCAGTATCCGCTCGCCGGGGCTTGTTTCCGGTGTCTGTTGGTTCACGGTCATTCGGTTCACTTTCCAGGGTCTGTCGTGCGACGCCGATGGTAGCGGTGTCAAGCGCTGCCAGTGGCGATTAGCTGTGTTGAAGCAGCCCGTTGGCGGTGTTGCGGCTTGAAATTATCCACCAGTCGCCTGATAAGGGGCGGATTGATCCGACTGGTGGTTGACTGAATAATGCCAAGCCTTATCCGATTCATCGTATTGATCGGCATTCTCGCCGGGGCCGGCTATGCCAGCATGGTGGCGCTGGCGGTGCTTGTCGAACCGACGCCGCGGGAAATGACCGTGCGTATACCGAATGAGCGGATGAACCCCTGATGGCTTCGGCCAGCCGGGTTCCGGCCTCGCCAGATCGCGATCTCGTTCTGATCGATGCTTTTCTTGACATGCTGGCGGCAGAACGGGGTGCGGCGAGGAATACGCTGGAAGCCTATCACCGCGATCTGGAGGATTTCCGGACCAGGACCGGCCGCCTGGCCGACGCCAGCGCAGAGGATATCAGAACCTATCTTGGCGATCTCGCCGGACGGCGGTTTGCGCCGTCGTCACAGGCACGCCGGCTGTCCGCGCTGCGGCAATTGTTCCGTTTTCAGCTTGCCGAGGGTGACAGGTCCGATGATCCGACACTGAGCATCGACAGCCCGAAACAGGGCCGGCCGTTGCCCAGGACCATGAGTACGGAAGATGTCGACCAGCTTCTGGCCATGGCCCGGGCGCAATGCATTTCGCCGCAGTCCGATGCCAGGCGCCGGGGTGCATTGCGGACGCTGGCGCTGATTGAACTGCTTTACGCGACCGGCCTGCGCATTTCCGAATTGTGCAGTCTTCCGAAAACGGCTGAAACATCGGGCAAGCCTTTTATAATCGTTCGCGGCAAGGGTGGCCGCGAGCGGCTGGTGCCGCTGAACGATGCGGCCCGTCAGGCCGTGTCGGCCTATCGCGGCGCATTGTTGCCGAAACAGTCCGGTTCGCAATGGCTGTTCCCTGCATCAAGCCGGAAGGGGCATGTGACCCGACAGGCGTTCGGACGTGATCTGAAGGCTGTTGCCCGGTTGGCGGGGCTGCCGGCGGCGCAAGTGTCTCCGCACGTCCTCAGGCATGCGTTCGCAACCCATTTGCTGGCCGGCGGGGCGGATCTCCGAGCCGTCCAGATGCTGCTCGGCCATGCGGATATTTCGACGACACAGATCTATACCCATATCCTGGAGGAGCGGATGAAACAGCTGGTTGAAACCCATCACCCGCTTGCCGGGGGCGATCAGGGCGGCCGCCTGCGGTGACGGCGCGATGCTGACAATCGATTGCAGGTCAACGTCATTTGCCGGAATATACAATCGGCTTGCGCTTGACTTCGTGCAGGCCCGTCGCCAGTTTGCGTCAAAAATCAACCTCGGGACTGTTCACTGTCCTGCCCGCCGAAACGAATGATGCATGCGCTCCTTTCTTGACTTCGAAAAACCTGTTGCCGATCTGGAAGGCCAGATCCAGTCTTTGCGCCGGCTCGCCGAAAACGGCCAAGGTGTCGGCGTGGACGACGAGATTGCCGCGCTTGAAACCAAGGCCAGGGACGCGCTGGTCTCCGTCTATGCCCGTTTGACGCCCTGGCAGAAGACCCAGGTCGCCAGACATCCCGACCGCCCCCATGCCAGCGCCTATATTTCCGGGCTGATCACCGAATTCACGGTACTGGCCGGCGATCGGAAATTCGCCGAAGATTATGCCGTCATTGCCGGCCTCGGGCGGTTTCGCGGCCAGCCTGTTGCCGTGCTCGCACAGGAAAAGGGCAGCGATACCCAAAGCCGCGTTCATCGCAATTTCGGCATGGCGCGGCCGGAAGGGTACCGCAAGGCGGTTCGCATCATGGAGCTTGCCGGCCGTTTTGGCATGCCGGTCATTTCACTGGTTGACACGGCCGGCGCCTATCCGGGTATCGGCGCTGAGGAGCGTGGACAGGCGGAAGCGATTGCCCGTTCCACCGACGCCTGTCTTGCGCTGAAAACGCCGAATGTGGCGGTGATTATCGGCGAAGGCGGCTCCGGCGGCGCCATCGCCCTGGCGACGGCAAACCGTGTTTATATGCTGGAACATGCCATTTACAGTGTGATCTCGCCGGAAGGGGCGGCGTCCATATTGTGGCGTGACCCGGTCAAGGCGCAGGATGCGGCCACTGCAATGAAAATCACGGCGGAGGATCTGCGTGGACTTTCCGTGATCGATGGCATTATCCGCGAACCGATCGGCGGTGCCCACCGGGCGCCGGATGATGTCATCAGCCGCACCGGTGACGTGATTGCTGCAGCACTTGACCGGTTTACCGGGCAATCGCCGGACGAAATCCGCAAAAACCGTCAGGACAAGTTTCTGGCGATCGGGCGATCCCTGTCATGATCCGGCGTTAAGAGTTTTTCCACCAGACGGCATTCCGGCCAGATTTCGCCTTGATTCTGGCTTGTTCTTGCGCCAGTTTCAGCAACACTGATGCCTGGTTGGGGATAACGGCGTTCGATTCGCACTTCGTGCTAACGGATTATCAACCATGTTTTGCGACGATCGCCGTCTGTCATTGATGTACTGGGACGAGTTGAAGATGACCTTTGCTGGCTTGAAGCTGTTTCGACGGGCTGGGACACTGGCATTTGCCGGTGTGACTGCGCTCTTGCTTGCCGGATGCAACCAGTTTGCGGATATTCCCAAACATATGCGTCCGCTCAGTTCAAACACCAAGTTGCTCATGGAAAAGAAGGGCATGGACGAAAAGAGCCCGATCCTGGTGCGTATCTTCAAGCAGGAATCTGAACTCGAAGTCTGGAAAAAACAGAAACAGACCGGCAAATACGCTTTGCTGAAGACTTATGAGATCTGCAAATGGTCGGGCGAGCTCGGGCCGAAGTTCCGCGAAGGCGACCGCCAGGCGCCGGAAGGTTTCTATACGATCAATCCGGCGCAGATGAACCCGAATTCATCCTATCACCTGTCATTCAACCTCGGTTATCCGAATGCCTATGACCGGGCGCACGGGCGCACCGGGTCGCATCTGATGGTTCATGGTGCGTGTTCGTCGCGCGGCTGTTATTCGATGGATGATGACCAGATCCAGGATATCTACTCGCTTGGACGGCTGGCATTCCAGGGCGGACAGCGCGCGTTCCAGGTCCAGGCCTATCCGTTCCGGATGACACCGGCCAATCTGGCGGCGAACCGGAAAAGTCCGCATTTTGAATTCTGGAAAATGCTCAAGGAAGGCAATGATCACTTCCTGGTCACCGGCCAGTCGCCAAAAATTGACGTCTGTTCCAAGCAATATGTCTTCAACGCGGTCCCTGAGTCCGGCGAAAAGTTCAATCCGACGGCTGAATGCCCTGAGATGAGCATTGCCGAACCGATCCGCCTGGCCGTGCAGGAGCGGCAGATCCGCGATGAGTCCAAGACGCAGCAACTGATCGCCAGGCTGGAAGCCAGGGAAAATGGCAAGGGGCCGCTGAATTCGCTGTTCGGCGCGACTGCGGTTGCGGCTTCAACGCCCGCGCCGCAATCGACGCCGTCGAGCTATGTCGTTGCCAGCGAGCCAGACGAGCCTGCCGGACCGGCGCCTTTGCCGGAAGCAAAACCGCAGCCGGAAGGCGGCGTTGCGACAGCCTACAGTCTCGAACGTGAGGGCGATTCCGACGGGTTTATCTCCGGTCTGATGAAGCGCATCTGGTAGTCCGGATCATCGCCGATGAAACGGATTGCGCGCCGGACAGTTCTTTCGGGGCTGGTCATCGCTATCGTGCTGAGTGCCAGCGCGGTTCTGTATTATCCCGGTCCGGCCCGGGAAGGGCTGGATCGGCTGGCCCGCATGGTCCCCGACAAGGTCCGCGATTTTATCGTCCCTCCGCCTGACCCGCTGGCTGAACGGCTGGCTGAACGCGGTTTTTCACTTGGCCAGCCTGCCTATGTGCGGATCTTCAAGCAGGAAGCCAGGCTTGAGGTTTGGCTGGGCGCAGAGGATAGATATCAGCTCTACCAGACCTATCCGATCTGCCGTTTTTCCGGCCGGCTCGGTCCCAAACTCCAGGAAGGCGACCGGCAGGCACCGGAGGGTTTTTATGCCGTCAGCCGGAAGCAGCTCAACCCGAACAGCCGGCACCATCTGTCATTCAATCTCGGTTATCCCAATGCCTATGACCAGGCGCACGGGCGGACGGGAACCTATCTCATGGTTCATGGCGGCTGCTCATCGATCGGTTGTTATGCAATGACGGACCAGGCCATAGACGACATCTACCGGATCGTCGAGGCGGCGCTGGACGGCGGCATGGATCATGTGCCGGTGCATGTGTTTCCGTTTCAGATGACGGCCAAGCGCATCGCGGCAGCGGCCAATCACGGCTGGGCCGGTTTCTGGAGCAATCTGAAAACCGGCTATGATCTGTTTGAAACCAGCGGAAAACCGCCGGCGGCCTTTGTCTGCGGCAAGTCTTACGGGTTTCAGTCTGGCAATGATTGCCAGCCGATCGCCGGCTGGTAACCGGTTGCGGTCAGGCTCTTATAACGGCCAGACGACAAGAATTGTCGGAATCGCAACGGCAACGATCAGGATCTCCAGCGGCAGGCCCATACGCCAGTAATCGCCGAAATTGTAACCGCCGGGGCCCATGATCAAGGTATTGTTCTTGTGACCGATCGGCGTCAGGAAGGCGCAGGAAGCGGCAACGGCGACCGCCATCAGGAAGGCATCCGGATTAACGCCAAGCGCGCTGGCGATCTGCAGCGCGATTGGCGCGGCGATGACTGTGGTGGCCGTATTGTTGAGCACGTCCGACAGGGTCATGGTCACGATCATCAGCACGGTCAGGACGATGGCAGGCGACAGGCCGGCCGTTGATGCGACGATGGTCTCGGCGATCAGGGACGTGCCACCGGAGGCTTCGAACGCCGCACCCAGCGGCAACATCGATCCCAACAGCACGACGACCGGCCATTCAATATGGTCGTAGACTTCGCGCAGCGGCACAATATCGAGAATGACAAAAGTGGCCGCAACACATCCCAGCGCCACCGGCAGATAAATGAGATTGAAGCTGGCGGCCAGAATGGCCGCGGCGAAGACGGCAACGGCGATGCCGGCCTGGGAATGCCGGGTAACCTGCAGGCCGCGCTCAGCCAGGGGCAAGGTGCCGAGCCAGTTTGAAACATCGGCCAACCGCTCGGCAGGGCCGAACAACAACAGAATGTCGCCGGATTCGGCGGCAAGCCGTCGGACCCGCGAAGTAAACCGGCGACCGTGGCGGGAAACGCCGAGCAGCGTCACGCCCTGGCGGCGCATCAGACGAAGATCGTCGGCAGACCGTCCGCGGATGCGCGAATCGCGTTGGACCACCACTTCCAGCAGCGCCATATCGGCACCGGCGACGACTTCGTGACGTTTTTCGCCGATATACTCAAGCTTCAGCGCGCCCTTGAACCGGTCAATCGCTTCCGGACCGGCCTCCACGACAAGAATATCGCCGGCGCGTATGATGTTGCCGCGGGCCTGTCCGGGCAGGCGCTTGCCATTGCGCACCAGGCCGACAATCACCGTGTCTGCCTCTTCGGCCTGTTCGTCCAGGTCACGCACCATCTGATCGATCGCCGGCGATTTCTCCGGCACCACCAGTTCGGCAATATATCCGGCCAGATCGATCAGCTCCTCGGCGGAATCGTGATCTGTGACGGATTTCGGCAACAGCCGCCAGCCAATCAGCGACACGAAGAGGATCCCGATTGTGGCACAGGCGAGACCGACAGGGGCAAAATCGAACATATGATAGGGTTCGCCCAGGGCATCGGCGCGGATCTGCGCAATGATGATGTTGGGCGGCGTCCCGATCAGTGTGACCATGCCGCCCAGGATTGTAGCAAAGGCAAGCGGCATAAGCGTGATGCCAGGCGAGCGCGACGCCCGCCGGGAGGCCTGCAGCTCAACCGGCATCAGCAGCGCCAGAGCGGCGACATTGTTCATGAATGCCGACAGGATTGCACCGATGCCGGCCATGACGGAAATATGAGCGCCGATGCTGCGCCCGGTATCGACAATGCGCCGGGCGATCAGATCGACGGCGCCTGAATTCGTCAGGCCGCGTGAAACCACCAGCACAAGGGCGACAATGATGGTTGCCGGATGGCCAAACCCGGAAAAGGCTTCTTTTTCGGGAACGACGCCGAGTATCAACCCGATCAGCAGGGCCCCGAAGGCAACAAGGTCGTATCGGAAACGGCCCCATAACAGCATTGCGAAAACGAGGCCAAAAAGGCTGAAGAGGATGATCTGGTCAGTTGTCATGAAAAACGGCGCGCTCCGGGCTGATTGATCTAGCTTTCGCAAGCCGCTGCCAATTGATCAAGCTCCGATGGCACCGGAAACAGAGTGGGCAACAAAAAGGGCAGCCCGGCGGCCGCCCTTTGTTCGCCATCGTTTAACGGTCAGGCCAACCGGCCATGGCATTGTTTGTATTTCTTGCCCGAACCACACGGGCAGGCCTCGTTGCGTCCGACTTTGCCCCAGCTTGCCGGGTTTTCAGGATCGCGGTCAGCCGCGTTGACCGGCGCGGCGTTCGCCATCGCAGCCAGGTCCATTTCGTCTTCGCCGGTCAGCGGATCGATATGGTGTTCCTCCAACCCTTCCGGATAGCCTGTCGGCATTTGCGGTGGCTGCTCGACCAGTTCGACATGGGCGAGTTGCCCGGTCACCTCGACGCGCAGATCGGAGAGCAGTTTCTCAAACAGTTCGAAACTTTCCGATTTATATTCCATCAGCGGCTCGCGCTGGCCGTAACCGCGGAAGCCGATGACGGAACGTAGCGCTTCCAGGTTTGACAGATGCTCCCGCCACAGATTGTCGAGCAGCTGCAGCAGAAGCTGCTTTTCCACGGTGCGCATGAGTTCCGGGCCAAAACGCGATGCCTTGCGCGCCATCATCTCATCGGACGCCTTGACGATACGGTCGCGGATTTCCGCGTCGGCGATGCCTTCCTCCTTGACCCAGTCTTCGATCGGCAGATCCAGGTTCATTGTGGCGCGCACGGCCTCTTTCAGGCCGACCGCATCCCATTGTTCCGCGTAGGCTTTTTCCGGAATGTGCTGGGAAATGAACAGGTCTATGACATCAAGACGCATGTCGCGCACAGTTTCGGCAATATTGTCATCGCTCATCAGTTCGAGGCGCTGTTCGAAGATAACCTTGCGCTGATCGTTCATGACGTTGTCGTATTTCAGAACTTCCTTGCGGGTATCGAAGTTTCGCGCCTCAACCTTGGCCTGAGCCCGTTCCAGCGCCTTGTTGATCCACGGATGGACAATCGCCTCGTCCTCCTTGAGGCCGAGCTTGCGCAGCATGCCGTCCATCCGGTCTGAACCGAATATGCGCATCAGATCGTCCTGCAGGGAGAGGAAAAACACCGAACGCCCCGGATCGCCCTGACGGCCGGAACGGCCACGCAGCTGGTTGTCGATGCGGCGGCTTTCGTGGCGTTCGGTTGCCAGCACCATCAGGCCGCCGGCGTCGAGCGCCTGCTTTTTCAGTTCCGCCACCTCGGCGGTAATCTCCGCCACACGCTTTTCGCGCTCTGGCCCATCGGGCACGTCGCCAAGTTCTTCGTCAATCCGCATGTCGACATTGCCGCCAAGCTGGATGTCGGTGCCGCGCCCGGCCATGTTGGTTGCAATGGTGATCGCGCCCGGTTTTCCGGCCTGGGCGACGATCGAGGCTTCGCGCTCGTGGTGGCGTGCATTCAGCACTTCGAAGTCTGTCACGCCATCCTGTCTGAGGAGTTCTGCCAGCTGTTCCGATTTTTCAATCGACGTCGTGCCGACCAGTATCGGCTGACGCTTTTCGCTGGCTTCCTTGATGGTCTCAGCAACGGCCTTGAATTTTTCTGCCGCCGTGCGGTAGACGGCATCGTCCTCGTCGATCCGCGCGACCGGGACATTGGTCGGTATCTCGACGACATCAAGGCCGTAAATATCCATGAATTCCTCGGCCTCGGTAGCCGCCGTGCCGGTCATGCCGGCAAGCTTTTCGTAAAGCCGGAAATAATTCTGGAACGTGATCGATGCATAAGTCCGGTTTTCCGGCTGGATCGAAACGTGTTCCTTGGCTTCCAGCGCCTGGTGCTGGCCATCGGAAAAGCGCCGGCCTTCCATCATCCGGCCGGTGAATTCGTCGATGATCACGACCTGGTCATTCTTGACGATGTAATCGCGGTCGCGCAGGAAAATCCGGTGCGCCTTCAGCGCATTGTTGAGATGCTGGACAACGGAAACGTTTTCAACGTCGTACAGCGTTTCGCCTTCCATCATCCCGGCCTCTTTGAGCAGGTTT
Source organism: uncultured Afifella sp. (assembly GCA_947259045.1). Taxonomy (GTDB): domain Bacteria; phylum Pseudomonadota; class Alphaproteobacteria; order Rhizobiales; family Afifellaceae; genus CAMYKZ01. The sequence continues at coordinate 76,210 of CAMYKZ010000008.1, forward strand.
TCCACATGCTCGGTGCCGACCTCGGTGAATGTCGCCGATTTCAGCTTTTCGTCGATCTCGACATCGTCGTCGTCGAGCTTCAGAACGATCGCGTCAATGGCGCCGTAAAGGTCCGATTTGTCTTCTACCGGGCCGGATATGATCAGCGGGGTGCGGGCTTCGTCAACGAGGATGGAATCCACTTCATCGACGATCGAAAAATAATGTCCGCGCTGAACCATGCTTTCGGCATCATGTTTCATGTTGTCGCGCAGATAGTCGAAACCGAATTCATTGTTGGTGCCGTAGGTGATGTCGGCGGCATAGGCGGCAGCGCGTTCGGTTTCCGACAGATCATGAATGATCACGCCGGTGGTGAGGCCAAGGAAATTGTAGACCTGCCCCATCCATTCCGAATCGCGTTTGGCCAGGTAATCATTGACCGTGACGACATGAACGCCGCGGCCGGTCAGAGCATTCAGATAGCTCGGCAGCGTCGCCACGAGGGTTTTGCCTTCGCCGGTCTTCATCTCGGCAATCGCGCCTTCGTTCAAAACCATACCGCCGACCAACTGGACGTCGAAATGGCGCTGGCCGAGCGTTCGTTTGGCGGCTTCGCGTACCAGCGCAAAAGCGGGGACAAGAAGGTCATCGAGAGCTTTTCCGTCGGCCAGCTCCTGCCTGTACTGATCCGTTCGGGCCCGCATCTGGTCGTCGCTCAGCGCTTCCAGTTCAGGCTCCATCGCGTTGATGGCTTCCACCGTGGGTGCATAACGCTTGACGCGGCGATCACTCGCTGATCCGAAGACCTTGCGTCCCAAATTCCCCAAACCGAGCATGAAAAGTCCTTTTCAAAAGGCAAGACACCGGTATGGTCCGGCTTGAACACTGACATATTTAGGCGTTGATGCCATCGTGGGCAATCCATGCCTATTCACCGTCATCTTACTGGACGACGACCGAGCCGACAGATAAGAACGGGCGTAGCGTATGTCAACGTTGGAGAAGCAGCGCAGCGCTGCAGTCGGTCGCCCCTTTTTCAGATCAAGCCACGGAGCTTTCATGCCACTTTATCAAAAAATGCGCCAATGCGCACTTGCGACGGCGTTGCTGACGTTCGTTGCCCCGGGATTTGCAACAGCTCAGGACGGTATCGTCGCCCGCGTCGGTGATGCCGTCATTACCGATGAGGATTTCGCATTGGCGGAAGCGGATTTCAGCCAGGAACTGGCACAAATGCCGGAAGACAAGCGGCGGTCCGTTCTGATCGATGTGCTTGTCGACATGGAACTGCTCGCCGGCGCTGCAATTGCGGAGGGGCTGGACAAGACCGAAGCATTTGACCGCCGGCTTGCGTTCCTGCGCACCCGCGCCCTGCGCAATGCCTATGTCGAAGCCAATATCCTCAATGCGATTACCGATGAGGCGATCGAGGCGGAATATCAGGAACAGATCAAGTCGTTCCAGCCGCAGACCGAAGTTCGCGCCCGCCATATCCTTGTCGTCAAGAAGGAAGAGGCTGAGGCGATCATCACCGAACTGGGCAGCGGTACGGAATTTGCCGCGCTGGCCAAGCAGAAATCGACCGGTCCGAGCGGTCCGAACGGCGGCGACCTTGGATACTTTACCAAGGGCAAGATGGTGCCGGAATTCGAACAGGCGGCGTTCGCACTGGAAAAAGGAGCCTACAGCAAGGAACCGGTTCAGACCCAGTTCGGCTGGCATGTGATCATGGTTGAAGACAAGCGGGAAACCAGCCCGCCACCGGTCTCCGATCTGGCGCAGAAGATCCGCGAAGGGCTTGTGCGCAAGAATTTCGAGGCGGTCATGGCAGATCTGAAAGCCAAGACAAAAGTCGAGATTGTCGGCGCCAAGCCTGCTGAATAAATGCCGGGCCGCAAGGCTTGAAGAAAACCGGGATGACTGACATGGACTGGGTTTCTCCATTTGCGCCAACGGATATTGCCGATTTGCCGGAGATCGGCGGCGTGCGCCTGGCAACGGCGGCTGCAGGCATCAAATATCGTGATCGCAAGGACCTGCTGTTCGTGGAATTTGACAAGGGTGCGAATATTGGCGGCGTCTTTACGTCGTCGAAATGCGCATCGGCGCCGGTCGACTGGTGCCGGCAGCATCTGGCCGGCGGCACGGCGCGGGCGCTCGTTGTCAATTCCGGCAATGCCAATGCCTTTACCGGCATGCGCGGTCAGACGTCCACATTGGCGACGGCGCAAGCCGCCGCCGAGGCCGCCGGCTGCCGGCCGGAGGAGGTGTTCCTGGCGTCGACGGGCGTGATCGGCGAGCCGCTCGACCCGGCGCCCTTTTCCGCGCACCTGGGCCGGCTCGCGCAGGAGGCGAAGCCCGGTGGATTTCTCGATGCCGCACGCACGATCATGACGACAGACTCTTTTCCCAAAGTCGCCTCAGCCCGTGCGGATATCGCCGGCGAGGTGGTGACAATCAACGCCATTGCCAAAGGATCGGGCATGATCGCGCCGGATATGGCAACGATGCTGGCATTTGTCTTTACCGATGCTCCTGTCAGTGCGGCTGTGGCCCAGCGGGCTTTGGCGCAGGCCGTGCCTGTCAGCTTCAATTGCGTTACCGTCGACAGCGACACATCCACGTCCGACACGGTTCTGCTGTTTGCCACCGGCGCTGCCGCGGACCGGGGCGTGGTGAGCATCGACAATGCCGACGATCCGGCCCTGGCCGGATTTTACGACGCCGTCACAAACGTATGCCGCGACTTGGCGATCCAGGTTGCCAGGGACGGTGAAGGTCTTTCGAAGTTTATCGAAGTGCAGGTGCGTGGCGCAGTGTCAGACGAGTCTGCGCGGAAAGTGGCCCTGAGCATTGCCAATTCACCGCTTGTGAAAACCGCCTTCGCCGGCGAGGACGCCAATTGGGGGCGCGTTGTCATGGCGGTCGGAAAAGCGGGTGAACCAGCCGACCGGGACCGGCTTTCGATTTACTTCGGCGATTATCGTGTCGCTTCAAACGGTGAACGCGATCCTGCATATTCGGAAGAAGATGTTTCAAATTATATGAAAAACAGCGCGTTAACTTTAACGGTTGAAATGGCTATCGGGACAGGCGAGGCGCATGTCTGGACCTGTGATCTGACCCATGATTACATCGCCATCAACGCCGATTACCGAAGCTGATTGCGTCCATGAAAAAGCTTGTTCTGGTGGTCGCCTGCGCGCTTTTGGACGCCGATAACCGGGTTTTGATCGCCCGGCGGCCGGAAGGCAAGGCCATGGCAGGGCTTTGGGAATTCCCCGGCGGCAAGGTCGAAGATGGTGAATCGCCCGAAGCCGCCCTGATCCGGGAATTGGGTGAAGAACTGGGAGTTAACGTTACGAAAGCGTGTCTGGCTCCGCTGACGTTTGCCAGTCACGATTATGAAAGCTTTCATTTGTTAATGCCATTGTTCGTGTGTCGTCGTTGGACCGGTATTGCCGAGGCGCGCGAGGGCCAGACTTTGAGATGGGTCAGGCCGAGCAACCTGCGCGAATTTGCAATGCCACCCGCCGACGAGCCATTGATCAGCAGTCTGATCGATCTCTTTTGATCAGTCTGCCCGTGCGGAAGGCCTGAAAATGACGTTGAGAACATTGATAAGAAAATTCCGGTCCGATGAAGGGGGAGCGACCGCGATCGAGTACGGATTGATCTGCGGGATCATCGCGACAACGCTTATCGGGATATTCGGCACCGGCACCGCGTTGACCGGGCTCTATGACGTGATTGCAGCCATTGTGTCCGCGATGGCCTGATCGGAATCATTCCTGTTTCAGATAATCCGCCAAACTGACCGATGCGGAACCACGCTCAGCCGGTTTCTGCTGGCTGTCGTGCGGCGCCCAGCCCGATAGTGAAATCATCTCAAACGTTGCCCGGATGCGGCCGTCCGGATCACTGAACCGTCGCTGGTAGATCTCGGCTGCCGCAAGCAGGACGTCGCGGCGCATCGGCGTTCGCTCCCGCTCAGCCAGCATGTTGCTGGCGCCCATGGCTTTCAGGTCCTGCATCAGGTCGAATGCATTGGCGTACCGGACCGTGAAGACGTCGCGGTCGGCAACGGGCAGGGCGAACCCGGCCCGTTGCAAAAGACCGCCGAGATCACGGACATCGGCCATCGGCAGGAAGCGCGGCCCGGCGCCGCCGCGCAGCTCCAGCTCGGCGGCCACGAATGCCTGACGCAATTCCTGCAGCGTCTGTCCGCCGAACATCGATGCCAGCAGGAGACCGTCGGGCCGCAGCGCCCGGCGAACCTGAAACAGTGCGCCGGGCAAATCGTTGACATATTGCAGCGCCAGTGTGCTGGCGATCAGATCGACGCTGGCCGGCGCGAGAGGCAGGCTTTCTTCGTCGCCGACAAAGGCCGGCACATTGGCACCAACGGCAAGCGCGGAACTGATTTCCATCTGGTAAACGGTGCCTGTTCTGCTGCTTTCAACCATCCGGTCGGCAAGTGATCTGCCGAAGCCGCTCATGGCAATGGCGCGGTCGAACCGGCGTTCAACCACGCCAAGGCGGGCCATCAGGTCGTCAATCGCCCTGTCCAGCAAAAACCGTGCATCCCGGCCATGCCGGCCCGCAGCGCGGGCAAGCCTGCGGCGCAGCGCAGGCCGGTCTGTGATAATCGGTACGGCCATAATGAACCGATGCCTTCCAGTTTTTCATACCGGGCCTCAGACAGCTCCGAACCGGAGCATCTGAACGGGGCTGACGTACGAATGGCTTCGCGATAGCATGGAACCCCACAGGGTTGAAGACAGTTGGACATTCGTCCGGGGTGGCTTGTTGGCATGGTGAGTTCGGCATGACGGTTTTTTCCGGCAGCGGGTGGGTTCCGACGATGATGCGGCGAAGCATCGATCTGCTGCTGCCGCCGGTCTGCCCGGTCTGCCGCGGCGCCGTGTCAGGCGGGAATGCCCTGTGCGCCAGTTGCTGGCCGACAATGGAGTCCATTACCAGCCCGGTCTGCAAGGTTTACGGCACGCCGTTTGCCTATGATGTCGGAGCCGATATCGTATCGGCTCAGGCGATTGCCGATCCGCCGCCGTTCGGCGCGGCCCGGGCAGCGGTGCGTTATGGTCCAGCCGCGAAGGCGCTGGTGCACGGGCTGAAATATCAGGACCGGCTGGAGGTCGCCGATCTGATGATCACCGCCATGCACCGCGCCGGCGCCGAATTGCTGCAACAGTGCCAGTTGATCGTCCCGGTGCCGCTGCACCGCTGGCGGCTTTGGTGGCGGCGTTACAACCAGTCGCAGATACTGGCAGCCGGTCTTTCTGCACGCTCGGGCATACCGAGCGATCCATTCGTATTGTGCCGCAAGCGCAAGACCCGGCAACAGGTCGGCCTGACGGCGAACGAGCGGCAGACCAATGTCCGCGGCGCTTTTCTTGTGCCGGCCGACCAGCGCATCAAGATATCCGGCCGGCATGTGCTGCTGATCGACGACGTCTATACGTCCGGAGCGACCGCCAAGGCGGCCAGCCGGGAATTGCTGCGGGCCGGCGCTGCGGGTGTGGACGTGCTCACTTTTGCCAATGTCTGCCAATAACGTGCCGATCGGATGAATTTGGTTTGGATATTTGTTAACACTTTCCTATATGCTCAGCCGCAATCAGGTAACTGGATGACATGGATGGCGAAAGTAACGATCTACACCCGGCAAATGTGCGGCTATTGCGTTGCGGCAAAACGGCTGCTGGACGGCAAGGGTGTCGACTATGAAGAAATTGACGCGACGTTTTCGCCGGAACGGCGCCAGGAAATGGCGCAGAGGTCGGGCGGCTCGACCTTTCCGCAGATCTTTATCGGCGAGACCGCTGTCGGCGGCTGCGACGAATTGCACATGCTTGAGGGCAACGGAAGCCTGGACACTCTGCTGGCGTCGGCTGCGTGAGGTGATGTCGTGACATTCCGCGCAGCCTGTATTCAGCTTTGCTCCACCGACGACGTGGAGGCCAATATCGCCACGATCGACGAGATGGTGCGGCGAGCGAAAGCCGAAGGCGCTGACTATGTCCAGACACCGGAAATGAGCAATGTGGTTCAGCGTGACCGCATGAAGTTGACCGAAGCGATCCGGCCCGAAGCCGATGATCCTTCGGTCGCGGCGTTCTCGTCGCTCGCCCGCGAACTTGGCATCGTCCTGCATATCGGATCGCTGGCGCTTGAAGCCGGGGGCGGCAAGATTGCCAACCGGGCCTATCTGTTCGGCAGCGACGGTAATATCATGGTCCGTTATGACAAGATCCATCTGTTCGATGTCGATCTTCCGAATGGTGAAAGCTGGCGCGAATCTTCAGTCTATGTGCCCGGCGAAAAGGCGGAAATCGCCGATTTGCCCTGGTGCCGGCTCGGCGTGTCGATTTGTTATGACGTGCGGTTTCCGGCGCTTTATCGCGCCCAGGCTCATGGCGGGGCGGCAATATTGACGGCGCCTGCGGCGTTTACCCGTCAGACCGGCGAGGCTCACTGGCAGGTTCTGCAACGAGCCCGGGCAATCGAGAACGGCGCTTTCATGATTTCCGCGGCACAGGCCGGCCAGCATGCGGACGGGCGCGAAACTTATGGCCATTCGATCATTGTCGGCCCATGGGGCGACGTGCTGGCGGAAGCCGGCGGCAAGGGCCCGGATCTGATTGTCGCTGATATCGACCCGGCCCTGTCGGCCGATGCGCGCCAGAAAATTCCCGCACTGAAAAACGAACGGCCGTTCGCGCTGCCGGCCCGGCCTGATCTGGCGAGGTCTGCCTGATGATTCGCTACGCCCTATGCTGCACCAACGATCATCACTTCGAGGCCTGGTTTGCCGGTTCTGAAGCCTTTGACCGGCAAGTCGGCGCCGGCCAGGTCACGTGCCCGGTCTGCGGTTCTGCGGAGGTCGGCAAGACATTGATGACGCCATCGGTATCGACGGCCCGGAACAAGCAGGTTCAACTTCAGGCGCCGGAACGGGAACAATCGCACGGACCGGCAATGGAGCGGGCGC
>CAMYKZ010000008.1:83233-97983 GCA_947259045.1 uncultured Afifella sp.
AACGCGGACAATGTCGGCGAACAATTTGCCGAGGAAGCGCGCAAGATCCATTATGGCGAACGCGACAAACGCGGAATATACGGCCAGGCCAGCATCGACGAGGTCAAAAACCTGCATGAGGAAGGGATCGACGTGATACCATTGCCGATCCTGCCGGAAGACCGGAATTGAACGAGTTCTAAGGCTGCCGTGTTGCCAGAACCATGAAATTGACGTCCATGTCGGCCGACAGGGTCCAGCGATCCGTCAGCGGATTATAACGGACACCCGTCTCGTCGATGATTGTCATGCCGCTGGCTGAGAGCGGACTTTTGATTTCATCCGGCCGCACCAGCTTTTCATATTGATGGGTTCCGCGGGGCAGCCAGCGCAGAACATATTCGGCTCCGAATATGGCCAGGGCCATGGCTTTCAGTGTCCGGTTTATCGTTGCAACGAACATCAGCCCGTTCGGCCGCACCATATGTGCGCACGCGGTGATGAAGTGCCCCACGTCGGCAACATGTTCAACCACTTCCATGTTGAGCACGATATCGAATGTCTCGCCGGCGGCCTGCAGCTGCTCGGCCGTCGATTTTCGGTAGTCGACCTCAAGACCGCTCGATGCGGCATGGATCCGGGCGACTTCGACATTGTTTTCAGCCGGATCGACGCCGATAATCTCGGCGCCGAGCCTTGCCATCGGCTCGCACAACAGGCCGCCGCCGCAGCCAATATCGAGAATCCGCAGGCCCGCAAACGGCGCCGGCAATTTCGGATCCAGTCCGAAATGCTGGCAAACCATGCGTTTGATATAGGCCAGCCGGATCGGGTTGAACTTGTGCAGCGGCTTGAATTTTGAATCCGGGTTCCACCATTCAGCGGCCATGCGGCTGAATTTCTCGATTTCCGCCGGATCGACGCTTGTCGTTTCAGTGGCTGAGCCGGTTTCGGTTGCCATCATGATGCCTTTGTTTTTGCCCCGACAGCCAGGTGTCTGCGGCGTGTGATGGCAGTTTAGCGAAAAACAAGCCGCCATACAGTAGTTGCCCCTGCGACAAAGAGCGGATAAACAGGCCGCTCGTATTGGCGTAAACCCTGGCATTTGGATTTCCAAAAGGGCTTTCCCAACCGGTATCAACCGCTTATCAGGCGTTTTATCAACGGATTTTCTCCGCATGTCCCGGCTTGTCATGAAATTTGGCGGAACTTCCGTCGCCGATATAGACCGTATTCGCATCGTCGCACGACATGTCAAACGCGAGGTTGACGCCGGGCATCAGGTCGCCGTGGTTTTATCGGCGATGGCCGGTTCGACAAACGCTTTGGTCGAACTTTGCCTTACTGCAGGCGCACTGCATGATGTGCGCGAATATGACGCCGTTGTCGCATCCGGCGAACAGGTCACGATCGGGCTTCTGGCGATTGTCCTGCAGGGCATGGGTATCGATGCGCGGTCGTGGCTTGGATGGCAGATACCGATCAGAACCGATGCGGCCCACGGCGCAGCGCGGATCCAGGATATCGATGCGACCGAGCTTGTCGAGCGGCTCGGGCGCGGCCAGGTCGCCGTGATCGCCGGGTTCCAGGGGCTTGCGCCGGACAACCGGATCGCAACACTTGGCCGTGGCGGCTCCGACACCAGCGCTGTTGCCGTCGCTGCCGCGCTTGGTGCGGAGCGATGTGACATCTATACAGATGTCGACGGCGTCTACACCACCGATCCGCGTATCGTTTCGGCGGCCCGCCGCCTCGACCGGATCGCGTTTGAGGAAATGCTGGAAATGGCGTCGCTTGGCGCCAAGGTGCTCCAGGTCAGGTCGGTCGAACTGGCGATGGTGCATGGCGTACGCACTTTCGTGCGGTCTTCGTTTGACGATCCGGAGGCGCCGCAAACCGGGGCGGACAACCAGCCGGTTGGAACCCTGATATGTGATGAGGATGAAATCGTGGAAAAGCAGCTGGTGACAGGTATCGCCTATTCCAAGGACGAGGCGAAAATAACGCTGCGCGCGGTCGAGGACAGACCCGGCATTGCGGCCAGTATTTTCAGTCCGCTTGCAGCTGCTGCCGTGAATGTCGACATGATCGTGCAGAATATATCGGAAGACGGCCGCACGACCGATGTGACCTTCACTGTTCCAACGTCCGATTATGACCGCGCCATGGCGCTGATTGAAAAACTGAAACCGGAAGTGACATTCGAATCCGTCAATGGATCGAACGATGTTGCGAAAGTCTCCGTGATCGGTATCGGCATGCGCAGCCATGCCGGTGTGGCCGCCAGCGCATTCGAAGCGCTTGCGTCGCGTGGAATAAACATTCTTCTGATCACCACATCGGAGATAAAGATTTCGATTTTGATCGAAGCGGCTTTCACGGAACTTGCGGTGCGGACGCTGCATTCAATATACGATCTAGACAAGACGTGATCCGTCCGGGCGGTAACACAATGGCAGGGAGGCTGAATTGACTGCAATGCGGGGGTCACTTGCCGGTCCACGGGTGCTTCTGCGCAGATTGCGGGAGGTCATGGCGGAGCCGATCGGAGCCCAGGAACGGCTGGACAAGATTGTCGGCCTGATCGCCGCCAACATGGTTGCGGAGGTCTGCTCCACCTATGTGCTGCGGGCCGACAACGTGCTTGAACTCTATGCCACCGAGGGTCTCAACCCGGACGCCGTTCACAGGGCGACGCTGCCGGTCGGGCGCGGTCTTGTCGGTTTGATTGCCGCGGAAGCCCGGACACTCAACCTGCCGGATGCCCAGTCCCATCCGGCATTCGCTTATCTGCCGGAAACGGGCGAAGAACGCTATCATTCGTTCCTCGGCGTGCCGGTTCTTCGGGCCGGGCGGACATTGGGCGTTCTGGTTGTGCAGAACCAATCCTACCGGTCCTATCTCGATGAAGAAGTCGAAGCACTGCAGACGACGGCAATGGTTCTGGCGGAAATGATCGCAGCCGGGGAGATGGAGGATCTGGCCGTTCCCGGTGCCGATCTCGATCTCAACCGGCCGCTGACGCTTGCCGGGGCATCCTTTTCCGACGGGATCGGCCTTGGCCATGTGGTCCTGCACGAACCGCGCGTCGTAGTGACCCAGCTGATCGCCGAAGATACCGATCTTGAGCTGAAACGCCTTGACGCGGCACTGGCCAGCCTGCGGCTGTCTGTCGACGACATCCTGGCCCGCGGCGCTGAAGCCGGCCAGGGCGAGCATCGCGATGTACTGGAAGCCTACAAGATGTTCGCCCGCGACAGGGGCTGGACGCGGCGACTCAATGAAGCCATCCAGGCCGGACTGACCGCCGAGGCCGCTGTGGAAAAGGTCCAGAGCGATACCCGGGCGCGGATTTCCCGGCAGACGGATCCGTTTTTGCGCGACCGGTTGCACGATTTCGACGATCTGGCCAACCGCCTTCTGCGCGAATTGATGGGCCGGCCGCACGGGCCAATCGAAGGCGATCTGCCAGATGACGCGATTATCGTCGCCCGGTCGATGGGCGCTGCCGAACTGCTGGATTATGATCGCAGCAATCTGCGCGGCCTTGTGCTGGAGGAGGGCGCCCCGACCAGCCATGTCGCCATTGTCGCGCGGGCGCTCGGCATTGCGACCATCGGACAGGTCCATGACGTCGTGGCTCGGGTTGAGCCGGGCGATGCGATCATCGTTGACGGTGAAACCGGCGAGATGCACCTGCGCCCGGCGGGCGATATCGAAAGCGCCTATGCCGACAAGGTTCGGTTCCGGGCCCGCAGGCAGGAGCAATATCTGCAGTTCCGCGACCAGCCGGCAATGACGCTGGACGGGTTTGAGATCGATCTGCACATGAATGCCGGCCTGATCATGGACCTGCCGCATCTCGATGAATCCGGCGCCAGCGGTATCGGACTGTTTCGGACCGAGCTGCAATTCATGATCGCCAGCTCGTTTCCGCGCCTCAGCGAGCAACAGGCATTCTACAAGAGCGTCATCGACGCATCCGGGTCCCGGCCGGTCACGTTCCGCTCGCTTGATGTCGGCGGCGACAAGGTACTTCCCTATCTGCGGGCACAGGCGGAAGAAAACCCGGCCATGGGCTGGCGGGCGATCCGTCTCGGACTGGACAGGCCGGCATTGCTGAAAACCCAGGTCCGGGCCCTGTTGAAGGCGTCGGCCGGCCATGAATTGCGGCTGATGTTTCCGATGGTCACGGAAGTCGCCGAGTTCCAGCGCGCTAAGGCGATTGTCGAACGCGAATTGGCACATCTGAAACGGCATGGCCACGCTATTGCCGACAGCCTGAAGCTCGGTGTCATGCTGGAAGTGCCGTCATTGCTCTGGCAATTGGATGAATTGCTGCAGACGGTGGACTTCCTGTCGGTCGGTTCCAACGATCTGATGCAGTTCATGATGGCGAGCGACCGGGGCAATACGCGGCTGTCGGGCCGTTTCGATCCGCTCAGCCCGTCATTTCTGCGCGCCTTGAGAAAAGTTGCCGACAAGGCCGCCGAGGCCGGCGTGCCGTTTTCACTGTGCGGTGAAATTGCCGGCCGGCCGCTTGAGGCCATGGCGCTGATCGCAATCGGTTACCGGACCCTGTCCATGTCGCCGGCGGCCATTGGCCCGGTCAAGGCGATGATCCTGGCGACCGAGATCGGGCCGATGCGCGATCATCTGCATAACATTGTGGAAAAAGGCCTGTCCGGTTCCGATGTCAGAACAGAGCTCCGCGCATGGGCCGACAGCCACCGAATTCCGGTCTGACGCCATTGTGTTTGACCGGCCAGACAGTATAGCAGCGTCATGATTCCAAGAGAACGTTTGCAGTCCGTCATTGCCCGCCACGAGGAAGTCCTGTCGCAATTGTCGTCGGGGCCGGAGGCGGAGACATTTGTCCGGCTTTCGCGCGAACTGGCCGAGCTCGACGACATTGCAGACAAATCGCGTCAATTGCTGGACGCGGAACGCGAACTCGACGACGCCGATGCGCTGGTCGACGATCCGGATCTGGACGCGGAGATGCGGGCGCTGGCGGAAGAAGAACAGCAGGATCTGAAAGCGCGGATCGCCGAACTTGCCGACGAGCTGCAGCTGCTTTTGCTGCCGCGCGATGCTGCCGATCAGGGGAGTGCCATCCTGGAACTGCGGGCGGGAACCGGTGGCGACGAAGCGGCACTTTTCGCCGGCGATCTGTTTCGCATGTATGAGCGGTATGCTGCGGCAAAGGGATGGAAAGTGGATGTGCTTTCCGCCAGCGAGGGAACTGTCGGGGGGTACAAGGAAATCATCGCCTCCGTAACCGGGCAGGGCGTTTTCGCACGGCTGAAGTATGAATCCGGCGTCCACCGGGTTCAGCGCGTACCGGTGACGGAATCCGGTGGCCGCATCCAGACGTCGGCGGCAACCGTCGCCGTGCTGCCGGAAGCCCAGGACGTCGATATTGAAATCCGCGACGAAGACATCCGCATCGATACGATGCGCGCCTCCGGTGCCGGCGGCCAGCATGTCAATACAACGGATTCAGCCGTTCGGGTTACCCATATCCCGTCCGGTATCGTCGTGCTTCAGAGTGAAAAGTCGCAACACCAGAACAGGGCCCGCGCCATGCAGGTTCTGCGCGCCAGGCTCTACGATCTCGAGCGGCAGAAGGTTGATTCGGAACGGGCCGCCGCGCGCAAGGGCCAGGTCGGCTCAGGCGATCGCTCCGAGCGGATCAGGACCTATAATTTTCCACAGGGGCGGGTGACCGATCATCGGATCAATCTGACCCTGCACAAGCTCGACAAGGTGCTTGCCGGCGAGGCGGTCGATGAACTGGTCGACGCGCTGACGACAGATGATCAGGCGCGTCGGCTGGTCGAGTTTCAGGACGGTGAAACGTGACGACATTGTCGGCGGCGCTGGCTGCGGCCACGGAAAAATTTGCCGCCGCCGGTATCGGGACGCCACGGCTTGATGCCCGGCTTCTGCTGGAATGGGCAACCGGCAGGGATACAGCCGACCTGATCAGCCGGCCGGAGACGACGTTAACGGCGCATCAGGCGGCGGACTTTGAAAACGCCGTCTGCGAGCGCACTGCCGGACGCCCGGTGGCGCGGATCGTCGGCGAGAAGGAATTCTGGGGTCTTGGATTCTATCTCAGCGAGGACACGCTGGTGCCGCGCCCGGATACGGAAACGCTGGTGGAAGCGGTTTTGGCCCGCATCGAACGACCGCAAGCGTTGTGGACAGGGACGCTGTGCGACCTGGGCACCGGGTCCGGCGCCATTCTGATCGCACTTCTGAGCGAACTTCCGCTTGCCCGCGGCGTCGGTGTTGATCTGTCTGCAGACGCGATCGCAACCGCGCGCCGCAATAGCGATCGTCACGATGTTGCCCGGCGGGCGGCCTGGCATGTCGCCGATTATGCCGACTGGCGTCCGTCCGATGCGACCGAACGCTTCGACATTATTGTATCCAATCCGCCATATATTGCTGATTCGGATATCGGTGTTCTTGCATCGGAGGTTCGCGATCACGATCCGCATCGGGCGCTGAATGGAGGAATTGACGGCCTGGATGCCTACCGCACGTTGGCAGGCCGGCTGCCTGATCTTCTTCGAAGCGATGGCCTTGCTGCGCTGGAACTTGGTTTCGGACAGGCTGAGGCGGTCGCTGAATTAACCACGAATTCGGGACTTGAAGTGATCGGCGTGGAACCAGATATTGCAGGTATTGCAAGGGTTTTGCTGGCCGGACCGATGCCAACCGTTGCGCCATTGCAACAGCTGCGATGTTAACGAAAAAAGGACTTGGAAAAGAAGGCAGATCACGCTAGCTTCTTTTCACGAACCGAAGTTGGACAGCCACGAGGCTGAGGAACTTTCAGAGACATCCGATAATCGAATTATCGACAGGGTTCGACTGAGCCGCCAGAGTTGGTGTTTGTTTGGAAGCCGGGTGCTTCCGGGCTGACTATTGTGAATGGCCCATTGAATCCATCGTCCCGAGGGGGTCGGGGCAAAGGTTAGTTCACGTATTTTTTTCATATCAGACATTGAGATCGGTTTATGAGGCATAACCAGAACAGACGTTCACGGGGTCGCAGTCGCAAGGCTCCCAATCCACTGACTCGCTCCTATGAGTCGAACGGACCAGACGTGAAGGTGCGGGGTACACCCTCACATATCGCGGAGAAATACGGTGCACTGGCGCGCGACGCGCATTCAGCCGGTGACCGTGTGGCGGCGGAAAGTTATTTCCAGCACGCGGAGCATTACAACCGCATTGTCGCCGCTGCCCAGGCGCAACAGCCGCAGCAGACGCCGAACCGCGACAATAATGATGACGATGGCGACGACAATCGCGCCAGCCAGCCGCGTGACGAAAACACGCCGGACAAATCATCCGCTCAGGATGCGTCATCGCAAAACGATGGCGCCGGCAATGACGATGGTGACAGGCGCCGTCGTCGTCAGCCGCGCCCCGCCAGATCCGAACAAGACAGACCCGAACAAGACAGATCCGAACAACCGGTTGTAAGCGAACCGGTCGTGAACGAACCGGTTACGGCCGAAGCCTCCGATTGTGATGATGGCCCGGCGCGCGTCAAAAAGCCGGCTCGGCGCAAGTCGCGCAAGTCCAATGGCCATGATGAGACGGCAGTGTCTGCCGAGGCCGCCGGCGGCAAACCGGATGACGCTCCTGAAGGCGCTGCTAAATCGTCCGATGACAAGGCTCCGGCCGGCGACAGTGACAGTGAAGCCGATACCACCAAGGACGGTGCTGCAGCCCTGGCAGCCTTTCCGGACTGAACCGTTCGGGCCTGCCCAGGGAAAGCACCCTAGAATGGCAGGCCGTTTCCATCCGTGATCGAAAGCGTATCACCGGTGGCGATGCGGCCGGCACTTTCCACATGGAGATAAATGCCGAAATCCATATGGCCATAGAGGCCGGTCAATTGCCGCGGTAGCTGCATGTCGCGGACACCGGTGGCCGGATTGACATTGGTGGCGGCACAGCGCTGCGTCCGGTCGGCGACGCTCAAAACAATGTCTGGCAGTCGAAGGCTTTTACCGACCCATTCAAGTTCACTGAACGCCGGTGCGCCGTCGATGACGATATTGGCGCGAAACCGGTTCGGATCGATCGGACAGTCCAGCTGCTCCTCAAGTTTGCGGACGCTGGCGAGATTGATCAGATGAAGCACCTTTTGTTCCTTGTCTGAAAACGAATGGCCCTGCGACGCCAGAATTCGGGGCCTGCCGCGCAGTTCGCCGGCAAATTCCCCGGCAATCCAGTCTTCTATAATCTTGCGCCCGTCAGGCTCTAAAAGACAGCCGGATATGTCCATCCCGCCCTTGCTGATGGTCAGGATGCCGGATTGCGGGTCGAACCGGCTCGACAGGTTGGCGATATGCTCGTTGCGCATCAGCATCAGAAATCTGATTTTCGGCAGATAGGACGGTGCTGCCGGGTCGAAGCCGGATGGGCCGTTCTCGATGGCGAATGCGCGGTCGCCGGGGATTGTCCCGCCGGCAAAAACATCGGTGCCCGCCATCGGTTCTCCGGAAAACCCCTTGAGCGGATAACGATAAAGCGCATGAACGATTGCAGGTTGCTGCATGGTATTTTGATCCAGAACATTGCGTTGCAAAAGAGCAACACCATATTAGCCATGTGCCGTCGAATCGATGGCGCATACGAGTTTATTCATGGCTGCACGATTGGTGCTTCGGGTCAATCAGGGCAGGCCGGGAAGGATAGATGATGAATTTTGACAAATACACGGACCGCGCACGCGGTTTCATACAGTCCGCGCAAACTTATGCAGTCGGCGAAAACCACCAGCAGTTTACACCGGAACATCTTCTCAAGGTCATCCTTGATGACAGTGAGGGGCTTGCGGCCGGCCTGATCGAGCGCGCCGGCGGGCAGGCGCGCGATGCGCTTGTCCAGGTTGAACTCGCACTTTCGCAAATGCCGAAAGTGTCGGGCGGATCGGCGCAGCTTTACCTGTCGCAGCCGCTGTCCAAGGTCTTTGCCACGGCGGAAAAACTGGCCGACAAGGCTGGCGATTCCTATGTTACCGTGGAGCGCCTTCTGCTGGCGCTGGCGATGGAAAAGGATGCGGCAACGTCGGCAATTCTGGCCAAGGCCAATGTCACGCCGGCATCGATCAACCAGGCTGTGAACGAGATCCGCAAGGGCCGCACGGCCGACAGCGCCAATGCCGAAGGGGGTTACGACGCGCTGGCGAAATATGCCCGCGATCTGACCCAGGAGGCGCGCGACGGCAAACTTGACCCGGTGATCGGCCGGGACGAGGAAATCCGCCGGGCGATCCAGGTTCTGTCGCGCCGGACGAAGAACAATCCGGTGCTGATCGGCGAACCGGGTGTCGGCAAGACTGCGATCGCCGAAGGTCTGGCGCTTCGCATCATCAACAGGGATGTTCCGGAATCGCTGCGCGATAAAAAACTGATGGCGCTCGATATGGGCGCCTTGATTGCCGGAGCAAAATATCGCGGCGAATTCGAGGAACGCCTCAAGGCGGTGCTGTCTGAGGTCGAAACGTCGGACGGTGGCGTCATCATGTTCATCGATGAGATGCACACGCTGGTCGGCGCCGGCAAGGCGGATGGCGCAATGGACGCGTCCAATCTTCTCAAACCCGCTCTGGCGCGCGGCGAACTGCACTGTATCGGCGCGACGACGCTGGATGAATATCGCAAATATGTCGAAAAGGATGCCGCGCTGGCCCGGCGGTTTCAGCCGGTCTTCATCAGCGAACCGAGCGCGGAAGACACGGTTTCGATCTTGCGCGGCCTGAAGGAGAAGTATGAACTGCACCATGGCGTGCGGATTTCCGATACCGCCCTTGTCGCCTCGGCAACGCTTTCCAACCGCTATATCACCGACCGGTTCCTGCCCGACAAGGCGATTGACCTGATGGATGAGGCGTCCTCGCGTCTGCGTATGCAGGTGGATTCCAAACCGGAAGAGCTCGATGAGCTGGACCGGCGGATCATTCAGCTGAAAATCGAGCGCGAGGCGTTGAAAAAGGAAGACGACCAGGCGTCGAAAGACCGTCTGGCCAAGCTGGAAAAGGAATTGGCCGACCTGGAAGAGGAATCCGACGGCCTGACCCGCCGCTGGGAAGCGGAAAAGGACAAGCTTGCCGGATCGCAGAAGTTGAAGGAGCAGCTTGATCAGGCGCGTTTCGATCTTGAGACGGCACAGCGAAGCGGCGATCTCGCAAAGGCCGGTGAGCTGGCCTATGGGGTCATCCCGGAACTGGAGCAGAAGCTGGCGCAGGCGGACCAGGAAGAAGACAGCGCCGTCGGCGGGATGGTGGAAGAAACCGTGACGGCCGATCATATCGCGCAGATTGTTTCGCGCTGGACCGGAATTCCGGTCGACAGGATGCTGGAAGGCGAGCGCGACAAACTGCTTCGGATGGAAGATGAACTGGCCAAACGTGTCGTCGGACAGGCGGAGGCCGTGCATGCCGTTTCAACGGCTGTGCGGCGTGCCCGTGCCGGCCTGCAGGATCCCAACCGGCCGATCGGTTCGTTCCTGTTCCTCGGGCCAACCGGTGTCGGCAAGACGGAACTGACCAAGGCTCTGGCCGGGTTCCTGTTTGATGACGATACTGCGATGGTGCGCATCGACATGTCGGAATTCATGGAAAAACATGCGGTTGCCAGGATGATCGGCGCGCCTCCGGGATATGTCGGCTATGAAGAGGGCGGTGTGTTGACGGAAGCCGTCCGGCGGCGGCCCTATCAGGTCATCCTGTTCGACGAGGTGGAAAAAGCCCATCCCGATGTGTTCAACGTCCTTTTGCAGGTGCTTGATGACGGACGGCTGACCGACGGTCAGGGCAGGACTGTCGATTTCCGCAATACTCTGTTGATCCTGACATCAAATCTGGGTGCGGAATTCCTGGTCAATCTGGGCGAAAACCAGGAGGTCGAAGCCGTGCGCGACGAAGTGATGGGTATGGTCCGGGCCAATTTCCGGCCGGAATTTCTCAACCGGCTGGATGAGACGATCCTGTTCCATCGTCTGAAACGCGATCAGATGACGTCGATCGTCGACATTCAGATGGTTCATCTGCGGGCGCTGCTCGAGGAGCGCAAGATCACGCTCAAGATAGACGACAGTGCGCGGGAATGGCTCGCCGCAAAGGGCTACGATCCGGCCTACGGTGCTCGTCCTTTGAAGCGGGTGATCCAGAAACAGGTGCAGGATCCGTTGGCGGAGAAGCTGCTGGCTGGCGAGATTTCCGATGGCAGCAGCATCGGTGTGACGGCCGGAACCGACCGGCTTCTGTTTGCGGTCAACGATGGCGCGGCCGTGGCCGATGTCACCGGCTCGGAACGTGCAGCCTGAAAATCATCATCGACCCCAGCCGGCTTGTCCGGCTGGTCCGGTGGCACCAATGATCCGTCGGATCCGGTCATCTTGCTTTAAGGTGTCGGCTTCATACTGTTATTTGTGTGAATGACATCAGGAGCCCATCATGCGAATTCTTGTGGCGCTATGCCTTGCGATCAGTGTCGGCGGGTTCGCCTCTGCCGGAATTGCCGACGCCAAGACAATCGTCAAGCCGGTCAGTCAGGCACGAGCGCTGGCGCTGATCAACGGGCTGCGAAAAAACAGCGGTTTGCCGCCGTTGAAGGCCGATCCGCGGCTGCAAAAGGCGGCACAGGCGCATTCCGTATGGATGGCGACCAAAGGCAAGCTCAGCCACCGGGCCGGATTTGTCGGTGGAGGCCTGGGTTCAAAAGTGCGGCGGGTGGACTATCCGGCGAATGCCGCGTGGGAGAATATTGCCGCCGGACAGAAGAGCCTTGAGGCCGCGGTCGCCAGCTGGATGAAATCAAGCGGCCACCGGAAAAACATGCTGAGCCGCAATGCTGTGCATATCGGCATAGCTGCGGCCCACAATCCCAAGGTGCGTTACGGCACCTACTGGACGCTTATCCTGGCTGCGCCGGACGAATGATTGCGATACAGCGGGGTGTTCGTGACGAAAGCAGAGTTTCTCTGCGCCACGCCTATTTGCTGGCGTCGGCGTATCTCGGCTGCGCATCAAGGTCGAGCAGGGCGTTGATACGTGTTTTCTCCTTGAGGAACAGCTCCAGAGCCGGCCCCTGCAAAACACGGCCGCGCGGAAGCCGGATTTTCATCGGGTCGACAAATCTCTTGTTGACGAGGACCTCGTAATGCAGATGCGGCCCGGTCGACAGGCCTGTCGATCCGACGTAACCGATCACCTGGCCCTGGCGGACCTTCGTGCCTTTGGCGACGGATTTGGCATAGCCGCTCATATGGCTGTACTGGGTGACGTAACCATTGGCGTGGCGCAATTTGATGTGTTTGCCGTATCCGGATTTCCAGTCGGCATAAATCACCGTGCCATTGCCGGCAGCCATGATAGGCGTCCCGCGGGCTGACGCCCAATCAACGCCGGTGTGCATCTTATAGCGGCCCAGGATCGGGTGCCGCCGCATGCCGAAGGCTGAGCGGAAACGGCCGGCAGCCATGGGTTTGCGCATCAGGAATTTCTTCGCGCTCTTGCCGGTTTCGTCGTAAAAGTCGACGACGCCGTCAGCCGGGTCCCGGAACCGGAAGAATTTGCGGGTGTCATCGCCAAGGGTGACGGACGTAAACAGAATTTCCGGCTGTTCGGCTTCCGTGGCATCGGAATAGACGATCTCTATCCTGTCGGACGGCGTCAGCCGGCTCTGGAAATCGACATCGAAGGCATAGACCTGGATCA
This sequence comes from uncultured Afifella sp., assembly GCA_947259045.1. Taxonomy (GTDB): domain Bacteria; phylum Pseudomonadota; class Alphaproteobacteria; order Rhizobiales; family Afifellaceae; genus CAMYKZ01. The sequence goes on from CAMYKZ010000008.1 coordinate 95,964, forward strand.
GATTCTCAATCAGCGGCCGGGGCACCTCCATTGCCAATGCCGTCTGCCAGATTGCCGAATAAACATTCGGCAATCTGCCGGATGCAAGCGCGACCGAGGCATCCGGCGCCGTCAGGGCGGCGCTGATCACCGGTTGTTCGGCGGCAACGAAAATGCCGGTATCGGAACGCGCAACGGTGGCAATCTCCGCTTCGTTGCTGAACAGGCTCAGGCGCGTTGGCTGCAAACCGCCGTCATCGGCGCGTGACAGGCCAAGCCGGATCTGCTGTCCGGCCCGGAAATCAAAGGTGAAATTCGCCAGCAGCGCCGACTGGATCTGAACCGCATCCGCGGCACTGACATTGTTCGCACTCAGGATCGTCGTCAGCGCGTCGCCCTCGGCGATCGTGATCACGCGCTCGTCAATGACCGGATGTTCGTCTGCGGTATCGGTTTTCTCCATGAAGGAGACATTTTCCGGAATGATCGCCACATTGGTGGCCGCCAGCGCATTCTGCTCAAGGGCCGCCGTCTCGAAGCGGGCCGGATCGACATAGGCGATGTTGGCGACCTCGATGGCGCCCTCGTTCAGAAACGGTGCCGCAGCGCGAACCGTCTGTTCCACCTCAGCCGGCGACAGTTCGTCATTGGCATCCGTATCGCCGTTAACCGCCAGCGGACTGACCTTGATCGTCACTTCGCCATCGACATTGGCGCCGTAGATGGATTCGTTCGTGGCGATCTCGATCGGCTGCGCGCCATCGGAAAATATTTCCAGCGGATTGAAGGCCGGGATGCTGGTTGCGATTTCCGGCGTGACACTTGTCACCAGGCCGGTCCGCACATGGGCGAACGGCTTGACGCGCACCAGATCGCCGTCTTCCATTCGGGTGACAGTCGAGACCTGGATCGTCCGGCGGGTGACCTCGCTTGCCGGGAGCGGGCGCATGCGGTCGCCTTTTGACCCTGGATTGGATGTCAGCTGTCCGCCGTCGTCAGCAGCAGCCAATGGCCTGACCATTGTCATTGATTGCGGTCCGATCGCGGCCTGCAGCGAACCGCCGACAAGCGCGGCCGAACAGATGCCGGTCAGAACGGACCCGGCGAGCCAGCGCAGCGATACACGCCGGCGATCAGGCGGACCCGCCTGAACATTGTGTATATAGAGAGGATCCTCCTCACCCAGATCGATTTGCGGGAACTGTATGCGATGAAGCGAAAACTCACTCACCCGGAGGCCTCTTGATTCGTTTCGGTTTTGATCAGCTTATGGCATAGACGACCGGTTCCGATAAGGCTTTTGAATGTGGCCGCTTTGAGGCATCGGGCGGAGATTGTTGACAGCCGCTTCATTTCCCGATGTGCGCCGAATTTGTTCAGGAATTATATTGCCTGTTAACGTCCGGGAATCGGAGCCTGCGGTGCAGATATGAAATAAAAATGAAAGATTCCCAATTGTGGGTGTTGACAGGTGAAAGGGGTCTGAATATATACGCCAGACCAACGGCGGGCCGGACGGCTCTGCCCGACGGTGTTTCTTAAAATTCCAGGGACAAGCCCGGTTAGACCGGTGAGCCTCTGGCGGTCGCAGGCCACAAAGCAAGCGATCGGGACGATAATCTATCGTCTGTTCTTTGACAATTTAGATGGAAGAAAGAGAAACGTGGTCGGCGGTGCTCTTGCGAAGCATTCGATCCTGAAGTGCAAACTGAAGGAAAAGATGCTGAGATAAGACATTGGCGGAGCACGTTTCAGAAGACACACCATATCTGTGGTGCCGGTGGAAACATCGGGACTGCAGAGTGATATTGTGTGTCCTCGTCAAGCAAACGTGACTAACGCCATGACAAATTCTCATATTCAACTTGAGAGTTTGATCCTGGCTCAGAACGAACGCTGGCGGCAGGCTTAACACATGCAAGTCGAACGCCCTCTTCGGAGGGAGTGGCAGACGGGTGAGTAACGCGTGGGAACCTACCTAGTAGTACGGAATAACTCAGGGAAACTTGTGCTAATACCGTATACGCCCTTCGGGGGAAAG
>CAMYKZ010000009.1 GCA_947259045.1 uncultured Afifella sp.
CAGCACGGCAATCAGAATGACATTGAGCAGAACCGGCGCAAACGCCGCGGCGATATAATGATGCAGCGCGTTGAGGATGCCGCTCAGCATCGCCACCAGCGACATGCAGGCGAGATAGGGGAACATGATCCGCGACAGAGCGATCGTCATCTCGAATTTGTCTGCATCGTCGGCAAAGCCCGGGGCGATGATCGTGGCGACAAAAAACGGCGCTGCCAGTTCGACCACGACGGTCAGCAACAGGAGGATGGCAAAAAGCGCTGAAAGGACCTGATTGGCGAACTGCCGAACGGCGGCCTCGCCGTCCTGTTCCAGCGAACGTGAGAACAGCGGAATGAAGGCCGAATTGAACGCGCCTTCGGCAAGAATGCGCCGGAACAGATTGGGAAAACGGAATGCGGCATAAAAGGCGTCGGCAACCGGGCCGGCGCCAAGGGTGGCTGCAATCAGCAGTTCGCGGACAAAACCCAGAACCCGGCTGGCCATCGTGTTGGAGCCGACGGTCAGGAATTTTCGCGCCAGGCTCATGATGCGCCGGCCTTGCCGCGCCGTTTGGCTGCGGTTTTGCGATCGCCCTGGCCAGCCTTTTTGCTATCCGGTTTCTGCCCGGATTCGCCGGCAAGAGCTGCGAGAATGCGCTTGCGCACCTGAGTCTGGCGATTGCGCGATTCAATCTTGTAACCCAGCAGGTCGGCGACATAAAACGTATCCACTGCGCGTTCGCCGAAGGTTGCGATGTGGGCGGACGCGATATTCAGGTTGAGCTCTGAAATGGCCCGACCGATGTCATAGAGCAGGCCGACCCGGTCAAGGCATGAGACTTCAATCACCGTAAACCTGTCCGACAGATTGTTTTCCACGTTGACGGCCGGTTCGATTGTAAAGGCGTCGCGCCGGGATTTTCCGCGTTGGCGGCTGGCGACCATATCGGGCAGCCGGACTTCGCCGCGCAATGTCTGCTCAATCAGGGTTGCGATCCGTTCACCGCGCCGCAATTCGTCCGCGTCGGTGTCGAGCATTCTCGACAATGTGATGCTGTCCAGGGCGCGCCCGTCGGTGGTGGTGTAGAATTGCGCGTCGACAATGTTGACGCCGGTTGCCGAGCATGCGCCGGCCATGATGGCCAGAAGGCTCGGATGGTCGGCGGTCAGGATGGTAATTTCGGTTGCGCCTTCGAAATCCATCGGTTTGATTTCAAACGCAAAGGCCTTGTTCTCCTGATCTGCGGTGCGCAAAAGCCCGGCGTGCCGCACCTGCTGTTCGATATCGACGCGCAGCCAGTATTCCGGATAGTGCAGATCGAGAATGCGGTTGCGCTCCGCGTCGCTCCAGTCCGCCAGTTTCGCAGCCAGTTCCGCACGGGCGCCGGCAACCCGCTGCTGCCGGGTTTCGCCGCTGAAACCGCCGGTTAGGATCAGTTCGCACTCATAATAAAGCGTGCGCAGCAATTGCCCCTTCCAGCCGTTCCAGACACCCGGGCCGACGGCCTTGATGTCGCAGATCGTCAGGACCAGGAGCAGTTTCAGCCTGTCCGTGCTTTCAACGATCTTGGCGAAATCGACAATCGTGCGGCGATCGGAGAGGTCGCGGGACTGGGCGATCATCGACATTGTCAGATGTTGCTCCACCAGCCAGGCGACGGTTTCGGTCTGGGTGGCACTGAGGCCGAACCGGGGACAGAGCCGGCGCGCGATCTTGGCGCCGGCGAGGGAATGATCTTCCGGCCGGCCCTTGGCGATATCGTGCAGGAACAGCGCCACATAGAGCAGCGTCTTGTCCTTGACGCCCGGCAGGATTTCATGCGCCAGCGGATGCTCGTCGCCAAGGCCGCCGCCGTCCATTTCGCAAAGCAGTCCGATGGTCCGCAACAGATGTTCGTCAACCGTATAATGATGATACATGTTGAACTGCATCATCGCCACGACCTTGCCGAATTCCTGGATGAACCGGCCAAGAACGCCGGTCTCGTTCATGCGCCGCAATACGACTTCGGCGGTCTTCTGGGAGGTCAGGATTTCAAGGAACAGCCGGTTGGCCTCCCGATCTTTGCGGACGTCCTTGTCGATGCGCTTCAGCGAGCGTGTGATCAGCCGCAGCGCGTCGGGATGAAATGCCAGATTGGCCCTGCCCGCGACATGGAAGATCCGGATCAGGTTGACCGGATCGCGTTCGAAGACATCGCCGTCTGCCGTGTTGATCCGGTTGTTGTCGATGATGAAATCTTTGCTTCCGCGAAGCTTGCGCTGGCGGCCGCGCAGGCCGCGAAACAGCCGGTTCAGCCCCGGTGCGTTCTTGGCTTCGCGTTCTTCCAGCCCGGCGCAGACAATTCGCGTCAGATCGCCGACATCCTTGGCGATCAGGAAATAGTGCTTCATGAACCGTTCCACGCCCTTCAGGCCGTGATGGTCCTGGTAACCGAGGCGTCCTGCCAGTTCAGGCTGCACGTCGAACGATATCCGTTCCTCCGGCCGACCGGCCAGAAAATGCAGATGGCAACGAACGGCCCAGAGAAAATCACTGCATTTCAGGAACAGCCTGTATTCGGACCGGCTGAGAACGCCCTCGCGAACCAGCGCGTCCGCTGACGTGACCCGGTAATAATATTTCGCAATCCAGAACAATGTCTGCAGATCGCGCAATCCGCCCTTGCCGTCCTTCAACTGTGGTTCCACCAGATAGCGCGAAACGCCGGATCTGTTGTGCCGTGTTTCGCGCTCGGCCAGCTTGGCGGCGATAAACTCCCGCGCCGTGCCGGCAACAACCTCTTTGTCGAACCGGGTCTCGAACTCGTCGAACAAGGATCTTTCGCCGCACAGAAAGCGCGATTCCAGCAGTGCGGTGCGGATGGTGATATCCTGCCGCGACAGTTTGATACACTCCGCCACCGTGCGTGTTCCGTGACCGACCTTCAGGCCCATGTCCCAGAGAATATCGAGCATGTACTCGGTGATGTTTTCCGACCAGGCCGTGCTCTTGTAGGGAAACAGGAAAAGCAGATCGATATCGGATTCCGGCGCCAGTGTGCCGCGGCCATATCCACCGACCGCCGCCAGGCAGAGCTGCTCCGCCGATGATGGATTGCTTGCCCGGAAGACCTTCCGGCTGGCGAAATCGAAAAGCGCGCGGACAATGATATCGGCCAGATCGGAAAGCCGTTCGGCGCATTTGCGGCCATGGCCGGATTGCTCAAGTTCGGTGCGGGCCTTTTCGCGGCCGGCGGCCAGCGCCGATTTGCAAAGCGCAAGAACCGCGGCTCTGGCATTCTGGCCTGTCGCATCGTGGTTGCCGGCAATTTCGGCAAGCCCGGCCTTCAACGCATGGGCGTCGATCAGTGCCCGGTCCTTTTTCGCAGCCTTTTCCGGTTTCGCCTGGTTTTCGGTTTTCGGCTGGCTGGTCAACGCGGATATCCTGCAGATCGGGCGGTTTTGTGCACCGCTATCATGGCAACGTCCGGCTGGCTATGGTTTTGCCTGCCGGCGCAATTGCTTCAGCCTGTACAATTGCTCAAGCGCCTGCCGCGGCGTCAGATCGTCGGGCAGAATGTCGTCGAGACATTCCAGCGCAGCGTCCGGCTCATGATGCACGGGTTGCGGCGGAATTGCCGAAAACAGCGGCAGATCGTCGATCAGCGAAACGGTGTCCTTGCCCCGTTCGCCGGCCTCCAGCTGATCAAGCACGGCGCGCGATCGTTCAATCACCGAAGGCGGCAATCCGGCCAGCTTGGCGACCTGAATACCGTAGGAGCGATCCGCCGCGCCGGCAATCACCTCATGCAGAAAGACGACGTCGCCTTTCCATTCGGCCACCTTCATGGTTGCGTTCTGCAACCGGTCAAGCCGGCCGGATAACGCTGTCAGCTCATGATAATGGGTTGCGAACATGGTCCGGCAACGGTTGCTTTCGTGCAGATGTTCAATTGTCGCCCAGGCGATCGACAGGCCGTCGAATGTCGCCGTGCCGCGGCCGATTTCATCGAGAATGACAAGCGCCCGCTCGCTGGCCTGATTGAGGATGGCCGCCGTCTCCACCATCTCCACCATGAAGGTCGACCGGCCGCGGGCCAGATCGTCAGCCGCACCGACCCTTGAATGTACACTGTCGATGACGCCGATATGGGCGGATCGCGCGGGCACGTAGAACCCGGCCTGCGCCAGGATGGCAATCAGCGCGTTCTGGCGAAGAAAAGTCGATTTGCCCGCCATATTGGGCCCCGTCAGCAGCCAGATCTGCCCGGCGTCAGCCGGATCGGCCGGCGACAGGTCGGCAGAATTGGAGACGAACTGCTCGCCGGCGCGGGCCAGCGCCTGCTCCACAACCGGGTGCCGCCCGCCATCGATCCTGAAGGTCAGCGTGTCGTCGATGCGAGGCCGGCTCAGATGCGCGCTCTCGGCATGGTCGGCCGCCGATGCGGCAACATCGATCGCCGCGAGGGCGGCTGCGCCGGCGCGCAGCCTGTCCTCCTCATCCAGCACGGCGAGGCACAATTGCTGAAATATCCGTTTTTCGATCAGCGCCGCCTGGTCGGACGCACTGGCGATTTTCTGCTCCAGTTCGCCGAGCTCGGTCGTGGTGAACCGCATCACATTGGCCAGTGTCTGACGATGAATGAAGGTGCCGGAATGGGGCTCGTCCGTCAGCGCCGGCGCGTTGACTGCCGTGACCTCGACAAAATATCCGAGCACATTGTTGTGCCTGATCTTCAGCGACCTGATGCCGACCGTTTCGCAATAGCGCGCCTGAAGCCGGGCGATCACCCGGCGGCTTTCGTCGCGCAGCGTGCGCAGTTCGTCGAGGTTTTCGTCATGGCCGGCGCGGACAAATCCGCCGTCGCGGATCTGCAACGGCAGTTCATCGGCCAGCGCCGCCGCCAGCATGGTTCGCAACCCGGCGGGCAAGCCCGCAAGAACGTCGCGAATTTCCGCGATCTCGCTGTCGGCGGCCCCGCTTTCTGCCTCGGCGCCGGTGAGCAGGGATGCAATGGCGCTTCCGGCTTCCAGGGAGATCAGGATGGCCTGCAGATCGCGCGGGCCGGCACGGTCCAGCCCGATCCTGGTAAAGGCGCGCAGCAGATCAGGCGCCTTTTTGAGCCGGTCGCGCAGATCAGCGCGCACATCAGGCTGGGCGATCAGCCAGTCGATACTGTCGAGGCGGCGCTGGATGGCCGCCGGATCGCATAACGGGCTGGCAAGGCGCTGGCTCAGCAGCCGTGAGCCGGCGGCGGTGACGGTTTTGTCGACGGCGGAGACCAGGCTGCCGCTCCGCTGCCCCGACAGGGTGCGGAACAGTTCCAGATTGGCGCGGGTTGCCGGATCGATCCGCATGGTCGCCGATGCGCTGATCCGCTGCGGCGGCGAAATCGGCGGCCGCTTTTCGATCTGGGTCTTTTCCACATAGGCCAGAATTGCCGCCGCCGCCGAAAGTTCCAGCCGGCTGAAAGCACCGAAGGCCTCCATGCTCTTGACACCGAAGGCGGATGCGAGCCGGTCGCTTGCCAGGGTGGATTCAAAAAACGATCCCGGCAGCGGTGAAATCATTGCTGCCGGTTCGCCGAGCGCCTGTTCGACCCGCGCCCGCACCGCAGTGTCGTCAAACAGGCGTTCCGGCATCAGAAGCTCCGCCGGATCGATCTGCGCCAGCAATGCGGCCAATGCCCGTCCGCCGGCCTCGCTGATCCGGAATTCCCCGGTCGATATGTCGATCCAGGCGACCGAATAACGCTCCTCTTCGCCGTCGCTGGGCGGGGTCATGGTCAAAGCGGCGAGAAAGTTGTTGCGTCCGGCGTCTAGAAGCGCGTCTTCGGTGATCGTGCCCGCGGTCACCAGGCGCACGACTTCGCGCCGCACCACCGATTTCGATCCGCGCTTTTTGGCTGCGGCCGGATCTTCCGTCTGTTCGCACACCGCCACGCGGTGGCCCGAGCCGATCAGCCGCTGCAGATAATCGTCAGCGGCGTGGACCGGCACGCCGCACATGGGAATATCCGCGCCGAGATGTTTGCCCCGTTTGGTCAGGGCGATGGAAAGCACCCTTGAGGCAATGACCGCGTCGTCAAAAAACAATTCGTAGAAATCGCCCATCCGGTAAAACAGCAGATAATCCGGATGAGCGCTCTTGATTTCGGTGTATTGCGCCATCATCGGCGTCACACGATTATCGGTCACCGCATCTGATCGGGTGCCGGTTGCGGGCGCTGGATGGGCCGGTGGCTTTGCATGGGCCGTCATGGCAGAATCGAGACTTTCAATCTGAACTGGATCCAAGGCTATCAGATGCCGGGTATCGGGGGCCAGACGCCATTGATCGTCGCCCACATCAATTGATCGGCCGGCACGGATCCTGCTCGGCAACCTTCCAGTGTTGCAATCTGCAATCGAAAGACTTGCCGCCACCCCTTTGAACTTGCTAGATCATTACAGGTAAAAAATAAAACGAGGGGAAGCGGTCATGGATGCAGAGGTCATTCTCGACCGACGGCGTTTAAGGCGGAAAACGACATTCTGGCGGATCATGGCATTCGTGCTCGGGATCGCCGCCTGTCTGGCATTGCTGGCGGCATTGTCAGGCGGATCGCTGGCGCCCGCCGGAGATCAGGTCGCCCGGATTGCCGTTGACGGATTTATTCCGACCCGTCCCGGCGCGGTCAAGCTGATCCAGGATGCAGGCGAGGCATCGTCGGTCAAGGCGATTGTGCTCAGGATCAATTCGCCAGGTGGTGCTGCGACCGGCGGCGAGGCGCTTTACAAGGCTGTTCGCGAAGCCGGCAAGGAAAAGCCGATTGTCGCCGTCATTGACGGTCTGGGCACATCGGCCGCCTACATGACGGCCATCGGCGCGGATTATATCGTCGCGCGGGAAAGCGCGATCACCAGTTCGATCGGTGTGATTTTTCAGTTCGGACATTTCGAGACCCTGATGGAAAAAATCGGCGTCGAGTTTGCCGAAGTGAAAAGTGCGCCATTGAAAGGACAGCCCTCGCCGTTCACCCAGCCCTCCGATGCCGCTCTGGAAATGTTGCAGGCGGTTGTCGACGACACGTATGACTGGTTTGTCGGCCTTGTCGCGGAGCGCCGCGGCCTGCCCCGCTCAACCGTGCTCAATCTCGCTGATGGCAGCATATTGACCGGCCGGCAGGCGCTGGAAAAAAAGCTTGTCGATCAGCTTGGCGGCGAGGATGAGGCGCTTGTCTGGCTAACCGAAAACCGCGACATTTCCGCCGACCTTCCGGTCAAAGACTGGCGCAAGCCGGACGCCGTGTTCGGCAGGCTTTCAACATCCTCGATCGGCCGGTTGGCGCGGCTGATCGGACTGCAGCCGGAGCTCTATCCGGCGGTTGAATCCGTCATTCCGGAACGCATGATGGTTGACGGACTGCTGTCCGTTTGGCAGGCTTCCGGAATTGTCGGTCAAGTCGCTAGGGGGCGGCAATGATCAAATCAGAACTGGTTCAGTTGATCGCTGAGCGAAACCCACATCTGTATCAGCGCGACGTTGAACACGTCGTCAATGCGATACTGGAAGAAATCGTCGGCGCACTTGCGCAGGGCGACCGCGTTGAATTGCGCGGATTCGGCGCGTTTTCCGTCAAGAGCCGTCCGGCCAGAATGGGGCGCAACCCCAGAACCGGCGAAACCGTGATGGTCGATGAAAAGCATGTGCCGTTTTTCAAGACCGGCAAGGAAATGCGCGAAAAGCTGAACGGGGGCGGATCTTGATCGGCAGAATGAAGGCGCTGCTGAAATGGCTGTTGCTGTTACCGGTGTTTGTCGTCGTCGTTCTGATGGCGGTCGTCAACGATCATCCGGTCCGTATCAGCCTCAACCCGTTCGTCAGCTCAGATTCCGGCCTGGCGCTCGACCTGGAGCTGCCGCTTTACCAGGTCGGGTTCGCCATTTTCGTGGTCGGTGTCCTGTGCGGCGGTTTCACCACCTGGAACAGCCAGCGCAAATACCGCCGCAAGGCGCGGGACATGGGCCAGGATGCCGCCCTTTGGCGCAGCCGTGCCGAACGGGCGGAGAAGACGGCTCCCGGCGGAAGCCGGCTGCTTGAGTCCGGCGCGAAAAAAGCCGGCGCCTGATCCGGCGGCCCGATGCGGATTATCCCCGCCTCCGACATTGCCGATGCGCTGACGGTTGCCGAACTGATCGAAATATTGCGGCTCGCCTTTCGCAGTGGCGCCGTTGTTCCCGCCCGCGACCGCCACCAGATCGTCCTGCCCGATCAGCCCGACGCCAGCCTGTTTGTCATGCCGGTGTGGAACGATTTCATCAAACAGGGCCATTCCGACCGCGGTTATATCGGTGTTCGGATAGGATCCGTGTTTCCCGGCAACGGCGACCAGAACCGCCCCGCCGTAACGGGCGTCTATCTCCTGATGTCCGGCAAAACCGGGGAACCGCTGGCCTTTATCGACGGACAGGCGCTGACCCGTTGGCGCACGGCGGCCACAAGCGCGCTGGCATCGGCCTATCTGTCGCGCGCCGATGCCGCGCGCATGCTGATGGTCGGCGCCGGAACATTGGCGCCGGCATTGATCGATGCCCATGCCGCCGTCCGGCCGCTCAGCCAGGTGCTGATCTGGAACCGCTCGCCCGATCGTGCCGAACGGCTTGCCCGCTCGCTGACGGGCCGGGTCTTCAGCGTAACGGCAACCGATGACCTTGAAGGCGCCGTGCGCGGCGCAGATATTGTCTCCTGCGCGACGCTGGCCAGCCGCCCGCTGATCTCAGGCGCCTGGCTTAAAGCGGGAACGCATCTCGATCTGGTCGGCGGTTTCCGGCCCGATATGCGCGAGGCCGACGACGAGGCCGTCCGCCGCGCCCGCCTGTTCGTCGACGAGCGCGCGGCTGTGCTGGCGGACGCCGGCGATATTGCCCAGCCGCTGGCGGACGGCCTGATTGACGAAACCGACATTGCCGCCGACCTGGCGGAACTGACCCGCGGCGAAAAGGCCGGCCGACGCTTCCACGACCAGATCACGCTTTTCAAGTCTGTCGGCACGGCAACGGCTGACCTGGCCGCGGCGGCGCATGTGTTTTCACGCGTCTGACCGTGCGGTCAGCAGCCGGCGCACCGGGCCGGCAGGTCCAGAACGGCAACCGGACCGACGATCTCACGCAGCAGTTTACGCTTGATGGAGGCGGCGATATCGTTCTTGTTTTCCACCACGATGACAAAGGCATCCGGCCCGGTAATCACGTGCGTGCGGAAATAATCCACCAGATCGATCTGGGTGTTGAGGATGGCGAGCCCGTTGACAATGATGCCGGCGGCGGCGGCCTGGTCGCGGTTCCCCGCCGGATGGGCGCCCATATTGGAGCGTTCGTCGGCTGAAATGTCGATCACCCGGCGCCTGCCGGAAAACGGGCTTTTGGCGATCAGGTCGACGGAATGGCCGATTGCATCGCCAAGGGCGGTGCCGAAGGCTGAAAAGCGGCGAAGATTGCTTTCGATATCGGCGGCGAATTTTTCCGCGCTGGCGGCATCATGGACATGGCTCCAGCCGACCGACTGGAACATCTGGAAACTGGCGCTCCATTGCAGGAATGTCACGCCGAGGCCGCCTGGCCCGAGATCCTCAATGGCGCTGATGATCAGCGGATCGCGGAACGCATCGGCATAACCCTGGGCCTGGACGGCATATTCGTCCGCCTCGATGCTGGACGAGGTATCGACTGCCAGAACCAGCACAAGATCGACCGGCTGGCGCGATTGCGCCGCTGCCGGGCCGGGTGCACGGGAAAATGCCGCAAAAACCAGCAGGGCGCCGATGATCGGGAAGAGCCATTGGTTCTGAGGCAATGCAGGTTTTCCTCCGTACACGCACGATTTTCAGCCGCCGGCATAAAGATTGAGACCTTAAGACCCCGATTGGCAATCGGGTAGCCGTTTGAGCGGTTCTTTTCCGGCGCGCAACGACAACGCCGCCGCATGTTGAATTTCCCTTGAATTCCGCTCAATGCAGGAGTATATCAGCCTGAACATCTCGAAGAGCTGATCGAGAGTGGGTCCCACCGGTCCCGCTCTTTTTTGTTGCCTTTCGCGATCATGCCCCAGCCGGTGAAGATATGTCGCAGGGCTGGCGGCGCCATGAGGACCGATGAACGAACGGACACCAAGCAGCGAGCGGCTGATCCGCGAATCCGGACTGGAGGCGCGCATCGCCCGGATTATCGAGCCGGCGATCCAGGATCTGGGTTATGATCTCGTGCGTGTCCGGATCACCGGCCAGAACGGCATGACCGTGCAGATCATGGCCGAAAGACCCGATGGCACCATGGGCGTTGAAGATTGCGAGGCGATCAGCCGGGCGATTGCCCCGGAACTTGACGTCGACGATCCGGTCGGCCGCGCCTATCATCTGGAATTGTCGTCGCCCGGTATCGACAGGCCGCTGACACGGGCCAAGGATTTCGAACTGTGGGCCGGCCACGAAGCCAAGATCGAATTGGATGTCGCGCTCAACGGGCAGAAGCGGTTTCGCGGCATCTTGCTCGGGGTTAAAGACGGCTGCGCCGGGCTGCGCCAGAAAGCGGGTAAGAAATTCGGCATGACCGGGGCCGATGCCGCCGCAGAAGCCACTGCCGAAGCCGGTGAAACGGAAAACGATATCTGGCTCGTTATGCACGATATTGCCGATGCAAAACTTGTCATGACAGATGCGCTGATCGACGCCGCTCAGCATGTTAACAACCCGCAGGGCGCGGTCGAAAGCCGGGCTCTGGAAGACAATCAAACCGAAGACTAGATGGAGCACAGCCATGGCTGTCAGTGCAAATAAGCTTGAACTTCTTCAGATCGCCGACGCCGTCGCGCGGGAAAAGACCATCGATCGCGGCATTGTCATCGCCGCCATGGAAGACGCGATCCAGAAAGCGGCGAAGTCGCGTTATGGCGCCGACACCGATGTCCGCGCCGAAATCGATCCCAAATCCGGTGAAATCAAGCTGCAGCGGCTGATGGAAGTGGTGGAGAACGTCGAAGAGCCGGCGATCCAGATCGTGCTTGACGAGGCGCGCGGCCGCAACCCGGCAGCCCAGGTCGGCGATTTCATCTCCGAACCGCTGCCGCCGCTCGAATTCGGCCGCATCGCAGCCCAGTCCGCCAAACAGGTGATCATGCAGAAGGTCCGCGACGCCGAACGTGACCGGCAATTTGAGGATTTCAAGGATCGTATCGGCGAAGTCATCAACGGCACCGTCAAGCGGGTCGAATATGGCAATGTGGTCGTCGATCTTGGCCGCGGCGAAGCCGTGATCCGGCGCGATGAGCTGATTCCGCGGGAGAATTTCCGCTATGGCGACCGGGTCCGCGCCTATATCTACGATGTGCGCCGCGAGCAGAGGGGCCCGCAGATCTTTTTGTCGCGCACCCATCCGCAGTTCATGGCGAAACTGTTCACCATGGAAGTGCCGGAAATCTATGACGGCATTATCGAATTGCGCTCTGTTGCCCGCGATCCCGGTTCGCGCGCCAAGATTGCGGTGATTTCCAACGACAGTTCGATCGATCCGGTCGGCGCCTGCGTCGGCATGCGCGGCAGCCGGGTTCAGGCCGTTGTCGGCGAACTCCAGGGTGAGCGCATCGATATCATTCCCTGGTCGCCCGATCCGGCAACGTTTATCGTCAATGCGCTGCAGCCGGCGGAAGTCACCAAGGTCGTGCTTGATGAAGACGCCCAGCGCATCGAGGTTGTCGTCCCGGACGATCAATTGTCGCTGGCTATCGGCCGCCGCGGCCAGAATGTGCGCCTCGCCTCGCAGTTGACCGGCTGGGATATCGATATCCTGACGGAAGACGAGGAATCGGAGCGCCGCCAGAAAGAATTTGCCGAACGCACCGAACTGTTCACCTCGGCGCTGGATGTCGACGAAATGGTCGGCCAGCTGCTGGCGTCGGAAGGTTTCGCCAATATCGACGAAGTGGCCTTTGTCGAGCCGGACGAAATTTCCTCCATTGAGGGTTTCGACGAAGAAACGGCGGAAGAACTGCAGATGCGCGCCCGTGAGCATCTCGACAGGATCGAAGCCGAGCAGGACGAAGAACGCGTCAAGCTGGGTGTCGAGGACGCATTGAAAACCGTCCCCGGCGTGACCACAGCCATGCTGGTCGCTTTCGGCAAGGATGACGTCAAGACTGTCGAGGATCTGGCCTATTGCGCCACCGACGACCTTGTTGGCTGGACGGAGCGCAAGGATGGCGAGACAGTCCGGTTCGAGGGCACGCTGAGCGGCATGGACGTGACGCGCGAAGAAGCCGAGCAGATGATCATGAGCGCAAGGCTGCAGGCGGGCATCCTGACGGAAGCCGATCTGGCCGAGCCGGAGCCGGAAGATGGCGAAGAACAGACAGACGAAGAGGAACAGGCTGCAGTTTGAACAACGATACGCAGATATTCGCGACCGCAACTGACCGGTTCGTCCGGGCCGCAAACGGCCGTTCCGCCGGTGGCGGCGGGCGCAGCAGGGAGCGTATGTGCCTTGTGACCCGGGAGACCAGGCCGGATTGCGAACTCATTCGCTTTGTCAGCGGCCCGGATGGGGTTATAGTGCCGGATATACAGTCCCGGTTGCCGGGTCGTGGTGTCTGGGTTACGGCTGAGCGCACGATGCTGAAGCAGGCGGCAAGCGGAAAATTGTTTGCCCGGGGCCTGAAAGCCGATGTCCGCGTTTCCGCCGATCTGGCAGACCAGGTTTCGGCTTTGCTGAAAGCCAGTGCTCTCGGGCGTCTTGGATTGGCGCGCAAGGCCGGGCAGTTGGCGGTCGGTTTCACCAAGGCGGCCGCTGCGATTGAAAGTTCAAAGGCCGGAACGGTGCTGGTTGCCACAGATGGCGCAGAAGATGGCCGGCGCAAGATGCAGGCGATCGTGCGGCGAAACCGTCGGGCTAACGGTCTGCAGATGATCGACTGCTGGTCGAGTGAAGAATTGAGTTTGGCAATTGGCCGGACAAATGTGATACATGCTGCCGTGCTTGCAGGCCCGGCGGGCGAAAGTTTCAAACAGGCAGTCTTAAGACTCCTCCGATTTGAGGGTCAGGCTGGAGAGGATGCGGTTAAGCCGCAGGATAGCGACGTATGAGTGATACAGGCGGTAATGATGATGGCACGGCCCGCGTCGAGCAGCGCAGGACGCTGTCCCTGAGGCGCGATCGGGACACGGTCCGCCAGAGTTTTTCTGGTGGCCGGTCCAAATCGGTTGTTGTGGAGAAAAAGCGCCGCCGCCCGGTGGAGCGCACGGAAGAGCCTGCGCAGAAGCCGGTCGTCGCCAAAACGCCGGCCGCCAAACCGGCAGCGCCCGCTGCTCCCAAGCGGGAACCGGTGGCCGAATCACGCAGTGGCATGGTACTCAGGTCGCTGACCGCTGACGAGCGGGGCGCCCGCGCCCAGGCTCTCGCCGATGCCAAAGTCCGCGAAGCGGTTGACCGCGAACGCGCCGAGGAAGACGCGAAACGCCGCGCCGCAGAAGACGAAGCCCGCGCCCTGGAAACGGCCGAGGCCGCCAAGCGCCAAGCTGAGGAAGAAGCCCGGCGGGCTGAAGAAGAAGAGGTCAAGGCGCGCGCTACGTCCGAGGCTGAGCGTCGTGCGGAGCCTGCGCCCTCGTCTGCAAAAGATGAGCCGGCAGCCGACACGGAAGCGCCGAAAGCGATCCGTGCAATCAACCGGCCGAAGCGGCCCGAAGCGAAACCGGCGCCGCGCCGTTCAGACGAGCGGCGCAGAGGCCGGCTGACGGTCACGAATCTGCAGCAGGATGAGCGTGAACGATCGCTCGCATCGGTTCGCCGCCGCCGTGAAAAGGAAAAGCGGCAGCAGAGCGATTTCAATCCGTCGACGGAAAAGATCATCCGCGAAGTCACGATTCCGGAGGCAATCTCCGTTCAGGATCTGGCCAACCGCATGGCAGAGCGCGCAGTCGATGTTATCCGGATGCTTATGGGACAGGGCCACATGGTCAAGATAACCGATATACTTGATGCCGATACCGCGCAGCTGGTGGCGGAAGAAATGGGCCATAGTGTTCGCCGCGTATCCGCCGCCGATGTCGAAACGGGTCTGATCAGCGATCCGGATGCTGAAGAGACATTGCAGCCCCGGCCGCCGATCGTCACCATTATGGGCCATGTCGATCACGGCAAGA
Source organism: uncultured Afifella sp. (assembly GCA_947259045.1). Taxonomy (GTDB): domain Bacteria; phylum Pseudomonadota; class Alphaproteobacteria; order Rhizobiales; family Afifellaceae; genus CAMYKZ01. The sequence continues at coordinate 14,132 of CAMYKZ010000009.1, forward strand.
CGTCGTTGCTTGACACGATCCGCGAAGCCAATGTCGTCTCAGGCGAAGCCGGTGGAATCACCCAGCATATCGGCGCCTACCAGGTCGAGCAGAACGGCCAGAAGATTACCTTCCTGGATACGCCGGGCCACGAAGCCTTTACGGCGATGCGTGCCCGCGGCGCCCAGGCGACCGATATCGTCGTCCTCGTCGTCGCAGCCGACGACGGCGTCATGCCGCAAACCATCGAAGCAATCAATCATGCGCGGGCTGCCGAGGTGCCGCTGATTGTCGCGATCAACAAGATCGACAAACCTGGCGTCGATCCGACGCGGGTCAAGACGGATCTGCTGCAGCATGAAGTGATTACGGAAAGCATGTCGGGCGACACGCTGGAAGTCGAGGTCTCCGCGACCGAGAAAATCAATATCGACAAGCTGCTGGAAGCCATTCTGCTGCAGTCGGAACTGCTTGACATGAAAGCCAATCCCGACCGGTCCGCCGAAGGTATGGTTGTAGAAGCGCAGCTCGACAAGGGCCGCGGGCCGGTTGCGACGATCCTCGTCCAGCGCGGCACGCTGGAGATCGGCGATATTGTCGTTGCCGGCGCGGAATGGGGCAAGGTACGGGCACTGATCAACGACCATGGCGAACAGGTCCAGCAGGCCGGTCCGTCAATGCCGGTCGAGGTACTCGGCTTCCAGGGTACGCCGGATGCCGGCGATCTTGTGGCGGTGGTCGATAATGAAGGCCGCGCACGTGAGGTCACAGAATATCGTCAGCGCCTGAAGCGCGAAAAGGCCGTGGCTGCGCTGGCCGGTACGCGCGGTTCGCTGGAGCAGATGATGAACCAGCTGCAGGTTTCCGGCGTTGCCGAATTCCCGCTTGTGGTGAAAGCCGACGTTCAGGGCTCTGTGGAAGCGATTATCGGCGCCCTGGCCAAACTGTCGACGGACGAGGTTGCAGCCCGGGTGATCCATTCCGGCGTTGGCGGGGTCACCGAATCCGACATCACACTGGCCGCGGCGTCCAATGCTGCCGTGCTCGGCTTCAATGTGCGCGCCAACAAGCAGGCGCGCGAAGCGTCCGAACGCGACAGCGTCGAAATCCGCTATTACAATATCATCTACGATCTGGTCGATGACGTGAAATCGGCCATGTCGGGCATGCTTTCGCCGGAACGCCGCGAAACCTTCATCGGCAATGCGGAAATCCGCGAAGTGTTCAACATCTCCAAGGTTGGCAAGGTTGCCGGCTGCCTGATCACCGAGGGCAAGGTGGAGCGCGGCGCCGGAGTCCGCCTGATCCGCGACAATGTCGTTGTGCACGAAGGCAAGCTTTCGACCCTGAAACGCTTCAAGGACGAAGTGAAGGAAGTCCAGAGCGGGCAGGAATGCGGCATGGCATTCGAAAACTACCAGGATATGCGCGCAGGCGACGTTATCGAATGTTACCGGGTCGAGGAAATCGCCAGAACGCTTTAGGCCGCCGACTTCGTTCGCGTTCCGGAATGTGTCCGGCGCACCAGGCGAAGATCTGCGGCCGCGTCTGGTAACAGATGCGCGCCCGGTGACGGAAACAATGACCGGTCCGACCCCGGCATGATGTGAAGATGGACAGAAACCATGACACGATTTAGCGGCGGCGCGGCCGCCGGCATGCCTTCGCAGCGCCAGCTCCGGGTCGGCGAACTCGTCAGGCACGCTCTGGCCGATGTTCTGACCCGCGCTTCCGTTCGCGATCAGGATCTCGACGGCGTCCTGGTCACGGTTGCCGAAGTCCGGCTGACACCTGATCTGCGACATGCCGTGGCATTTGTCTCTCTGATGGGAAACGATGACCCGAAGAAGATTGTCGAAGCGCTGAACCGCAATGCCCGGTTTTTCCGCGGCCAGGTTGCGCCCGCTCTGCGCCAGATGCGCAATATTCCCGATCTCCAGTTTCGGATCGATAGCCGGTTTGACGACGACAGCCGGATTGACGCGCTTCTGAGATCCGGCCCGGTCGCCAGGGATCTGCCGGACGAGCCCGGTCCCGGAGAGGCGGACTGATGGGCCGACGCCGCAAATCGGGCCGCCCGGTCAATGGCTGGATCGTTCTCGACAAGCCGGTCGGAATGACGTCGACATCGGCGGTGGCTTTCGTCAAGCGGGCGCTTGATGCCCAGAAGGCCGGCCATGCCGGAACGCTGGACCCCCTTGCATCGGGCTGTCTGCCGATTGCGCTTGGCGAGGCGACCAAGACGGTGGCCTTCGCCATGGACGGACGCAAGGTTTACCGCTTTACGGTGCGCTGGGGTGTTGAAACGGAAACCGACGATACCGAAGGCGCAGCCACATCGACGTCGGATACGCGTCCGGATGCTTCCGCTATCGGCGCCATCCTTGACGACTTCACAGGCACCATCGAACAGGTCCCGCCGGTCTATTCGGCCATCAAGATCGCCGGCGAACGGGCCTATGACCTGGCCCGAGACGGCGAGGATGTGGTGCTTGAAGCCCGGCAGATTGTCGTCCACCGGCTGCAGTTGCTGGAATGCCCCGATGCCGACACGGCGATTTTCGAGGCTGAATGCGGCAAGGGAACCTATATTCGCGCGCTCGCCCGCGACATGGGGCGCAGGCTTGGCACATACGGCCATGTGACCGGACTGCGGCGCATGGTGGTCGGTCCGTTTTCGGAACCGGACATGGTGACCCCGCAGGCGCTCGAAACACGCGTTCAGGACAATCCGGAACAGGCCGACGATTACCTGCAGCCGGTCGAGGCGGCGCTTTGCCGGATCCCGGCATTTCAGTTCGGCGAGCGTGATACCGCCCGTATCCGAAGCGGCCAGTCGGTGCTTCTGCGCGGCCGTGATGCGCCGGTTAGCCAAGGCTCGGCATATGCGGTCTGTGACGGCGTACCGGTTGCCATCGGTGAGATCGAAAAAGGCCTTTTCAATCCCAAGCGCGTGTTCAATCTGAACGAAAACCGGCCGCCCAGGCCGCCTGTCGATTAGGGCTGGCGTTTTCTACGGTTTTGGTCCATACAGCGCTCGCGCCTCGATGCGGATGCATTGTAGGCCCTTAAATACGGCCCCTGCTGGACGACATCCCGGCTGAGGGCGGCCCCCGAACAGGAAAAATGCAGGCAAGGGGGGCGGACACGGTCTTGACCCAATTCCGACCCTTGAACCTTTGCAAACAGAAAGGTAGTTGCGATGTCGATCACGATGGACCGCAAGCAGGAACTGATCAAGGAATATGCAACCAAAGACGGCGACACAGGTTCGCCAGAAGTGCAGGTTGCCATTCTTTCGGAGCGCATCACCAACCTGACGGAACATTTCAAAACCCACGCCAAGGACAATCATTCAAGGCGCGGGCTTCTTAAACTTGTGTCTCAGCGCCGCCGTCTTCTGGACTATGTAAGGTCCAATGAACAGGAGCGCTACCAGACGCTTATTCAGCGGCTCGGACTGCGCCGCTAGACCGAAACAACGCGGCTGCCATGAGGGCACGCCGCGTTTTTTTCAGGACAAGGGCAAAGCCATGACAGGATCGCCGGCTGATTTTCTTTCTGACAATGTGTTCAGACTGAAAACATCCAGCCATCTTGTTCATGGCTCGTCCGGTCCTGTGACCTATTACACAGAAAGGATGTGTCATGTTTGATCATCATAAACAGGAAATTGAATGGGGCGGACGGCCGCTCGTACTGGAAGCGGGCAAAATTGCCCGTCAGGCGGATGGCGCGGTTCTCGCCACCTATGGCGAGACGACGGTGCTGGCCACTGTCGTCTCTGCAAGAGAACCCAAACCCGGCCTCGACTTCTTCCCGCTGACAGTGAATTACCAGGAAAAATATTTTGCCTCCGGCCGGATTCCCGGCGGCTTTTTCAAGCGCGAAGGACGACCGACGGAAAAGGAGACACTCACCTGTCGCCTGATCGATCGCCCGATCCGCCCGCTTTTCGCCGACGGTTACAAGAATGATACCCAGGTTATCATCAACGTCTTGTCGCATGACATGGAAAACGATCCCGATATTGTCGCAATGATTGCCACGTCTGCCGCTCTGACCCTGTCGGGCGTACCCTTTATGGGCCCGATCGGCGGTGCGCGGGTCGGCTATATCAACGGCAGTTACGTGCTGAACCCGACGATCGACGAAATCAAGGAAAGCCAGCTCGATCTCGTTGTCGCCGGCACCGGCGAAGCCGTTTTGATGGTGGAATCGGAAGCGCAGGAGCTTGCCGAGGATGTCATGCTCGGCGCCGTCATGTTCGGCCACCAGCATTTCCAGCCTGTCATCGACGCCATTATCGCTCTGGCCGAGCGTGCCGCCAAGGCACCGCGTGATCACCAGGTCGAAGATCATTCCGAACTTCTCTCCAAAGTATCGGGGATCGCCGAGGCCGATCTCAATGCGGCCTATTCCATTATCAACAAGGCGGAACGCCGCGACGCCATCGACCTCGCCAAGGCGAAAGTCATGGATGCGCTTGTCGGCGAAGACGGAGCGGAGCCCACCAAGCAGGTGCTTGGCGACCTGTTCAAGAAGGTTGAAAGCAAGATCGTCCGCGGCCGGATCATCGACAGCGGCTCGCGCATTGACGGGCGCGATCTGAGCACGGTTCGCCAGATCGTCTCAGAAGTCGGCATTCTGCCGCGCACCCATGGTTCGGCACTGTTCACCCGCGGCGAAACCCAGGCCCTTGTCGTTGCCACGCTTGGCACCGGCGAAGACGAACAGATGATCGACAGCCTGGAAGGCACCTACCGCGAAGCTTTCATGCTGCATTACAATTTCCCGCCATTTTCGGTTGGCGAGACAGGCCGCGTCGGCTCACCCGGCCGGCGCGAAATCGGACATGGCAAGCTGGCATGGCGGGCCATTCATCCGATGCTTCCGGCGACCCATGATTTCCCCTACACGCTGCGGGTGGTATCTGAAATCACCGAATCCAACGGCTCGTCGTCGATGGCGACGGTCTGCGGCACCTCGCTGGCGCTGATGGATGCCGGCGTGCCCCTCAAGGCGCCGGTTGCCGGTATCGCAATGGGCCTGATCAAGGAAGGCGAAAAATATGCCGTCCTGTCAGACATTCTTGGCGATGAAGATCATCTCGGCGATATGGACTTCAAGGTGGCGGGCACGGAAAACGGCCTGACATCGCTGCAGATGGACATCAAGATCGACGGCATCACCGAAGAGATCATGAAGGTCGCCCTGGACCAGGCCAAGGGTGGGCGGATGCACATTCTGGGTGAAATGTCCAAGGCGCTCGGCCATGCCCGTTCGGAACTGGGCGAATATGCGCCGCGTATCGAAACCCTGAAGGTACCTGTCGACAAGATCCGTGAAGTCATCGGAACCGGTGGCAAGGTCATTCGCGAAATCGTCGAAAAGACGGGCGCAAAGGTCAATATCGACGATGACGGGACGGTCAAGGTGGCGTCATCCGACGCCGCGTCGATCAACGCCGCGATCAAATGGATCCGCTCTATCACCGATGATCCGGAAGTCGGCGCGATTTACGAGGGCACCGTCGTCAAGACAGTGGACTTCGGCGCATTCGTCAATTTCTTCGGCGCCAAGGACGGGCTGGTGCACATCTCCCAGCTCAACAATGGCCGGCCGGAAAAAGTGACCGATGTGGTCAAGGAGGGCGACAAGGTTTTTGTCAAGCTTGTCGGTCTCGATGACCGCGGCAAGGTCCGCCTGTCGATGAAGGTGGTCGACCAGGAAACCGGGCAGCCGATCGAAGGCGAAGCGGCATAAGCTCCAATCGCGCAGATAATATCAAAAAGGGTGCCTTCCGGGCACCCTTTTTTCGTTCTGCGTTCGATTTCGTCTGGCTCAGGCGCTGTCGGCGACATCTTCGTCGAGGCGCGGGTCGCGCGGAAGATTATCGCGCAGAATATCCTCCAGCGGTTTGGGGTGGCCGAAATGGAAGCCTTGCGCCTGGTTGCAGCCGGCGGCTTTCAGGATGGCCGCATGTTCGGCGGTTTCCACGCCTTCGCCGGCGACCGACATCCCCAGTGACTGGCCCAGATTGCAGATCGCAGCCACCACGGCCCGTGTCTTGTGATCGCCGTCAATGCCGTTCATGAACGAACGGTCGACCTTGATCTTGTCGAACGGATAGCGTGACAGAAGGCCGAGACTCGACGTGCCGACGCCGAAATTATCCATGACGATGGAAATTCCGGTTTCGCGGATTTTTTCAAGCCGCATGAAGGCAGACGATTCACCGCGGCCCAGAATGCTTTCATTGACTTCTATATCGACCCGTTCCGGCGAGATCCCGTAATCGCGCAGCATATGGGCGATAAAGACTTCGATACCGTCTCTTTTCAGTTGTGCTGCCGACAGGTTGATGGCGATCCGCATCGATTCCGGCAACAGCCGGCCATCGCGGGCCGCCTGGCGGATCACCCACTCGCCCATCGGGATAATCAGGCCGGTTTCCTCTGCAATGGATATGAACATCGACGTGGGGACGAGCCCCTTGCCCGGCAACCGCCAGCGCAAAAGCGCCTCGTAGCCGATAACCTTGTTGGTCCTCAGATCATGCTGCGGCTGGTAGAGCAGCGTAAACAGATCATTCTTGAGCGCGTAACGCAGTCCGTCTTCCAGTGTCCGGCGGCTTTTCATGTCCTCCGCCATCTTCGGATCGAAGAACCGCCATGTCCGTTTGCCTTCGCTCTTTGCCCGGTAGAGTGCAAAATCGGCATTGCGGACAAGCTTGTCGGCGGTATCGCCATTGTCCGGGCCGATCGCAATACCCATCGAACAGCCCACCATGATTTCATGACCGTCGATCTGGAAGGGGCTGGATACCAGTTCGATAATCCGCTTCGCCATGGCATTGACGGATGAGGGGTCGGTCATTTTCGGGACGATGATGGCGAATTCGTCACCCGACAGCCGCGCCAGCAGATCATTGTCGCGCAGCGAACTCTGCAACCGTTCGCCGGTGGCTTTCAGGAGTCCGTCGCCGATCGGATGCCCGAGCGTGTCATTGACCGACTTGAAGCCGTCGAGATCGAGAATGATGACCGCCAGTTTATGGCCGTGCAGGACGGCGGCTTCGGCGGCACGCTCCAGCGTTTCCTCAAACTGCGCCCGGTTCGGCAGCGATGTCAGGCCGTCATGGTGCGCTAGATAACGCATCTCCCGGTTCTGTTCCTGCTCGCGCTTGGAGCGATAGGTGAACCCGGCCATGAAAGAAAAGAATGTGACAGTGGCAAAGCCGGCGTAATAGGATAATTGCTGCTTGAACGAAACTTCCAGAATGCCGGCGGATTCCACCTGGCTGACCCGTGCGGCGATGCGGCCGGGAAAGTCCGGCTTGGCCGGCAGCAGCGACCAGATATTGTATTCAGCGATTGAAAACAGGCTGAAGGCCTGGCGGCTGAAGGTACGGGCCTCGCCGCCAACCGGAGCATCGCCCGTCGCCTGTGCTGTCGCGTCTATGAAACGTTGTCTTGTATCCTCCGGACCGTAGATTGTCTCGATAGCGCCGTTTCGCCGAATGAGGACGAGCCCGTCTATTCCGGCGACATCGAGCATGCTGGAGGCACCGCCGGAGCGGACACGTTCGATCAGCTCCGTCAGATCGCTGTCCGCGCTGACAAGAGCCTGATCATACCAGAGCTCGGCGCGGCGTTGCGCATCGTCATTCAGCAGCGACCGCATTGAAAAATGCCCGATAAGAAACACCGAGCCGACAATGACGGCTGATACTGCAATGAACAATGTCAGCAGTTTGATGTTTCGAACCGACTTTATTGCCAAGCTTCTTGCCTTCCATCCGCCCGCACGGACCCGGCATTCCGGGACTCTCGAGAGCATTCTGGATAACAGTTACGCCTTAGATTTCTGTAAACTTCGGTCTGAAAATTCGACTAAGCTTTGTCGCAACACTGAAGAATTTTATTGTATAGAATCAATCGTTAACGGGCTTTTCCGGTCCTGGGCCGGGCCGTGCGCAATCTGGCTCGCAATCAGGACGCCTGTTGCTGATCCGGCGGCTGGTGGCCGGCGCGGGTCGGTGCGCCGAACAGGAAACCCTGGACGATGCTGCATCCTGCTGCCTGCAGCAGCGTGACCTGTTCGTTCGTTTCCACGCCCTCAGCGGTAATATCGACGCTGAGTGATCGGCCAAGCCCGACAATCGACGAAATAATGGCTGCAATCTGGGGATCGTTCGACAGCTGGCTGACAAAACTCCGGTCAATCTTGATCTTGTCGAACGGAAATTGCGTCAGATAGTTAAGCGACGAATAACCGATGCCGAAATCGTCCATTGCAATCCGCACACCAAGCGCCTTGATCCGCTGCAGCGTTTCCATCACATCAGCCGAATGATCAAGGAAAAGGCTTTCTGTAATCTCGATCTCCAGGCGTTTCGGATCCATGCCGGTTTCGGTCAAGACCTGCTCGATCATCTCGTCAACACCGGCATAATTGAACTGCGCTGCCGAGAAATTGACTGCAACGGTGCCGGATTTGATCCATTCCGCCGCGTCCTGGCAGGCTTTGCGCAAGACCCATTCGCCAAGCTGTTTGATCAGTCCTGTCTCTTCGGCAACCGGAATGAAGTCCATTGGAGAAATAATGCCTTCTCCCGGCCGCTCCCAACGGATCAGCGCCTCATAACCGCATAGATCACCTGTTTTCAGGTTCATTTGCGGCTGATAGAAAACGACGAATTCGTCATGTTGCAGCGCGTTGCGAAGGTCGCGTTCAAGCTTGCTGCGTTTCTTCAGCTGGCGCTCCATTTCGGTGTCGAAAAACCGAACCGTCTGCTTGCCTTCCGATTTCGCCTTGAACAGGGCAAGATCCGCAGCCCGGAACAGGGCGTCGGCGTTATCCGCATTGATCGGAAACGTTGCGATCCCGACGCTGGCCGTCAGGGAAACCGGGTCCGCATCGACCTGATAGGGCTGGCTCAGATCGGCAACGATTTTCTGGCCGAGATGTTTCAGGGTCCGGGCATTGGCGTCGTCACGGTAAAGAATCGCAAATTCATCGCCATTGATACGCGCCAGGGTGCCAATGCCGCCGACGAGCGGCTTCAGCCTTTCCACGGCCTCGATGATCAGTTTGTCGCCGACCGCATGTCCCCACAGATCGTTGACGGATTTGAACCGGTCCAGATCGATCGTCAGGATGGCCAGCATGGAATCGGATTGCTTGGCTTCCTTGATCGTTCGTTCAAGCTGGTCCTGAAACTGTATTCTGTCAGGTAATCCGGTCAGCGCATCGCGCCGGCCGCTATGGGCAATTTTCGGCCGCGCCGACGCACGTTCTTCCTTCGGTTTTCTGACCAGCAGCCAGGCAAAGGCGGCAAACACCGGTAACAGCAGACCGGCAATCAGGAGGGCAATCGTGTTCAGGCTGCTCATCAGTGCGGCTGCAGGCCCCCGCTGGTCGATCAGCACCCATGCAGCGCCCTCATCAGCGCCAAATCGTGCGGCCGGCACCCAGAACGTCATGACAGAATCAACCGCAGTCGCTGCACTGACGCTTTCCAGGGCGCCGCCATCAAGTGAAACCGGCGCTCCAGCTGCGGTTTTCGGCATGGCGATCCTGCTGGTGATGCCGTCGTCGCCAAGCCGTGCTTTGACGAGCATCTGGCCGGAACCGTCATAAACCGCATAAGCGGAAATTCCGGACAAATCGCCTTGATCCGTCACCCCTCGGCCCGCAGCAGCCTCGGCGGCCGCCCTGTCGGATGCCGCGACGGCATCGGAAAAAAGAGAATCCTGTCCAAGATACTGCGCCGACAGCATGATCAGCGAAGAAACCGTGACATAGGCAATCACAGCCCCGATTAAAATCAGGCCCGGGCGATGATCATTTGCGCGGTTCACTCTAGTTGGCATCACAGGTTCCCGTCTCAGGACGCCTAAACAACACCATTCAGCGTAAAATTTCTGTTATGATTTACCGGACAACAGCGGATAATTGGCCAACGGGCGGTTTTTTTACCTCCGATTGGCTTATTTTGCCGTTTCCGAGGCCGCCGCCTGACCTTTCAGAACATCGAGCCGGGGCATGGAAATCGAGTGATATCCAGCGTCCACATAGTGGATTTCGCCTGTCACAGCGGTCGACAGGTCACTCAAAAGGTAGACGGCAGCGCCGCCGACATCCTCGATTGTGACAGATCTGCGCAATGGCGCATTATCGCGCTGGAAACTGAACATCGCCCGCGCATCGGCGATACCTGCGCCGGCAAGGGTGCGGACAGGGCCTGCGGATATGCCGTTAACGCGAATATTGTTTACGCCATAGTCGGTTGCCAGATATCGCACTGACGCTTCCAGCGCCGCTTTTGCAACGCCCATGACGTTATAATTCGGCATCACCCGAACCGAACCCGCATAGGTCAATGTCAGCATCGCGCCGCCATCCTTCATCAGCGGAGCCGCAAAACGGGCAACCTCGGTGAAGGAAAAGCAGGAAATCAGCATTGTCTTGCTGAAATTGCTGCGGCTGGTATCGGCATACCGGCCCTTCAGCTCGGCCTTGTCGGAAAAGGCGATTGCATGAACGACGAAATCCAGCGAGCCCCAGTCCGCCGCCAGCCTGTCGAAAACTTCCTTGAGGGAAGCCTCATCCTCGACATCACAATCCATCTGGATGCTGGAGCCGACTGATTTTGCCAGCGGTTCCAGCCGGCGGCCAAAGGCCTCGCCCTGATAGGTAAAAGCCAGTTCCGCGCCCTGATCGGCAAGGGCTTTTGCAATGCCCCAAGCAATCGAGTGATCGTTCGCGACACCCATGACGAGGCCGCGCTTTCCCTTCATCAAATCCGACATGCAAGACTCCGTTCAGGCTTGGTAACGCTGGAAAACCAGCGTCGCATTTGTCCCGCCAAATCCGAACGAATTCGACAATACGCAGTTCAGGCTGACATCGTCCCGGCGTTCGCGGACAATCGGCATGTCAGCGAAATCAGGGTCCAGTTCCGTTATGTTGGCGCTTTCGCAGATAAAACCGTTGTTCATCATCAGCAGGGAATAGATGGCTTCCTGCACGCCGGTTGCGCCGAGCGAATGGCCGGTCAGCGATTTTGTCGCCGCGATCGGCGGGCAGGCATCGCCGGAGCCGAACACTTCCCGGATCGCCTCGATTTCCCGCAGATCGCCAACCGGCGTCGATGTGGCGTGCGGATTGATATAATCGATCGGTTCGTTGACGGTCGACAGCGCCATTTTCATGCAGCGCACCGCGCCCTCGCCTGAAGGCTGGACCATGTCGTAGCCGTCCGATGTCGCGCCATAACCGACAATTTCACCGTGTATTCGCGCGCCGCGCGCCTTGGCGTGTTCCAGTTCTTCGAGCACGAGCACGCCGGCGCCGCCGGCAATGACAAAACCGTCGCGGCTGGCATCGTAGGCGCGTGACGACGTTTCCGGTGTATCGTTATATTTCGACGACATGGCGCCCATAGCGTCAAACAGGTTCGACAGGGTCCAGTCGAGTTCTTCTCCGCCGCCGGCGAAAATGATATCCTGCTTGCCCATCTGGATGGTTTCATAGGCGTTGCCGATGCAATGGTTTGACGTCGCGCAGGCCGACGAGATGGAATAGTTTACGCCCTTGATCGCGAATGGCGTCGCCAGGGTAGCGGAATTGGTCGACGACATGGCTTTGGGCACGGCGAAGGGTCCGATCCGCTTCGGTCCCTTTTCGCGGGTGATATCTGCCGCCTCGACGACAGCACGTGTCGAGGGGCCGCCGGATCCCATGATAATTCCGGTCCGCTCGTTGCTGACTTCATGCTTTTCCAGTCCGGCATCCTGGATGACCTGCTGCATGGCGATATAATTCCATGCCGCGCCGCGACCCATGAAGCGGGTTGTCCGGCGGTCGAGACCATCTGCCGGGTCCGGAGTCGGCGCACCGTGAACCTGACAGCGAAAGCCGTATTTGGCATAATCGTCGGCGAACACAATGCCGGAGCGGGCCTCTCGCAGGCTGGCCAGAACCTCCTGGATGTCGTTGCCGATCGATGAGACGATGCCCATGCCCGTCACCACAACACGTTTCATTGCCCACTCCTCATGTCAGTCGCCCCTGCTGCCGATTCGCTCTGCCGGTTTGCGATCAGCTCCCGGCCTGCGTCTTGAACAGTCCGACTTTCAGATCCTTGGCCTTGTATATGGTAACGCCGTCGGCTTTCAGCCAGCCATCCGCAATCCCCAGAACCAGTTTTGAGCGCATGACCCGTTTCAGATCGATGCCATATTCCACATGTTTGATATGCGGTTCCACCATGCCGGAGAATTTGACCTCGCCGACCGCCAGCGCGCGGCCGTGTCCTTCCGCGCCAAGCCAGCCGAGAAAAAAACCGGTCATCTGCCACAACGCATCAAGCCCGAGGCAACCGGGCATCACCGGATCACCCTGAAAATGGCAGGGAAAAAACCACAGATCCGGCCTGACTTCGAGTTCCGCCCGCACATGGCCCTTGCCATACTCTCCGCCGTCCTCTGCAATGCTGGAAATTCTGTCGAACATCAGCATCGGAGGAAGCGGCAATTGGGGGTTTCCGGCTCCAAACAACTCGTTGCGTCCGCAAGCAAGCAATTCTTCATATTCAAAATGAGACTGACGATCCGTCATTCGTTTTTTGGCCTCTTCCCGGTCTTTGTTATTACGTTGTAAACCCTGCAGGATCATTTTGCATGACGGGTCTGCCATGCAATGTGCTCGAAATAGACTGGCGCTGCAAACCTTAATGCCGCAGCCGGTTGTCTCAAGGGGGGCAACTCGCATATAAAGGCAGAGAATAACAGAGCAAAGTCCAACAACAGGCTGGTTTGCAATGCATATTGATCGGCAAGGGCGTGAGGGCCCTGACATGGTGGCGCGCCTGCGCTCCGCGGGATTGCGCCCGACACGACAGCGGATCGATCTCGGCAAATTGCTGTTTGCCCGCGGTGACCGGCATCTGACGGCGGAAATTCTGCACGAAGAAGCGGAGCGCTCCAATGTCCGCGTCTCCCTTGCCACGGTTTACAACACGTTGCATCAGTTCACCGAGGCTGGTCTGTTGCGGGAAGTGTCGGTCGATGGCGCCCGAACCTATTTCGACACAAATGTCTCAGACCATCACCATTATTTCGTCGAGGGTGAAAACCGGCTGATCGACGTCGACGGTAAAATCCGGATCGGCGAAATTCCTGCACCCCCGGACGGAATGGAGATCAGTGCTGTTGAGGTGGTGGTCCGGATTCGCCCGAAGCCGGACAAACAATAGATCATTCCTCGACAGTTTCCTGTTGATAAACGCCCCAGAGCCGGTTCTGCTCGATCCAGCCGTTGAAACGGTCGTCCTGCAACTGACACCAGTTCTTGTTACAGGCGACAATGTCGACGATCAGCTTGGCCTCCAGATAGGCAACGATTTCGGCATCTTCAGAAGCCGACCGGCGCAAGGCGAATTGCGCCCGGTCATCCCAGGGTGCGATCATTGCCGTGCGGCGGCCTGAAAGAAGGCTGCGATGAATCCAGCCTTCGCTGCCTTCCCAATCGCGGATCTGGCGCCAGTTTTCGAATTCCCGGATGATTTCCACCGGCAATCCGTCTCGTACGAAAACCCAGGCGATATTGTAATTCCGGCCCGGACCGCGGCGCACGTTGACCTTGTCTGTACTCAGCGACACAAACCGCGGCAGCGGGAAGCCGCTCGGGCCGGTTTTGGTCTGCTGGGCTGCGGCCGGCGCAGACTGCAACGCAAGCAGAATGACAATTCCCGTCAGCACGGAACCAATCAGGACAGAATTGAATATTCCCGGTCGCACATATGCCTCAAAAAATGATTCCAGACGGTCAGACACCGCTTAACGCGCGGACTGTGCCTATTCAAGCCGATTCGGAGGCCGGGTTGGCATCGCAGGCCGCAGGCAATTGTTGCGTTTACCGGACTGTTTGATAGACAATCCCTCAGGAACGCCGCAAAGGCGCCGATGAGGGAACGTAAATGGGCAAATCCAAACCGCTGGTGATCGTCACGCGAAAGCTTCCGGAACCGGTGGAAACGCGGATGCGTGAGCTTTTCCGGACCGAACTCAATCTTGAGGACCGGCCGATGACCCAGGCTGAACTGGTCGATGCGGTCAAGAGAGCGGATGTCCTGGTGCCGACGGTGACGGACAGGATCGATACCTCTATCATCGCCCAGGCGGGCGATAAACTGAAACTGATCGCCAATTTCGGCAATGGGGTCGACAATATCGCCGTCAACGCGGCAACCGAACAGAGCATCGCCGTCACCAATACGCCGAATGTACTGACCGAAGACACGGCTGACATGACGATGGCGCTGATGCTGGCGGTGCCGCGGCGCCTGGTGGAAGGTGCGCAGATCCTGGCGGAGAGCTCGGCCTGGAGCGGCTGGTCGCCGACATGGATGCTTGGTCACCGCATCTGGGGCAAGCGCCTCGGCATTATCGGCATGGGCCGGATCGGCACAGCCGTGGCGCGCCGGGCAAAGGCATTCGGTCTTTCAATCCATTATCACAATCGCCGCCCGGTCGATCCATCAACGGAAGAAGAGCTCGAGGCAACCTATTGGGACAGTCTCGACCAGATGCTGGCGCGGATGGATATCATTTCCGTCAATTGCCCGCACACACCGGGCACGTTTCATCTTCTGTCCCGGCGGCGGCTGGACCTGCTGCGGCCGGAAGCTTTCATCGTCAATACGGCCCGCGGCGAAATCATCGACGAACAGGCCATCATCGATGCGCTTGAGAGCGGCAAACTGGCAGGCGCCGGACTTGACGTATTCGAGCACGAACCGGCTGTCGATGCACGGCTGATGAAACTGGCAAAATCCGGCAAGGTGGTTATCCTGCCTCACATGGGGTCTGCAACCGTGGAAAGCCGTATCGAGATGGGTGAAAAGGTCATCATCAATATCAGGGCCTGGATGGACGGACACAAGGTGCCTGACAGGGTTCTGCCCAACACACAGTGAATGCCGATGTCAGATACAGACGATAAAAAAGACGCAAACGACAAACGCGAACTTCTCGGCCTGGACCAGGACGAGCCGCTGCCGAAATTCGGCAAACGCGCCGTGCGGCCGCCGGTGACGGAAGAGGAAAAACGCGAAAGGCTGATGGAGGAATTTCGCAATCAGGCGCGCGCCGACCTGCAGGAGGGCCGCCAACGCGACGTCGAAGACGTGCTTGATGCAAAAACCTCCGGCCGCAAGGCCAGCCTGTTCCGCTTTGGCCGTTCGCGCTCTGATGCCGATGAAACACCGGAACCTGAACTGTCTGAGGAAGACGAATGGCACCGGCGCATGTCGCGTCAACCGGATTCCGGGCCGGAGGATGAGGGGTCGGACTGATCGCCGCGCCGGTAGCGGATCGTTTCAAACGACTGGCTGAGCCCGTCATAAAGCAGCAGCCGGCCGACCAGCGGCTCGCCGATGCCGGCAATCAGCTTCAGCACCTCCAGCGCCTGTATGGAACCGATAATGCCCGTCAGGGCGCCGAGAATACCTGCCTCCGCACAACAGGGAACAAGCCCGTCGGGCGGTTGTTTCGGGAACAGGTCGCGGTAGCCCGGATTATCGTTTTCAAACGGCTTGAGCGTGGTTACCGATCCGTCGAAGCGGCCGACAGCCGCCGTCACCATCGGTTTGCCCAGCGCCGCGCAGCGGTCGGCGGCCAGATAGCGGGTGGCGAAATTGTCCGAGCCGTCGGCGACGATATCGTACCGGGCGATCAGTTCATCGGCATTATCCGCAGTCATGCGGGACTGATGGGTCTCGACGCGGACGTGCGGATTGATCCGGCCTATCGCCCGCTGCGCGCTTGCCGTCTTCAGTTGGCCGACCTGATCGCTGTCATGCAGGACCTGGCGCTGCAGATTGGAAAGCGAAACGTGATCGTCGTCGACGATACCGATCGTTCCGATGCCGGCCGCGGCCAGATAAAGCGCGACAGGCGAACCAAGCCCGCCCGCGCCGATGATCAGAACCCGGGCCGCCTTGAGGCGCTGCTGGCCCGGCCCGCCGACCTCCGGCAGAACGATATGGCGGGCATAACGTTCAAGTTCCTCAGGCGAGAGTGGCGGCGCGTCTGTCATGCAAATTGTCCGTTTGGCCTCAAAGCAGTTTAACGATGCGGTTACGCCGATATCATGCTTGAGGCTGCGGCCCGTCATAGCCTTGCACGATCACCAGGTCGCCGTCGGAGGCATCGTCGCGCAGCGATTTGGCATGGGCGTATTCCGGCGAGTTGTAACAATCGAGCGCCTGCTGATAAGACGAAAACTCAATCACCACATGGCGGCTTTTGAACTGGCCTTCCATGATCGTATCATCGCCGCCGCGGACGATGAATTTCGCGCCGTATTTGCTGAATGCCTCGCCGTTGGCCGCCACATAGCCCTTGTAGGCCTCCGGGTCGGAGACATCCACATGGGCAATCCAGTATCCTTTTGTCATCTGTTCATCCTCCTGGGGATCATCGTCCTGTGGTTCAGAGTGCGGCTTCGATCTCCGCAACAATGGCGTCAGCCGCGCCCCTGGGATCTTCCGCCTGGCTTACCGGCCGTCCGACGACAAGATAATCGGTGCCTGCGGAAATAGCCTCTGCCGGCGTCACGATCCGTTTCTGGTCTCCGGTTGCAGATCCCTCCGGCCGAATGCCCGGCGTGACGATCAGCATGTCCGAGCCGATAATCGTCCGCACACGCGCCGCCTCAAGCGCCGAACAGACAAGGCCGTTCATGCCGATGGCGGCGGCCGCCGCAGCCCGGTTCTCCACCAGGCTCTCCGCGTTCTGCGAATAGCCGGTCTTTTTCAGATCATTGTCATCCATCGATGTCAGGACGGTAACGCCGAGCAGGCCGAGACCGCTGTCGCCGCGGCCGCGCACGGCGGCTTCCATCGCCTGCGGATAGGCATGGATGGTCGTCAGGGTCGCGCCGAGCGCGGCGATGCTTTCAACGCCCTTTTCAACCGTGTTGTCGATGTCGAGCAATTTCATGTCGAGAAAAACCCGTTTGCCGCGATCCGCGAGCCTGCGGACCATCGGCAGTCCGCCAGCGAACGACAATTGCATGCCGATCTTGAAAAACGAGACGCTGTCGCCCACCGTTTCAACCAGCGCCTCGGCCTCTTCGACGCTTCGCACGTCAAGGGCAACGATCAGCCTGTCGCGCGGATGTCTGGGTGCAAGGTCGACAGGGCTCATGGGTCGGTCTCCAGATCAGAGTTTTCGAAGCGCCACCTCGGCAACCGCATGGTCCTCACCCTTGCGCAGGATCAGGTTGGCGCGTGGCCGCGTCGGCAGGATATTGTCGCGCAGATTAGGCAGATTGATCCGTTCCCACAGGGTAATCGCCAGGTCAAGCGCTTCCATCTCCGAGACCTGGGCATATTTGTGAAAATAGGATCTGGGGTCCTTGAAGCGGGTTTCGCGCAGCTTCATGAAACGTTCGACATACCAACGCCGGACGGCCTCCTCGTCGGCGTCGATAAAGACGGAAAAATCGAAAAAATCGGAAACGAACGGTACCGCCTTGCCATCCTTTGGCAGGTCCCGGCTCTGCAGGACATTCAGGCCTTCCAGGATCAGGATGTCCGGCCGTTCGATGGTCACTGTCTCGCCCTCGACAATGTCATAGCTGAGATGGGAATAGACCGGAGCCGTGATACGCTTTTCGCCGGCCTTGATCCGGGTCAGGAACCCGAGCAGCGCGCTGACATCGTAGCTTTCCGGAAACCCCTTGCGCTCCATCAGCCCCCCTTCCAGCAGAACGGAATTGGGATAGAGAAATCCGTCTGTCGTCACCAGCGCCACCTTCGGTCGGCCCGGCCAGCGTTCCAGCAGTTTTTCCAGGATGCGTGCGGTTGTCGATTTGCCGACGGCCACAGATCCGGCAACGCCGATGATGAACGGCGTCTTGCCGTCGGTGACGCCGAGGAATTTCTTCCGGGTGTCGAACAGAGCGTTTGAGGCCTCGACATGAAACGACAGCAGCCGCGATATCGGCAGGTAGATTTCTTCCACCTCGGTGATGGAGATCGGATCGTTCAGGCTTTGCAGCGCGGAAATTTCGTCTTCGCTCAGCGTCATCGGCGTATCGGCGCGCAGTTTTGCCCAGTCTTCGACGCTGAAAACCCGGTATGGTGAAAGGCTTTCGCGGCCGAAATCGTCCATCATCAGGGGCGATCCCCGCGAGAGGCCTTTTCCTCCAGCCCGGTCTGGCCGGTGCGGCTTGCCAGTTCGTCCTTGACCGCCTGCAGTGGAATATCCGCGACCTGAAGCACGACAAACAGGTGATAGATCAGATCGGCGGCCTCCTTGGTGAGAGTGTCCCAGTCGCCGTCGGCCGCGCCTTCAACCGCAGCAATGGCAGCCTCAACCGCTTCCTCGCCCAGTTTCTGGGCGCATTTGCTCATGCCCGCACCGGCAAGTTTCGCCGTGTAGGACGCCGTGTCGTCCGACCGGGCGCGTTCGGCGATGATCTCCGCCAGTGTCTCGAAGCTGAATTCAGACATATCTGTCGCTTTCTTAGGTGGTTTTCAGCCGCATGTTGATCCCCGCTTCCGCCATGTGCGCCTTCGCCTCGTCAATCCTATAGGTTCCGAAATGGAAGATCGAGGCGGCAAGCACTGCGCTGGCATGGCCGTCGCGCACACCCTCAACCAGATGATCGAGCGTCCCCACGCCGCCGGAGGCGATCACCGGAACCCGCACAGCATCCGCGATCGCCCGGGTCAGTTTAAGGTCGAACCCCGATTTCGTGCCGTCCCGGTCCATGCTTGTCAGCAGGATCTCGCCGGCGCCCAGCGCCACGACCTTGCGGGCGAATTCAACCGCGTCGATGCCGGTCGTCTCGCGGCCGCCATGGGTGAAGATTTCCCAGCGGTCCGCCTCGCCGTCGCCTGAAACCCGCTTGGCGTCAATCGCCACGACAATGCACTGATTGCCGAACTTGTCGGCGGCCTCGGCGACGAATTCCGGATTCTTTACCGCAGCAGTGTTGATCGACACCTTGTCGGCGCCGGCAAGCAGAAGTTTGCGGATATCGTCAACCGTGCGAACCCCACCGCCGACCGTCAGCGGCATGAAACAGTGCTCCGCCGTGCGGGCGACCACGTCGAAAATCGTCTCGCGGTCTTCATGGCTGGCGGTGATATCGAGAAAACACAGTTCGTCGGCACCGGCCGCATCATAGGCCATCGCCGCTTCCACCGGATCCCCGGCATCGACCAGATCGACGAAATTGACGCCCTTGACGACACGACCGTCCTTGACGTCAAGGCAGGGAATGACACGGGCTTTCAGGGTCATGATTGCCGGTCCTGAGCTGTGGCAAAAGCGCTGACGTGATCGACAGCGATACCGAGCGACTTGTCGGCATCCGCCGACGCCGGATCCAGCCCGGTGACGGACAGCACCGATCCTGCGGGCAGGCCCTGCAGAACATCGCGAACCGCCTTGATATCAGGTCCGCCGGGTACTGCAAACGCGTTGGTCCTCACCGTCAGCCCATCATGCACGTCCATGTCGAGATGCGCATAGATGCAGCCGGCTCCGGAAAGATGATCTTTGATCGCGGAAAGTCCGTTCGCGGTTGCAACGGACTGCGCATCCAGGTTTGCCTGTTCGCCGTCGTCGATATCGCGGGCGCCGAACAGAATGGCCTGGCCGGACGCCGCCGGTTCTATGCCGCAATACCGATGCGCCATGGCTTTCCAGCACATTCCGCTTGCCGCCGCCAACGCCATGCCCTCAATGAGACCGCTGCCGCTCGTATCGGGCGTATTCATGTCGGGATGGGCGTCCATCCAGACAATTCGGGCACCGGTGCCCAGACCGCCGATTGCGCCCAATGCGGCCACAGCGCAACTGCCGCACAAAATGATTGCAATCGCGCCTTCATCGCGGGCTTGCCGAACGGTTTTACTGATCCTGCCAGCAATCTCGAATGCGGTCCGGGTATCGTTGGAGGCCGCTCCCTGTCCGACATGGAAATGCTCGGTAATCCGATGGCCGTCAGCCTGCAATCGGGCCGCCAGGCCGCAATCGCGGAGCGCGAAAGGCAGATCACACCATGTGACGCCAAACGGCCGGTTTGGCCAGCAGGCGTAAATCAGCGAGATATTCATGCCACTGTTCCCAACAGGGCCAGCGCCTCGGCCGCGTCGATGCGCCCGTCATAGAGCGCCCGGCCGGAAATCGCGCCTTCAAGTTTTGCCGCGTCCGGCTGCATCAGCCGTTCGATATCGGCCATCGAGGCCAGCCCGCCGGACGCGATCACCGGGATCGAAACCGCCTCGGCGAGCGCGATCGTCGCATCCCAGTTGATGCCGGCGAGCACGCCGTCGCGGTCGATGTCGGTATAGATGATCGCAGCAACACCGGCATCTTCAAACTGCCGCGCCAGATCGACGGCCTGCATATCGGAGGTTTCCGCCCAGCCTTCGACCGCAACCTCGCCGCCGCGGGCGTCGATGCCGACGGCAATGCGTCCGGGGAACAACCGGGCCGCCTTTTTGACCAGCGCCGGATCGCGCACGGCAACGGTGCCGAGGATCAATCGCGCTAGCCCCTTGCCGAGCCAAGCTTCCACATGATCCAGCGTGCGGATGCCGCCGCCCAGTTGCACCTGCATACGGCCGTTGGCACTGGCCAGAATCGCGTCAACGGCACCGCCATTGCGGCTTTCGCCGGCAAAAGCGCCGTCCAGATCGACCACATGCAGCCAGGAAAACCCGGTCTCGGCAAAGCTGCGGGCCTGGTCTCCCGGATCGTCGTTGTAAACCGTTGCCTGGTCCATCTCGCCCTTGACCAGGCGCACGCACTGGCCGCCCTTCAGATCGATGGCTGGAAACAGGATGGCGCCCATCACGGTTTCCAGTTCAGGAAATTGCCGATCAGAGCCAGGCCAAGCGCCTGGCTTTTTTCGGGGTGAAACTGAGCGCCGGCGATATTGTCCCGGCCGGCGATCGCCGTAACACGGCCGCCGTAATCGCTTGTGGCGATCAGATCGGCATCGTCCGCCACCTGAATGTGGAAGGAATGGACGAAATAGGCATCGAGCCCGTCCGGCCCGGTTGAGATGCCTGACAGCAGAGCGTGCTCGTGCACCACGTCAAGAGAGTTCCAGCCCATATGGGGGATCTTCAGCGCCGGATCGTCCGGCGTGATTTCGACCACATCACCGCTGATCCAGCCAAGCCCGGGCGTGGTTTGCTTTTCCAGGCCGCGCGTGGCCATCAATTGCGCGCCGACACAGATGCCGAGAAACGGACGGCCCTTGCCGATGACGGCGTCCTGCAGCGCGCCGACCATGCCGGACACGCCGTCCAGGCCACGGCGGCAATCGGCGAAGGCGCCGACGCCGGGCAGCACGATATGGTCGGCGCCGGCTACGATATCCGGATCGGCGGTGACGATGATATCGCCGCAATATCCGGTTTCCGCCGCCATGCGTTCAAATGCCTTGGCGGCGGAACGCAGATTGCCGGAACCGTAATCGACAATCGCGACACTCAACGCTCAGCCTCCGGGAACAGCCCGAAAATCCGCGGTTCGTCGTCGGTTTGCGGGCCGGAGACCGGCGGCCGCTGTTGCCGCTGTTGAACCGGCGGGCGGTTATCCGGCGCGCGTTCAGCGGGGCGATCCGGCTCAGCACTTTTGCCGGTTTCCGGCTTTGCCGCCGCCGACCGGTTTGCCCGGTCGCGAAAGTACAGAAACTCGGCTTCGTCCTGGTTGCGGCCGATGACTTCGCCGACTGTCCGCCAGCCCTTGGCCGTCAGCGACCAGCGGCGCAGATTGTTGGCTTCCAGCCCGAACAGAATTGCGCAGCCGGTTGCAATGATTGTGGAAACCAGCTGACCGGCCGACAGTTCCACCGCGCTGATGGCAACCAGATAGGCCAGATAGCCGAGCAGCGGTAGCCACATGCGATGCCAGAACAGCCACAGGAGCGGGATCAGGAAACCCGGAATCGAAAACCCGTCCTTGATGAAGACCAGCTGTTCCGCTTCCCATTCCGGATCCGGGATCTCCGGTTCCGGCGGTGCGAGTGCGATAAAAACCTTGACCGACATCCGTCCTCAACCCGTCAATGTGCCCTTTGTCGATGGAACCTGATCGGCCATCCGCTGATCGATGGCAAGCGCCTGTCTGAGCACGCGCGCCACCGCCTTGAAGCAGGTTTCGGCGACATGATGATTATTATCGCCATACAGATTTTTCACATGCAGCGTCATGCCGGCATTCTGCGCCAAAGCGTGGAAGAATTCGCGCACCAGCTCGGTGTCGAAGTCGCCGACCTTGGGATGCGTGAATTCGACGTTCCACACCAGATATGGCCGGCCGGACACGTCGACGGCTGCAAACGTCAAGGTTTCGTCCATCGGCAGGTCGATGGAAGCATAGCGGGTGATGCCCACGCGTTCGCCAAGCGCCTGCGAGATCGCCTGGCCAAGGGCAATGCCGACATCTTCCACGGTGTGGTGCTGATCGATATGCAGATCGCCATGCGCCTGGACATTAATGTCGATCAGCGAATGGCGGGCAAGCTGTTCCAGCATGTGATCGAAGAATCCGACCCCTGTGGCAACGTCATACTGGCCGGTGCCGTCAAGCGCCACTTTGACGGAAATGCGGGTTTCATTGGTATTTCGGATAACCTCTGCCGATCGCACGGAAACCTCTCCCTTGATAATGCGCCGCGCTTTTACCAACTGGGTCAGGGAATTACCACTCTTTACGACGATCAAAGCGCATGTTTGCAAGCGGGCATTTAGCGCTTACATAGCCTAAACTGTAGGGGCGCACCCGCCAGGCCGGCAAATCGGATGGCAATACGCCCGCTCAAGGAGACCAGTTTGAACGACAATTCATCTCAAGCGAACGCCGTGCCGTCGTGGCACGGCACGACCATCGTCACCATCCGCAAGGGCGGCAAGGTTGTCATTGCCGGTGACGGTCAGGTCAGCCTCGGCCAGACCGTCATCAAGCATAATGCGAAAAAAGTGCGGCCGCTTGCCAAGGGCAATGTGATTGCCGGATTTGCCGGTGCCACCGCCGATGCTTTCACGTTGCTGGAGCGGCTGGAAGCCAAACTGGAACAATATCCCGATCAGCTGACGCGGGCCTGCGTGGAGCTCGCCAAGGACTGGCGCACCGACCGCTATCTGCGCCGGCTGGAGGCGATGATGCTGGTGGCCGATGCGAAGACGAGCCTGGTGCTGACGGGGACCGGCGACGTGCTGGAGCCCGAAAACGGCATCGCCGCGATCGGCTCGGGCGGCAATTTTGCCCTGGCCGCTGCGCGCGCGCTGGCCGACAGCGGTTTGGATGCGGAGGCAATTGCCCGCCGGGCGATGGAAATTGCCGCCGAAATCTGCGTCTACACCAACAATTCCGTTGTCATCGAGGCGCTTGATGCTGAGTGAGCGTGACCGACCGGCGCTGCTGCTCGGGCTGATGATCTTGCAGCCGGGCGTCGGAGGGATCCGCCGCCAGTTGATCCGTGTGCTGCCGTTACCGGCGCTGACAAACCGCATACCGCCGGCATTGCCGGCCATTCTTTCCGCAGGATAATTATAAAAAATGACAGAGTTTTCCCCCCGCGAGACCGTTTCGGAGCTCGACCGCTACATTATCGGCCAAAAGGACGCCAAACGCGCCGTCGCCGTTGCGCTGAGAAACCGCTGGCGCCGCCAGCAGCTTGAAGGCCCGATGCGCGATGAAGTGCTGCCGAAGAACATTCTGATGATCGGACCGACCGGCGTCGGCAAGACGGAGATCTCCCGCCGGCTGGCGAAACTCGTCAATGCGCCGTTCATCAAGATCGAAGCCACCAAGTTCACCGAGGTCGGTTATGTCGGCCGCGACGTGGAGCAGATCATTCGCGATCTGGTCGAGGCGGCGATTGCGCTGGTGCGCGAGGAAAAGCGCAAACAGGTGGAGGCAAAGGCCCATCTGCAGGCCGAGGAGCGGGTGCTTGACGCGCTGGTCGGGCAGGCGTCGAGCCCGGCAACGCGCGATTCGTTCCGCAAGAAGCTGCGCGAAGGCTCGCTCGACGACAAGGAAGTGGAAATCGAAGTGCGCGACAGTTCCAACCCGATGGGTGCCTTCGACGTGCCCGGCATGCCCGGCGCATCGGTCGGTGTGATGAATGTCGGCGACATGCTCGGCAAGGCGTTCGGCGGCCGCACCAAGACCCGCAAGGTAAAGGTGTCGGAATCCTACAAAATCCTGCTCGAAGAAGAAGCCGACAATCTTCTTGACGAGGACCAGCTGGTACAGGAAGCCATCCACAAGGTGGAAAATGACGGCATCGTGTTTCTCGACGAGATCGACAAGATCTGCGTCCGCGACGGCCGCCAGGGCGGCGATGTCTCGCGCGAGGGCGTGCAGCGCGACCTGCTGCCGCTGGTGGAAGGCACGACGGTTGCCACCAAACACGGTGCGGTCAAGACCGACCATGTGCTGTTCATCGCGTCGGGTGCATTCCATGTCGCCAAACCGTCCGACCTTCTGCCGGAACTGCAGGGCCGGCTGCCGATCCGGGTCGAATTGCGCGCTTTGACGGAAGAGGATTTCCGCCGCATTCTGACGGAGACGGAGGCGAGCCTGATCAAGCAGTATGTCGCGCTGATGGCGACGGAAGGCGTGACGCTGGAGTTCACCGACGATGCGGTCGATTCCATCGCCCACATTGCCGTGCAGGTGAATTCAAGCGTGGAAAATATCGGCGCCCGCCGGCTTCAGACGGTCATGGAACGCATCCTCGACGACATTTCCTTTACCGCGCCGGACCGGTCCGGCGAGACCGTCGTCATCGACGCCGCGTTCGTGGAGAAGAATATCGGCGATCTTGCCAGGAACGCGGATCTGAGCCGGTTTATCCTCTAGCAGACGTAGCGCCATTCTTTGCCCGGGCTTGAAGCGCACTGACGTCTTGGCGCTGGGCGAAAACGGAATGGCAGCTGACGAGCACGTTTGACGTCGCCAATTGATATCGACGTTGCAAGACCCCACCCGACCTCCGCTTTGCTGCGGCCACCCTCCCGCAAGGGGGAGGGAGAGCGCTTGCCGCTCTGCCGGGCAGATAATATTGATGCGCTTCTGCCAGGTCGCCGGGTATATGCTGCCGTTTTGATCATCAGGCGCCCGTTCACCCTCCCCCTTGCGGCCCCTTGCGGGGAGGGTCGGCGCGCAGCGCCGGGTGGGGCCTACCCCGCCGCCCGTTCGCGGATCTCCGCAAACGAATGGTCGACCAGCAATTCCCCGTTGCGCCAGACCGGCTGAAGAAGGTTCCGCCGCCCGCCCAGATCATCAAGCTGGACCGCCCGGCAAGAACCGTTTTCTTCGACCACAGCCTGCAGTCCGGCCTTCGATGCCTTGCTCGGATCGGTCTTCGGATCCTTGTGCACCGGCATCCAGTCGCCGCTGCCATTCAGCCGCGCGTTTGCTTTCAGGGCGAACCGCAGCGTGTCGCGGTTGACCTTCTGCAACAGGCCGGCGCCCATGCCGAAAGCGAGGTTCTCCGCCGACCAGCCCTTGGCCATCAGATTGTCCAGGATCACCTTGATGGTCGCCGGCGTGACACCGTCGCCCTGGATCACCCGCACGGCCGGGTTCAGCACCCTGTAGCCCTTGGCATTGGTGGAAAAGCCGAAACTCTCGCCGAGCATCTCCACAACGTCGATCGGCACGATTGTCGGGTCGCCGGAATCCGGCCGCACGACCAGTGTGCCGCCCATCGCCTCGACCTCGTCTTTCAGGGTCACGCCCCAGGTCTCTTTCACGGCGCGGTAGATATCGTAACTGTCGGAAACCACGGCAACCAGGCGGCCCTTGCCGCCGAATTGCGTCAGCATGTTGCGGAAGGCCTCGGTTTCGCCGTCCTCGCCCCAGGCGGTCATGGTGGAATGTTCGGCGGCCGGAATGGAGAAGCCGGCCATCGGCTCGCCGTAGAAGCGTTTGGCATAGACCAGCGCCGACACGGTATCGGTACCCATGAAATTGACCAGATGGGCGGCGCCGCCGATGCCGGCCTGTTCGAACGATGTCGTGCCGCGGGCGCCGAAATCGTGCAGCCGGAACGGCAGCACCTCCGCCGGGCTGTCGCAGCTCTTTTCAAGTGCGGCCGATATCGTCTGCCGCACGCCGTGCGACACCGTCGCCACCGTTGCCGGATACCAGACCGCCCGCAGAAGCGCTGTCTCGATATAGGTGGAGAGCCAGAAGGCTTTCGGGTCGGTATTGCGCGCCTGCAGCAAGGGCGTGCTCGCGGGAACCACGATTCCTTCCGGCAGCGCTTCGATTTCCATCGGCAAATAGCCGCCATGTCTATCGACGATATGCTGCCAGCCGGCCCGGTTGAACGGCAGGCCGTGCCCGGTGACGATCTCTTCCGCCTCTTCGATATGGGCGGCCGTCACCGGCTTCGACAGATATTGTTTGAGGAACATCTGCAGGCCGAAAAACAGCACATGGTCATATTCGCCGCCGGCGCGCGCCTCGGCATAGATCGAAACGCCTTTGGTATCGGGCGGATATTGCAGATAGTGGGACAGTTTGTAGCTGTCGGTATTGAGGATCGGATTGATGTTGAAATCGCTCATCTCAGTCTCCTTTGCCCGAAGCTCCTCCGGGCCTGTCTTGATCCGGGCTCCCCGGATCGTTTCAAAGTCCGACCATGGCCTGAAGAATGAACCAATGGTCTTCAAAAAAATCTTCCGGCTTCAGGTCGCCGAGCCGGTGCCATGCGGCACAGGCGGCATCGTCGCCGCCGCGCACGGAAAAAAGCGCTTCGCGCTGCGGGCAGCGGAACAGGAACGCATGGGTGATGGTTCGTCCGCGGGATGAGCGGTGCGGTTCGTCGAAAACACGGGACTCCGCATCCTCGATGAACGAACCCAGCATCGCCGGCGGGATCGGCCCTTTCTGATCGGCGATATGGGTTTCCTCTCGCAATTCGCGGATCACCGCATCGCGCAGGGTCTCTTGCTGATCAACAAAACCGCCCGGCAGCGCAAGCCGGCCCTTGCCCGGCTGTTCGCCGCGCCGCACCAGCAGCACATGGCCGGCCTGGACGACGATCGCATCGACGGTGACGAAGGTCGGCGCATAGGGCGCTGACGCCCAGCGGGCCTTGTAATCGCTGATGAAGGCGGCTTCGCGCACCAGATCGGCAAACGGTTCGCTGAGCCGGAAGTCGGCGAGGAATTCCACCACTTCGGCCGGACAGGAATCGCGCGGCAGGATCGGCGCGGGGCGCAAAAGATCGGCGCGGATCTGGGTGGCGGTGAAAGCGCTGTATTCGCCGCTGATATCCAGATGGCCCCATTCGGGAAACAATTTCAGATAATAGCTCGAACTGTCGCGCCCGAAGCCGGCCAGCCCGACCCTGAAATCGGCGGTGCCGTGCAGCACCATGCCGCCGGAATTGCCGGCCTCCAGCACGATGTCGTCGACGCTCTTTTGCACCAGTGCGATCCAGGCGCTGTCATTGTAACTGACATCGTCAAGCGGCCGGATGATCAGTCGCTTGTCGGCGACGGCCTTGCGGAAGGTGGCGCGGATCATCTGTTCGCGTTCAGCAAAGGTGAAAGGATTGCGCACGGAACGCCCCAGATTGGCCGATCCGACCAGAACGATGACGCGTTCGGCTTTCTCCAGCGCCTGCTCGACCACATGCCTGTGGCCCAGGTGCAGCGGCTGGAAACGGCCGATGAAAACCAGGAAATCAAACTCTTTCGACATGCCAAGACTCCCTTAGCATTGCGGGATAGGGTTCACTCCGAACCTTATTGTTCATATTTATGCTCAATATGAGTATTTGTCGAATGATTTCTCCCGGATACTGATTTCAAGGTAAATTTCGTCGTAAGCGGGGTTCTCAAAGCCCGGCAAGTTCGATGGCCCGATGTTTCGGCGATCGTCGATGAATTTTAGCCTCACGCCGGCTGCAGAACATAATCCCGATCGGCTTCCAGCCGGTTTCCGGCCTTGCCGCTTTCCAGTTCGGTCATCGCGTAACCGTGCCCAAGAAGCGATTTCGTCAGCGCATCAAGCCTTTGCTTGCCGATATCATGCACGTCGAGAAAAACCACCGGCCGGTCGCGGGCAAGCGTCCGCGATGCGCCGGCGACGACAAGATCCTCCGCGCCCTCGACATCGATCTTGATCGCATGCACGCGCTCCAGACCTTCTGTCTCGACATAATGATCAAGCGTCATTGTCCGCACCGTGAGCGAACCGCGATCGCTTTTGCGCGTTTCCAAGGAATGCTGGCCGGATTTTCCGCCGATGTTGAGCGTCGCTTCACTGTTGCGGTCGGCCAGCGCCAGCTCTTCGACGGCCAGGTGTTCAAAACCGTTCATGTCGACGGACTTTCGGATCCATGCGGCATTGTCGGGATGGGGTTCGAAACAGATCACCCGGCCGTCTGGACCGACCAGGGTTGCGGCGAACAGCGCGAAATCGCCCTTGTTGCCGCCAATGTCGAGGAATGTCGCGCCCTTGGCGAGGCAGGCTTGCAGGGCGGCAAACTTTTCCGGTTCATAGCGGCCGATCGCCCGCTTCACCATCTGGCGCGATTCGGAAACGTTGAGCCAGATCCGGTAGGCGCCGCGATCATAGATGCGGTAATGACCCTCGTTGATCTCCATGATCAGGGCATAGAGCGGATCGTCGCGGCGGGCCGGGCGTTCGCTCATCAATCGGCCTCGCCAAGCTCGGAACGGAACCGTTCGGCGAAAGTCTGGTTGACCCTGTCGCTCATCGGGAAATATTTTTCATGTTTCAGATCGACCGGGCGGGCCTCTTCATTGCGAACAAAGCCGACCGCTTCAGACACCGCCTTTTGCGGGTCGCCGGCAAGTGTCTCATAGGTCAGGTGATGCACCGGGCCGGGCCAGGCCTGCAGCAATTCGGCAAGCTGGCGCTCCTCGCCGGTAAACCTGGTGTGCAGGCTGCGCAGCCGTTCGCCGTCATAGGCAACAGCCTCCTTTGCGGCGCGATAAGCCTCCTCGTCGCCCTTGTTGCGGACATGCCAGATGCGGGTTTCATCGGCAATGAACTGGGAGACCGACTGGGCGACCTTGTCGGCCCGCTCCAGATGGATCAGCTTTGCACCGGTCAACAGCGTCATCATATCCGCACGCTGACTGTCCGTCATCAGCGCCCAGAGCGCGACCGCAAAATCGGTAATCACCTTGCTGCCGAAAAAGCCGCCGGGGCCGCCGGCGCGGGCGATCAGTTCAATCCAGCGAACCGGATCGAAACCGAGAGACGGGCCATGCTCGACCAGAAACAGAATGTGCGGCCGCAAATGTTCCGTCGGCCGGCCGATCATCTCAAGCCCCTGCAGCAGATGACAGAAATAGGTGCTGCCGGAGCGCGGCAGGCAGATCACGCCGTAAAGGCTGGCCGGCATCGGCTCTTGTTCGAGCGCCTCCAGATCGGTCCAGGGGTCGAGGCCGGCAGCGGCTGACAGAAGATAATCCCCGGTCAGCGAGCGAACCGGCATGTCGGGCGGTTCGTCGCCAGGGGCCGATGGCGCGCCGCCATTGTCGAGCGCACAGACGACTATCCGCTTGGCATCGAATTCGCTGCCGGCGAGCGAATCCAGCGGCAGCAGACGGCCAGCCAGGCTGTCCTCCCGCTCTATCAGTGCCTCGCGCATGTCCTGATCGGCGAAGATTGCCGTATCGGGCGGCTCATTGGCCAGCCGTTCCGGCAGTTTCAACGGTTTGATATGGCGCAGCAGAAACCGGGCCGTCAGGAGGTCCGTATTTGTCTCGGCGTCCGCCATCAGGGTTTCAACCCTCGACGCTGAGCGTCGAAGGCGCCCGGTAAAAATAGATCCGGCCCGGTTTGACGCCGTCGGGCAGTGGCAGTTTCTCAAAATCCGGCAGATCCAGTTCGGCGTCGGAGACGACCACGCCGTTCGGCAGAACCCGCGACGCCACCAGCGGCGAAGCCCAGGCGGTCAGGGCAAGACCATAGGTCGGATCGCCGTTGCCGAGATCGACATGGATCATCGCCGCCTTGCCGCCGGTGCGCGGAAGGCAATAGTTCAGCGTTTCACGGATATCGCCAACGATCATGTGATCGGCATCGGGGATGCAGCGCGGATGGGCGGAGACCGACCGGTCGAAGGCGTAAATCTCCCGATCCGGAAAGATCTCGCGCAGATGATCGAAGGAGCGGCCATTGCCGAGGCCGAGTTCAAAGATCGGCCCGGGAATGTCGGCCACCAGGGTGGCGGTATGATCGAGGCAGTCACGCTGGGCGATGAAACGTTTGATCAGGCTGTCGAGGCGGCTCATGGTTGAAGTCTCTTTGTTTGTTCAGTTGGCAGGTAGGCGATCGCGGCGGCATGCACAAGCCGATGGGCCAATGGAGCGGTTGGCTAGATGTCGAACAGATCGGTGAGGGCAGGCCATCTGACATGCGGCTGGTCATTCAGTTTGCCCAGCAGAGTGGCCAGAAATGCGTTGGTCTCCGGGTCGTGCACAAGATGGTGGGTGAGAATGCCGATTGGCTCACTTGGATGTGTCAGACGCTGTTCAATTTCGTTCGCAAGCAGGTGATAGGCCTTCTTCAGGCCGATAAAGCCGCGCGTCGTCTTCCAGGCAATGACATCGAAATGGGTATTGCAGACATGGCTATCATGATCATCGCTCCCTGACAGACCAAACACGGAAAGGCCCGGCAGGCCGGCCTGGATCCGGGCGGCGCGGGCTGCATAGCCAATCCGGTTCCATGGCGGCGTCAGAACCGGCAGGAACAGCTCCCCGGCCATCGGCTGCAGCCGCTCGCGGCCGGCGATCAGGTCGGCCAGTGATTCTTCCAGCGGCCGGCCTTCACCGAATTCGGAGGCCTTCTCGCCGGGGTCTGAGTGTTTTTCATGGGCCCAGCCATGCTGCAATATGCCGACATTGCCGGCATTCCGCAGGCGGTCGATCAGACCAGGCTCGGCAAATCTTGGGATTACCGCCAGCGCCAGCGGCACATTGGCGGCCCGGCGCAGTGCCAGCAATTGTTCAAGCTCGGGCGTGACGGCGACGGCATCATCATCACGCCACCAGAACGAGAGAGTGAGACCGGCATCGCGCGTTGCCTGAAGTGCGGCTTCAAACCGCCGGTATTCTGCTGCCGTTTCAGTGTCCCGGGTATCCATGCCGATGGCTGCTCCTGTCATCATTGGCTGCGGCTCATTGCCAGGCCGATCAGGATATCGGCGCTTTTTGCCGCGCCGTCCAGTGCTGCCGGCGGCCAGCGCGCAGGCAATTGCATTGCCTTTGCGACCGCATCGCTCAGGCGCGCTGCGGTCAGGCCGGCCTCCGGCGCCATGATCATGCGGTTTTCGCGCGCCAGGGCCTGCGCCCGCACGGTCTGCTCGCTTTCCCGGCCCTGGGCAAACGGCACCAGCACGCCGGAGATGCCGGCCGCCAGGATATCCATCACGCTGTTATAACCGGCCTGGCAGATCACCAGCCGCGCCCGTTGCAGAAGTTTGGGAAAATCCGGCCGGGCCGGTTCCAGGATAATTTTTCCGCCGGCCTTGGCCGCCAGGTCATCGAATATGGCTTGCGGCAGATCGCGGCCGGCCAGAATGCGCCAGCGCCAGGGTTGGCCACGGCGGGATGTCGCAACAGCAAGGGCGGCGCGCAAAATGGTTTCACCGACAATTCCGCCGCCGCAGGCGACGATGATCTCGCCATCGCCGTCGCCCGCCGGCGGCTCCGGCACATTGGCGCCGCCGTGAACATAACCGGTGTAGCTGGTAATATCGGCCAGGTCGTCGGCATAGCGGAAGGTTTCCCCGAGCCGGACAAATTCCGGGTCACCGTGCACCAGCAACCGATCATAATATTCAAGCGCCGTGTCGGCCATCCAGCGCTCCGCAGACGCGTCGTCCTTGGCGACCAGAATATCGCGCACAGCGGATGCGATCAGCGGACGTGGCGCCTGTTTGCGCGCCTGTTGCAAAAGCGGGATCAGTTCGAAGCGGAACTTGCGCCGGCCGAGCGGAAAGAATTCCGTCAGCAGAATATCCGGCGCGACTTTGTCATGGAGCGCCAGCAACTGCTCTGTCCGGGCTGCCTTCCAGGTCTCATCGATCGGCGTCCCGCTATCGTCGAGCAATGTGCTGAAACTGGCATCGGCGGCGCGGGCGGCGGGCAGGTTGACGACCGACAGACCGTCAGTGTCGATGATCTGGGGCAGATGGTTGCCGGTTGCAAGCGTGACCTCGACCTGGCGGTCGCGCAAAGCCCGGCCGATGGCCGCCGCGCGCACGGCATGGCCGATCCCGAGCAGATGCTGGACATGCAGCAACGCTTTCATGGCTGTTTTGCCCGATCGCGATGGTGTGCAAGCGCTGCCTCGACAATCGTCCGCAGCCGGACCTGGGCGACAGCAAGATCATGATCGCCGGCCGCCTTGTCGCGCGCGGCGGTGCCCATGGCGGTTCGAAGATCCGTGTCGGCCAGCAGCCGCCGGAGGGCGCCCGCAAAGGCCTGCGTATCGCCTTCGGCTGCCAAAAGGCCGGTTTTCCCGTCTGCGACAATATCGGGTACACCGCCGGTGCGGCCGGCAATCACGGCAAGCCCCGATGCCTGGGCCTCCAGCAGAACAAGGCCGTAAGCCTCGTTGATCGCAGGCCAGACGAAAAGATCCGCATTGGCGTAAACAGCGGGCATGTCCGCCAGAGGGACCTGGCCGAGAAATTCGGTCCGTGCGGCGTCGAAAAGGGGGCGGATGACATCGCCTGCCGGGCCATCGCCGGCAATCGTCAGATGCCATCGCTGGTCGTCAAGCATCGCCAGGGCGTCTGCCAGCACCCGGTAGGAGGCCCGTTTGTCGCCGTCGCGCATCATGGCGGCGGTCAGCAGGCGCGGTGTCGCGGCGGCTTGGCGTTTCGCGGCGGCGGCGCGGAATGGCTGTGTGTCGATAAACGGCAGCAGCCGCCAAAGCCGCTCCGGCGGCACAATCGGCGCCAGGCCTTCGGCATCTTCCGACTGGATGGCAACAATGGCGTCGGCAGCCCCGAAGGCCGCATCGGCTGCCGCGAAACCGACGGCCCACGGGCCGTTCTTCTGTTTCAGCGCCCGCGCGCCTTCGATGATCATATAGGCACAACCGATGGCACCGGCGAGTGCGGGTCCGATCCAGTCCGGCGCCTTGTGGTAGACATGGTAGGTCAGCATGAGGTCCGGCCTGTAGCCTTCGTTCTGCCAGGCTCGCGCAATGGCCGCCGCTTGCCGCCGGGCCTCGTCGGCAAGGGTCTGCAGTTCGGCATCGCCGCCATGACGCGACCAGCTGCGGAATTGCGACGCGATGCGGATTTCATGTCCGCCGCCTTCCAGCGCGCGGATGATCGCCCGGGCCATCTGCCGGTCGCCGGACGGTGTCGGATCGTCAACCGGTTTCATCGGCGCATAAAAGGCGATCTTCACGCCGCTGCCTCCGCTCCCGCCGGGCGCAGTTTCTCCACCAGGCGATCGAGCCCCGGATCGGTGCTGAAGCGCTCGCGGACGGTGCGCGCCGCTTCGGTTCCAAACCGCAATCTGAGGCCGCGATCGTCGATCAGCCGCCGGATCGCCAGGGCAAGTCCCGCCGGATCCTGCGGTTCAATCAGCAATCCGGTTTCTTCCGGCACGATGATCTCAGGCAAAGCGGAGACATTGGTGCCGATGCAGGGCAGGCCCATCGCCTGCGCTTCCATCAGCACATTGGGAAGGCCGTCGCGGTCGCCTGATTTGGCAATCCTGGACGGCAGGACAAACAGGTCCGCATCCGCCAGCGCCTGGATGACGTGCGCCCGGTTGACCGCGCCATGCCATGTGACGCGGTCTGCAATGCCGAGCCTTTTGGCCCGGGATTTGAGCTTTTCCAGATCCTGGCCGCCGCCGATATGATGAAAATGCCAGTTGCTGTGGTCCGGCCCATCGCCGGCAATCCGGCCGAGCGCGTCCAGCAGTGTGTCAAAACCCTTTTTCTCAACCGCCCGGCCGATCGAAATGATCGATATCGGGTCCGATTTTCTTGCTGACCGGTCAGGCGCTGCCGGGAAGCGCGAAAAATCCAGCCCGTGATAGACAAGCTCTACCTTGTCGGGGCCGCGGACAAGTCCGTTCAGATAGTGCGTATTCAGCGCCGTGCAGGTGACGCCCCACTGCGCGTCGGCGAGTTTTTCCTTCAACTCCCATTCCGGCGTTGTCCAGATGTCCTTGGCATGGGCGGAGAAAGACCAGGGCAGGCCGCGCAATATCGCTGCGTAACGGGCGACCGACGCGGGTGTATGAAGATAGTGGGTATGCAGCCGGTCGATGTCGCCGGGCAGTTCCCGTGCCAGCACACAGGCCTGGCCGAACCGGCGCCGGCGGTTTGCCGTCCTGTCGCGCTTGAGGTCTTTCTGGAACAACTGAAAGGCGCGGCGATAGGTCGGCTGGCTTTCCGCCCAGCGCCGCCCGGCCCGGACGCGGACGGGATCGTCCTTGAGATATTCCGGCAGATAAAGCACGTCGGCTGTTATTTCGTCATGGATATCGTGCCGGTCCGGGTCGGTAGGCTTGCGCAGGGAGACGATCAGCTGTCTGACGCCGCGCTGCTCCAGACCAAGGATTTCCTGGGCGATGAAGGTTTCCGACAGCCTCGGATAGCCTTTGACGAGGACGGCTGTTCTGGCAACGGTGCGTGACATGGGGCGGTGACCTTTGACCGGCTCAGGCCGGCTGCGGCAGCGAAAGCCGTGCGCTGCCGGCTGACAGTTCTTCTTTCACAAGCTGGTTGACCACATCGAGTCCGCCGAGCAGATTGTCGAGCCCGGCTTCCGACGGTTTTGGCTGATTCGGCAGTCCAGCCAGGGCGTCCGCCATCTTTTCAACATCCGGGTAATCGTCGATCGGCAACACCGAAATCAGTCCTGCTTCGCTGGCATAGTCGGCCCGGACCGTCTGTTCCCGGCGCGGAATCACCCTGGGCACCAGCAGCGCCGGTTTGTCGAACGACAGGATTTCGCAGAACGTATTGTAGCCGCCCATGCCGACCATCGCGATCGACCGGTCGATCAATTGCTCAAGATGCGCGGTAAAACTGATGATTTCGACATTATAGAGATGCTCGGCGCGCTCGAAAAATTCCTGCTGGTTGGCATTGGCCATGAACGGTCCAAGCACGATCAGGGCCGGGAACAGCGGCCGGGTCTGGCTTTCGTAGGCTTTCATGACCCAGTCGACCAGTTCGACACCGTCGCCGCCGCCGCCTGGCGTCACCAGAATGAACCTTTCATCATCGAACGGTGTCGGCTGGTAGACTGTTGCGGCGGTCAGGCCGCGCTTGAGATAGCCGGTATAGGTCATGCGGTCGCGAACGGCGTCCGACAATGGCAAGCCGGCCAGCGGATCGTATATTTCCTCTTTGCCGTAAACCCAGATATCATCATACAGCGTTTCGACAGCTTCATAGGCACCCTTGCGTTCCCATTCCAATTTCAGGATTTCCGGGTCGTCGAGTACATCGCGCAGTCCAAGCACCAGCCGCGTGCCGCGTTGCTTGAGCAGTTCGAGTGCCGGCCGGATTTCCCCCAGAAGACCTGTCGGTTCCTTGTCGACGATGAAGATGTCCGGTTCGAAAACCGCCGCGGTATGCTCCATGATGGAGCCGCGGATTTTCAGCGTCTGATGAATATCGATATGCAGGTTGAGGGCGGTGTAATCCCCGTTGCGCAGCTTGATGACGCCGGGCACACGGACAAAATCGACACGCGACCTGAAATCGAAACTGCCGATGATCGGCGAGCCGGACAGGATAATCACCGAAAGTGACGAATAGGCCCCGACAAGCGAATGGGCGATCGCCTGGCAGCGCCTGAGATGACCGAGGCCAAACGTGTCATGGCTGTAGATCAGTATGCGTTTGTTTGGGGAGGTCATTGGTGCCGCCGGTTACAAGCGACAGGGGATGCGCCGCATTGCTTGTCACGACGATCAACATGACAACAAATGCCGGCAATTCCTAGCCCGCAGGTGCCGATTTGTGAACAAATGATCTGGCGCAAAAATCAACGGATTAGAAAATCCGACCCGTCAAAATCGCTACGGTGTTGATATCGTAGCCGAACTACCAGCCGCCGCCACCGCCGCCACCACCTCCGCCACCGGACGATCCGCCGCCGCCGGAGCCGGAAGATGACGGTGTCGCACTGGCAATCGAACTCGACATGGCGGCGACCATGGCGCCGGTTGCCGCCGCCATATTGGCGGAATTGAACGAACTGCCGCCGTACCAGCGCGGCTGATAGCCATCGCCGGTCCTGTCACCGCCGACCCGGGCGATCTGGCTGGCAAAGGCATCCGACCAGGGTTTTTCCACGTTCAACGCGATGGCATAGGGCAGAAACCGCTCAAATGTCTCCGTCGTCACATCGGGTGCCCCGGCCATGTTCATCCGCTCTGCCTCGGCAACGGAGAGGTAAAGCTTGAACCCTTCGATCCGGTCCAGAAGATCCCGGCCGGCAACGGTCGGCGCCCGCAGCAGGTGGAAGAATGCGGTATTGAACAGGCCGAGCATGGCGAGAAGGAAGGCCGCCAGGATCATCACGGCGGGCAAGAAACTGACGGCGGCCAGCAGCACGGCCGCCATCAATACACATCCGATGACGGTATATAGCACGCCGAGAATCTTCGGGCCGCCGCCCGGCAGAAGATCGCTCACCCAACCAAGCCCCAGAAGCAGGAATACCGACCCGGCAGCACCGCCAGCCAGGGCGAAGAGCAGTGGGCCGTTCTGATCCGGCGGCGGCGCCTGAAGCAGAAAGAACGCGACGACACTGATGATGGAGATGACAAGACCGATAATGAAATAGCCCGAGTTTTTGCGGATATAGCGACCGTCATAATCTTCCGAAATAGCCTCGCGGAAGGCGCTGCGCATGGAAGCGACCGTCTTCGCATTGGCCTTGTTGAAGGCCAGGGCGCTTTTGCGGCTGCGGATTTTGCGGAGAATAACCGCCTCGCCGGGCGAGACCGGTCCGATCTGGCTGTCCGTTGCTTCCAGGAGTACGGTTTCGCCTTCCTGATTCAGTTTGAGGCGGCCTTTGACGGCAAGCGAAATAATGGCCGAAATGAATGCCAGTGGCCGGCCTGCCGCTTTGCGGAATCCCCAGAAATTCAGATAACTGGCGGCAGCCGGCGAAACGCCCTCCGGCGGGTCGAACAATGGAATGATGACGCCCTTTTGCGGATCGCGGCCAACCCGGTTCCAGGTCGCCAGATAAAATCCTGTCAGGCCAAGAAAACCTGCCAATAGGGCAGCGATGCCGATATTGTCAAACAGCAGCCAGAGCCGTTTCCGCGCCTCGCTCGGCTCGGCTACGAGCCCTTTCTGCCAGGTGGTGACGATCGTCAGCCCTTCGCCCGGTCCGAAGGCCCGGCTGCTGCGGATGACAAATCCGGAACTGCGCCGGGAAATAATCCGGAAGTCCTGCCCCGAGCTGCCGAGCGCGCCGGTAAAGCCGTTCAACTCGCCAATCCGTGCGCCGTCGGGAAGGCGGACACGGGCTTCCGCCTGAAGGATCGGGAACGACCAGAAATTGCCGGTCACATTCCAGTAGAGTTCGTCGTGACTTTCAAAAAACCGCAATTGCCGCGTCGTGCGGTAACGAATGCGGTAGGTGTAATCGCCGCGCGGGATGAACACCTCCTTTTGGCCGATATAAACCCGAACGCCGACACTCTGCGCCTCCAGCCGGTACGGTTCCGGCCTGCCGTTCTTCGTGACTTCGAGAACCTCGAAACCGGCGCGCTGCGAGAGCCCGTCGTCGCGGACATAACGGGTCGGGAAATCCCGGTAGATACCGCGTTTGATCTGGCGGCGCTCCGACCGCACCTTGATGGTTTCCGTAACGTCCAGGGCGCCGTCGGCCTGCACCTGGATATCGGCGACATAAGAGAGGATTTCCTCGCGTGCGGCAGCCGGCCAGACACCGGACAATAAGACGACAGCGCAAACGGCAAACAGGCGATACATGGTCACGGCCCCCGGTCTGTACGGCTAGAAACCGACCTGCGGAACGGTGCGCTCGTCCTCGTCGATCTCGAAATAGTCCGCCTTCTGGAACTTGAACATGTTGGCGAGGACGTTGGAGGGGAACGATTCCACCAGAATGTTCATGTTGCGCGTCGAGCCGTTATAATAGCGCCGCGACATCTGGATCTGGTTTTCGATCTCTTTCAGCGTGTGCTGGAAATCGAGGAAATTCTGGTTCGCCTTCAGGTCGGGGTAATTTTCCACGACGGCAAACAGACGACCGATTGCGCCGCTCAGAGCGGCCTCGATCGGCCCGCGTTCGCCGGGCGTTGCATTGGCGGCGCCGGCGGCCTGGGAGCGCAGTCGGGCAATTTCCTCAAGCAATTCGCGCTCATGGCTCATATAGCCTTTGACGGTCTCCAACATGTTGGGAATGAGATCGGTCCGCCGCTTCAGCTGCACATCGATGCCGCTCCAGCCTTCCTCCACCATCTGCCGGTTCTTGACCAGCCGGTTGTAGATGCTGATCGCATAGATGGCGACGGCAACAAGAATGCCGAGCAAAATCAATTCAGTCATGGTCCGCCCCTCGGGATATTTCGTGCGAGATCTAACATTGGTGTCTTACCGAAAGGTAAGGCCGGGTGGAAGGTCTTACCAGCCACCGCCGCCGCCTCCACCACCCCCGGAAAATCCGCCGCCGCCGGAGAGCCCGCCGCCGAGCATGCTGCCGGCGGATATTTCCGGCATCGGAATTTCAGCGCTTTCAGCAATTGAAGCCGCGATGTTGACGAAAGGTAACGGATTGTCAGGCCGCAGAATGCAAAAAGCGGCCGGAAACCGGCCGCCTTAAACAGGTCGGATCAACAGACCCGAACGCAGGTGCGAGAGACGCGGGAGGGCCTAACGGGTGATCTTGCGGGCAATCTTTTTGATGTCGCCCGGAATGATGCCGATATCGTCGAGCATACGATTGTCCATTGAAGACAAAGCGCGATAGGCGCTGCGGTAGGACAGCCAGCGGTTCAGGTTGCCGGTCACATTGAGTTTCGTCATTATCGTATTCCCTGACATCGGTTGAGTGGCGAAGGATTCCCCTTGTTCCATAGGTTTCATATATGCGCATTGGCGGGCACATAAAGTGCAATGATTGCCGATCTGATATGCAGTGCGTGCATGGTTTACAATTGATTAACCGGTAATCGGCCAGTGGACAGGCCCGGCAGATGCAGGGCGGATGCAGGGCAAAGGAAGCATGATGGGTAGGAGCAGTATCGGTGTCGGCCTTATCGGCACGGGATTCATGGGCAAGAGCCACGCGCTCGCCTGGCACGGGGTCAGGCCGGTTTTCGGCGATGTTCCGGAAATCCGGCTGCAGGCTCTGTGCGAGATCAATCAGGCGCTGGCAGACGAGCGGGCATCGGAATTCGGCTTTCGCCGGGCAACCGACAGCTGGGCGACATTGATCGACGATCCGGCGATTGACGTGATTTCCATCACCGCTCCGAACGCCTTTCATGCACGAATGGCGATTGCCGCGCTCCAGGCCGGCAAGCATGTCTGGTGCGAGAAACCGATGGCTCCGACATTCGCCGAAGCCGAAGCCATGAGCGACGCTGCCCGCGCGTCGGGCCGAACCGCGATTCTCGGTTACAATTACATCCAGAATCCGGCGATAACCCATATCCGCAAGCTGCTCGATGAAGGCGCCATCGGTCAGGTCAATCATGTCCGCTTCGAGATGGACGAGGATTTCATGGCCGATCCGGACGCGCCGTTCCACTGGCGCAACGACAGGGCCTCCGGTTACGGCGTGATCGACGATTTTGCCGTTCATCCTCTGTCGATCATCCGCACTCTTTTCGGCGAGGTCTCGCAAGTGATGGTGGACATGATCAAACCCTATCCCGACCGGCCTGCCGCGCATGATCAGGACGGCGGGCGGCGGCCGGTCCAGACCCACGATGTGGCGACGGCGCTGGTCCGGCTGGCCAACGGTGTATCCGGCAGCCTCAATGTCAGCCGTACCGCGTGGGGGCGAAAGAGCCGCATCGCCATCCAGATTTTCGGCGCCCGCGGGTCTATCCTGTTTGACCAGGAGCGGATGAACGAACTGCAGTTGTTTACCGCCGAAGGACGCGAGAGTGAACGCGGGTTCCGGACAATCCTGACGGCGCCGGTGCATCCGCCCTATGACCGTTTTGTACCCGCACCCGGCCACCAGCTCGGTTTCAACGATCTGAAGATTATTGAATGCCGCCAGCTGCTTGGCCTTATCGCCGGAGAAGAGGCAAGGGTGATCTCGTTCACCCAGGGGCTCGAAATCGAGCGCACGGTGCACGCCATGGCACGCTCGTTCGACAATGGTGAATGGGTCAGCGTTTCCGGCTGAAATGTCACACTGAAATCAATTGTGATCGGACTGCAGCGGTTCCTTAATCAATTACGGCTGAATTATGGTATTTTCCAGCCCAAACAGAGGCGAATCGAATCGCCTCGGGGGATAATTTGGTCGAACCTTACTCAGCGCGTGCCGCCCGGCGGCGCGGGACATTCTCACTTGCCGCCTCTGTTCCGGCAGCGTTTGCCCTATTCGGCGCAACGTTGCTGTGTGCGCCGGCCGTGACAGCGGAATCCCTGAACGAGATCGATATTGCCGTCGGGTATACGGCGCAATCCCTTCAGGCCTTCGACAACGACCGGATCAGGCTGGAGCAATATGTGCTGGACCATGGCGAACGGACCAACGCCGTGCTGGAGGCCAGCGGCGCGCCGGTGCGGCTGAATTTTCTCGCCATTGAAGCGACAGGGGATTTCCACCAGACGTCGTTCAGCACGGACCGCAGGCGGTTTATCGCCGGCAAGGATGGCGGTGAAGTCCTGGAGCGGCTGCGCGACAGGGCCGGGGCCGATGTGCGGATGCTGCTGGTCAATTATGAAGGACGCGGCGCGCGGGTCCATTACGGCGGAATTTTCGATCCCCGCCGGTCCCGCAATCAGACCCTGAAGAATGCCTATATGATGATCGGCACCAATGCCGATGCGATGACATTCGCACACGAACTGGGCCATGTGCTCGGCTGTCAGCACGCCCGGCGCCGGCCCTGTCTGGGCGCCCGCGACAGCAGCCTGCCGTTTGCCTACGGGTTCCGCAGTCCCGACGGGATCGGCACGATCATGGCCGGCGCCTGCGCGACCGCGGAACTGGTGCCGCTTTATTCAAATCCTGCCCTGTCTCACAGCTTTACGCCGGAAGGCGCTGACCAGGAGAAAACCGTACCGCTGGGCAGCGAGACCGCCGATTGCGTACGGGCCATGACCAATAATGCGCCCTATATTGCAGCACTGAACGATCGAAATGTGAAACCTTTCAGAGAGCCGGCCGACGATGTGCCCCAGGTGGCGGATCTCACAGATCCGGTCTCCGCTTCCGGCGGCAAGGTCAGCCGTTAGCCGCCGTCAGATGCAATTGCTCCAGTTATTGTCACACAGTTTGACATTGGTTGAGAGCCGCGGCGAAAAGAACATTGTCTCCTCCAGTTGAACTGTTCCGGTTAACCGGTAGCCGACGGCGGGCCTATGGGGATGGGTGACCTCTGCAATGATCATCTGGCTGTTCGGCACCCTGTAGACGGCCGGAAGTTTGGCATTCATCGGCTGCCCGGCCGTATAAGCCGTTGCCCCCCGGGCCCTGCTCCAGGTGACAGACGCATTGCCCAGTTCGTCGATGCTGACGGCAGACAGGATCACGTCGGTGTCGGCATTGCTCTGGGGAAACATGGCGGCTTCCGAGAGATCGAAAAGCGCTGTGATCTGGCTTTCGTTGATGCGTTTGGAACGCGATGCGATATCGCCGACGGACGATGTCAGATTGATAACCTTCCGGTCGACTCCCAGGCCATGGGTAATTTCGACGCCGCCAAGCCAAAGCATGACCATGATCGGCAGGATGAAGGAGAATTCGACGGCTGCAGCGCCGTCGTCATTGCGGGTAAAACGTTTTACGATGTGTTTGATCATCTCAGCCTCCGATCATTCGGGGAACGGTTCATTGCGGAACGTGGCAAATGAGCCGATCAGACGCTTGCCGCCGGCAATATTGCTTAACGTGATGTCGCCGAAGATCGGGTTTGTCGACCATTTGTAATAGGCCCTGACCACGACCACATCGTTGGGGCCGCCAAACGCGAAGTCACCCTCGTCGGCGAAATCGCCGTTCGGCTCCAGCGGGCTGCCGAGACCAGCTTCACCGAAACTGCCGTATGTCTTGACGTCGACGAAAAAGTCGGCGCTCTGGCAATTGAGGAAGACTTCTGCCCGACTGCAGATCAGATCCTTGAAATCCGTCTTGGTCATGCCCGCTGCCTGCACCTGACCGGTACGGACCATGCGGGCTGCAGTGGTGACGGAATCGTCGAGTACTTCCTCGGCGACAAAAACCAGGGCGGTCTCCATGATGACAAAGATCAGGAAAAAGAACGCCGGCGAGATCAGCGCGAATTCCACACCCGCCACGCCGTTTTCATTGCCACGGAAGTTGGCGGTCGCTGAACGGATCCGGCGCTGCAATGATGTTCTGATAACAGACATTGTGATAGCTCCTTTCCCGGTTCAGCGAACGATGCGCAGAGAGCTGAGATCGCGGGCGATGTCCCTGAAAATCTCCTGCAATGTGGCATTGTCGGGAGAATTGAAATACAGCTTGCCGCCAAATCCGTCTGACGATGCACATTCTTCGAAGAGATCCCGCAAATATTGCTGGCCGGCACCATTCAGCTGGAATGTGATCGTGTAGAGCCTGATCTTCGATGCCTTGATCTTGGTGCACATCTCCTCGACCTTTGTATCGACTGCCTGAGCGGCCGAAACATTGTCGTTGGCGTTCAGCCGGTTTGACTGTCCGCGATTTTCGGGGCTCGTCCGACCGCGATCCCTGCCGTCATATTTGCCGTTTTTCAGCAGGAAGCCGTATCCCGTATAGTCGGAACCATTGAAGTTGGTGCTGTTGTCCGTACTGCCGCCGGGGTTTGTGATCACGTTCTCACCATCGGTGAGCAGCACCATTGCCTTGACGGTTTCCTTGTCCGTGAATGGCTGGCCATCGGAGAACGGTTCGTCCGGGTCGAGAAGGTTCCAGGCCCAGAATGCGCCCATGGCGATATTGGTTCCGCCGCCGCTCCAGCCCTCCATGGCGTCGATTTCCTGGTGCAGCATGTCCGTGTCGTTCGTCAGATTGACAAGCGGACGCGGGCAACCGCGGTTGGGACCATATCCGTCTCTGGGATGATCATAATTCCTGACCTGTTGCGTGTAATAACGACGCGCATCGCGTTGCACGACATGCGGCGGCGGCCCGAAACGCGAATCTCTGATGTAGCTGTTCTGGAAATCGCGCATATTCTCATCCATGTCCGGCGAGAAAAAGGGTACGAACAATGTGTCCGCGCTACCTCCAGGCGGCGTCATGTCGGTATCGAAAGGCTCTGCCCGGGCCTCCACACAGCCTTTCCACGGAACGCCTGACGCAGCGAAAAGGGCAGAATGATGATTCGGGTTCGGACCGGGATTGAAATTCTCGCCATTGTGTTTGGCGTTGCCGTTGACATCGATCCAGGACTGCCTGAACGTGCCCGTTGTCGTTGAATCGTTGATATTTACCGTTGTGACGAACGGCACTAGGCCGATATTGACCCGTTCGTTGGCCCGGTCTGCCTCATACATGACGTCGACCAGAATCGTCGCAGCGTCGCGCAGGGCCTGAATCTTGCCGTTGGAGCGCATTGAGCCGGTATTGTCGAGCGCGAGCGCCAGTTCGATCCGGTTTGTCGTGTTTTCGATTGCCGTGCTGAAATCGAGTTCCATTTCCGGAATGCCGATGAGCGGCAGGAATGCCGTCTCCATGGCCGCATCGGATTTGACCTCGAAGCCGTTCAGGGTCTTGGTGACGGTAAAGCCGTCGATGACGAACATCGTGCCGTCGCCGTGCTCGACCATGTTTTCCACGTAATCGGTGACGAACGTGACAGCATCCGCATTGCTCATCGCCGGTCGCTGGCCAAGGGCCAGGGCGGCGGAATCCATTGCACTCATAAGCTGTGTTTTGTGCCG
Organism: uncultured Afifella sp.; assembly: GCA_947259045.1. Lineage (GTDB taxonomy): Bacteria > Pseudomonadota > Alphaproteobacteria > Rhizobiales > Afifellaceae > CAMYKZ01. The sequence continues at coordinate 58,261 of CAMYKZ010000009.1, forward strand.
ATTGAAGCGCATAAAGTCGACTGCGCCGCCCAACATCAAAACCAGAGGAACGGCAAGTAATCCAAACATCATCGCAACATTTGCACGCTCATCTTTGATGAAGATCGTGTATAATGTCTTTAATCTGCAAATAATAACATCAAGTATTAATTCTATTATTTTTGTTATTTTTGCTAAACCGAATAATCTAGCATACATAACAAACCGCCTCCGTCGTTTGCTTCAACAAAGACAACTTATAATATGTTGTTATTCGTATTATCCATTAATTAGGCAATTTAATATTAATGTATAAAATTATACGAATTCTTCCAGTAGATGTAACTTTTATATTAAGTTATCAATTTATTACCGGTAATGAATTATTAATTCCAGAATATATAAAAATGAAAAACACATATTTTTCAACTAAGTTCTATTGTTATTCGAAGGAGCCGCAAAATTTATGAATATGGAAAAGTTAAACGGATTCAGAAGCCGCGTGATCATTCACGCCGGTTTCGATGATAACGAAATAACAAAATTCAGAGTTGAAAAAATCAGTCGTCAAGGTCGAGGCAGGGCCATTCGGCAGGCGTCGCAAGACCATCGGGCAGCTTCGTTGCAGGGTCGCCGCAGGCAAGCTGCAACTGGTCCTGGGTCAGATTGGCGGTCGCCGTCATGTCGGCACCCTCAATCCGGGTGAGAAACATATAGGCCCCGTCCATATCCGCATCGCCCAGGGCCGTGCCGCGGAAATCGGCGCGGGACAGATTGGCGTAATCGAAACCGACCCCGGACAATTGCTGGCCGGCCAGATTTGCGCGCGCCAGTTCTGCCTTGGAGAAGTTCACATCGCTCAGCCGCGCACCGTCGAATTTC
>CAMYKZ010000010.1:0-69733 GCA_947259045.1 uncultured Afifella sp.
AGGCGACGGGGCTGGAATATGCCGAAGGCGCACTGGATCTGTGCCGCGCCAAGGGCCTGCAGGTGCACAAATTCGACCTTGAGGCCGAGGTCCGGTTTGACGGCAAGGCCGATATCGCCTTGAGCACGGAGGTCGCAGAACATCTGCCGGAAGCAGTCGCCGACCGCTACGTTGAGCTGCTGTGCAGGATCGGCAATCTCGTCATCATGACCGCCGCGACCCCCGGCCAAGGCGGTACCGACCATGTGAACGAGCAGCCGAACGAATACTGGATTGAGAAATTTTCCGCCCGCGGATTTGTGCACGACACGCAGCGCGACCTGGACTGGCGCGCGGACTGGCGCAATCGTTCGGTCGACCAGCACCGGGCGAACAATGTCATGGTGTTCGGGCCGGCTGAATAGCTGGCGTGGCGCAGGCTGAACCGGCGGCTTATTTCCCGGACGGCGCAATCCGCCGCAATTGTCCGAACCGGATTTTTGTCGAGCCATTCGATCCCTGCCGCGGCCCTCGGGGCCTTGGCATTCTGCGCCTTCAATTGATTCACTGGATCAATTGATCCGGCTTGAATGGTGGAGCCGATCGGGATCGAACCGACGACCTCGTCCCCCGAAGGGCGCTCTCTGCCAACTTGATCGCAGGTGTCAGGGTTGTGAATGGTGGAGCCGATCGGGATCGAGCCGACGACCTCGTCCCCCGAAGGGCGCTCTCTGCCAACTTGATCGCAGGTGTCAGGGTTGTGAATGGTGGAGCCGATCGGGATCGAACCGACGACCTCGTCATTGCGAACGACGCGCTCTCCCAACTGAGCTACGGCCCCATTCGTGCCGTGCAGGCGATTGAGCGATGCCCGGCAGGCGTACGGCAATTATGAAACCGGGCGCGGGCGTGTCAAGTCAGTTGCCGTTTGTTAATCCATTTGAAACCGGTTGAATGGTTATATCATTCCTCCACTGGAAGGTGTATTCATTGCACCTTTCCAAAAACAGGCCATTTGGCTGTTCGGATGGTTTTCGCCTGGGAATTCCCACGTTCAGGCGAACTGATGCGGTTCGGCTCTCATGCCGGCCGCATCGTTTTTCTTTTTGTCTTTCCTGGAAATCACTCTTCGCGGATCAGCTTGCCGGTATAGACAATCGGGCCTGTGGCGGCGCCGGTCGGCGAGCCGCCCTTCGGTTCCAGGGTGATGGCGATCAGGCCGCTCCGGTTGCCCGGCGTCAGTTCGGGGATCGCCTCAGACAGCACCCGGGCGGCATTTTCCTCATCGACCACGCCGAGCGAGCGGGCGGCGGTGTTGTCGTCGATATACCAAAGTTCCAGGCTCTTGTCGGCGGGCACCGTCGCCGTCAGGGTGCGGACTGAGACCGTGCCGGCCCCGGTGTCGACGGAGACGATCATCGCCGGTTCGCGGCCATCGGCATCGACGACGGCGACAAAGCGGCCGCTTTCGTCAGGAGCCGGTTGAATCGGGGCTGTACCGAAGTAGGCGGCGAAGGCAAGGGCCGCCGCCAGCGCGCCGGTCGCCAGCGTTGCGCCGCGCCAGAAGCGGACGCTGCGGCGCAGCTGGACGACATTCGACGGCTGGCCGGCCGAACCCGAATTGTCGGCCGGATCGTCGCGTTGCCGCGCGGCACTCATGTCGGCGATGGCCGCTTCCAGCGCCGCCCAGACAGAGCGCGGCGGGGCTTCGCCCGGCACGGTATCGTTCAGCGGCGCAAGCCGGGTCTGCCAGAAGGCCACGGCGTCGCGCAATTCCGGGTCGCTCTGCATGGCGCGCGCAAAATCGGCGCGCTCCGTGCCGGAAAGCGTTCCCAGGACAAATTCGCCCGCGGCGATGTGCTGCTCTTCGGTTGCCATTATCCCTCCAGACACCCCCGAAGCGATTTCAGAGCCCGGTGCAGCCAGGTCTTGATGGTGCCGACGGGGTTTCCCGTCCGCTCCGCCAGTTCGTCGCGCGAATAACCCGAACAATAAGCCAGCACGACGCAATCTCGCGTCTGCTCGTCAAGCTGCTCCAGGCAGTTGCGGAGGGCCTCGCGCATGACCGGATCGGCGTCCAGGCCGTCGGGCTGCGACAATTGCTGCAAAATCATTTCATCATCATCGTGCCGGTTGGCAGTAATACGGTGTTCGACAGACCGGATCCGGTCGATCGCCCGGTTGCGCGCAATGGTGGCGAGCCAGGTGACCGGACGTCCGGCGGCAGAATCATAGGTTTCCGCTTTCTGCCAGACCCTGAGATAGGTTTCCTGCAGAATGTCTTCAGCCTGGCCCCTGTCCCTGATGATACGCAGGATGACGCCGAAAAGTTTCGCTGACGTGGCGTCGTAAAGCCGGCGGAATGCGTCCGCGTCGCCTCCGGCTGTTGCCGAAAGCAGTCCGATCAGTTCGTCCGGATTACCGGCGACGCTTTGCCCAGCCAAGTGTTAACCCTTTTTTAACGAGCTGCCGCAATGTCCGCGCCGGTGCACGGCAGGGTTGGCCTCTTTTGCGCGCCATAATGAGCATGTCCGGCAGCGCCGGGCAAGGGGGCCGTTAGGGTAACCGCAGACTTGAGCTTGTATCCCGCGTCCGGGGCGGCTACATGGGCGAGAGCCGGAAGGAAGAGCCATATGAGAGCCATACTCGATGTCGTGCTGCTGCTGCTGAACCTCTATTGGTGGATTGTCATCATCGCGATCATATTTTCATGGTTGTTTGCGTTCAACGTGATCAATTCCGGAAACCAGTTTGTCGCAATGGTTTCCAGAGCGCTGTACCAGATGACGGAGCCGGTGTTTCAGTGGTTTCGGCGTTTCCTCAAGCCGATCGGCGGGCTCGACCTGGCCCCGCTGGCGGTGCTGATCGGCATTTTCTTTATCCAGCGCGTCATCCTTTATTACATTTATCCCAGCGTCTTTTGAGCGCCTGAGGATGCGTCCGCAGGGCTGCATGCCGGATACGGCCTGGTCGGTCGCAGCCGATGCCGTCAGTCTGACCGTCCGGTTGACGCCGAAAGCCGACCGCGATGCGATCGGCGGCCTTATCCAGATGGCCGATGGCCGCACCGTACTGGCAGCCCGGGTGCGGGCCGTGCCGGAAAACGGCAAGGCCAACAAGGCGCTTGCGGTGTTGATCGCCAAACGGCTGAAGCTTGCCAAATCTTCCGTCACGCTTGCCGGCGGCGCCACCAGCCGCATCAAGGTGCTGCGCATCGACGATGCCTCCCAAGCGACGCTTGACCGGCTGGCCGCGCTGGTGGAATAGTTGCGCATGCGTATTTTCATCTCATTCTGCCTCGGTCTGCTGCCGTTTGCCGCTGATGCGGCCGATATCGGCAGTGCCTACAGCAAGATCGAAGACGATAATTGCCGGCTGGTAGCTGAATACGAAGCCGGCGCGACGTCCGTCTGCGAGGGCCATGCCGGGATCTGGATCCGGATCGACGACGGCGATGCCCGGGTTTCGGTGATTTTCGGGGTGGATCCCGACGCAGATCCCGAACTCGGGCGGCGGTTTGAAAGCTTTCAGAGTTTCAACAATATCGGCGACGTGATCGAATGGCGCTTTCGTGATGGTGAGCGGCCGTTTGCCGCCATCCTGCGCTGGCTGATTTCTGTGCACCAGGATACCGACGATTCAAACGAACGGAAAACCGGCCAGGTGCTGGTGATCAGCCGTGTCAGCGATGATTCAGGCCCGGGCTGCGTCGTCGGTTATGTCGATGCGCTGGTCAACAAGGACGCCAATGTGATGGCGCGCAAGATCGCCGATACGATGGCCGCGGACTTTCAATGCGATGTCGACGAACCGGTCTATCACGGCGAGACCGGCCGGCTGTCCGGCCGCCCGATGCGCTCCACGCAATAGGGGGCCGGGTGTCATGCTTCCAGCGCATCCATTCTCAGACCTGAGCGCCGGATAGACGTTTGATCGCATCGACGATCATCTGTTTGGCCTCGTCGGCATCGCCCCAGCGGACAATGTTGACCCATTTGCCGCCCTCCAGATCCTTGTAATGGGCAAAGAAATGCTCGATCTGAACCGTGGAGATTTCCGGCAGGTCGGAATAGGTGGCGACCTTTTCATAGCGCCTGGTCAGATGGTTCGACGGCACGGCGATGATCTTCTCGTCGCCGCCGGCCTCGTCCTCCATCACCAGCACGCCGATCGGCCGGCAATTGATCACGCAACCGGGCACGAGCGCACGGGTGGAGGCGCACAGAACGTCGATCGGATCGCCGTCATCGGAAAGCGTGTGCGGCACGAAGCCGTAATTGCCGGGATAGCGCATCGGCGTATAGAGAAACCGGTCGACCACCAGGGTCCCGGCGTCCTTGTCCATCTCATATTTGATCGGCTCGCCGCCGACCGGCACTTCGATAATGACGTTGATGTCGTCCGGCGGGTTGCTGCCGGTGGTGATGGCGTCGATGCGCATGGCGGAGCCCGATCTGTGATTTCCAGGGTTCGCCTGACCTAACGGCAGACGGGGCGGCTGGCAATGCTGCTTTTGTTCAAATGGAAAATCAATTGGCTTTGCGATTGCCGCCCGGGTGACAAAAACCCTGCACCGTCCTGCAATGCAGGGCGACGCGCAGGGCCGAGGGTCCCCTTCAGCAGCCCGCTAACGCCGGAGCAACAGACCCTAAAGCGCCCATTCAAATATCAGCATCGGCATTTTCTTGCCGCCGATCATTTCTTCGATCCTGGCCACCTGCCGGCCGCCATGACCCTGATAAAAACCGGTCGCGCGGGCATTTTCTTCCAGAACCCGGACCAGCACATGATTGTATTTCTGCCGCCGCAACGCCGCACAGGCCGCCTTGAACAGCCGGCTGCCTAGGCCGAGACCCTGATATTCGGGCGCCAGATAGAGTTCCTGCACTTCACCGGCATCAGGCCTGCCATCCTTGCGGACATCCATCCGGGCCGGGCCGAAGGTGGCGTATCCGGAAATCTTGTCGCCGGCGCCCAGCACAAGAATATTGCGCCGCCTTTTGGCCGCATCAAACCACCAGGGCGCGCCGCGCCGGGCGATCATGCGCTGCAGATGCACCGCCGGTATGATGCCGCCATAGGCTTCCTGCCAGGACGCCGCATATGTCCCGGCGAGGCTTTCCGCATCAGCTGGCTGTGCCCGCCGTATGTCGATGACAAGACCGCTCATGCCAGAAGGCTACGAAGGGATTCCGCTCAGGTCAAAGGGTAAGTTTGCCGCAAGCGATCACAAAGAATAACCGATTGGCCCAGACGGATGGTCTGCTCTGGATATTCCAGCCGAATCCGTTAGGACAATCAGCACTTCCCGACTGCTGTTCGTTCGGGGCACCCATCCGATAGGCTTCCGAAAATGCCCAAACCAACTCTGAACATGCGCGAGTTTGTTGCGCTGTTTTCGCTGATCACCTCGCTGACCGCCGTCAGCATCGACGCCATGCTTCCAGCGCTCGGCGACATTGGCCGGGCGCTGAGCGTGTCAGACGCCAACGACACGCAGCTGATCGTGTCGATGTTCATTCTGGGCATGGTGTTCGGCGAAGTGATTTTCGGGCCGGTGTCCGACGCCATCGGGCGCAAGAAGGCCATTCTGATCGGCCTGCTGATCTATGCCGCCGGCGCAATGGTGGCGATGGCGGCATCGTCGATTGAACAGATCCTGATCGGCCGGATCATCCAGGGGATCGGCGCCGCCGGACCGAAAATCGCCTCGCGGGCGCTGATCCGCGACCAGTATGAAGGCGATGCAATGGCGCGCATCATGTCGTTCATCTACACGATCTTCATCCTGGTACCGATGATCGCCCCGGCGCTCGGCCAGCTTGTTGCCGGCATCGCCGGCTGGCGGGCGATCTTTGTGCTCTATCTGCTGTGGGCCGGCGCGGTCGCGCTCTGGCTCGGCGTGCGCCAGCCGGAAACGTTGACGCCGGACCGCCGGATCCCGATTTCGCTGCGCGCGCTGGCAAGCAATACCAAGCTCGTCGCAGGCCATGCCAGGGTCATGGCCTATACCGTGTCGGCCGGTTTCATCTTCGGGTCTCTGCTGCTTTATCTCAGCACGGCGCAGGCTCTTTTTCTCGACCTCTACAAGATCGACGAGCTGTTCCCGCTCTATTTTGCGCTTCTGTCGGTGGGCACCGGGCTGGCGTTTTTCATCAACAGCCAGCTGGTCATGCGCTACGGTATGTTTCGCCTGTCGGTGGTGGCGCTGAGCGGGCTGGCGCTGTTCGGCGGCCTGCTGATGGCGTCATCCTTGATGTTTGACGGCGTGCCGCCATTCGCTTTGTTCATGGCGCTGTGTTTCATGGCGTTTTCCTGCAACGGCCTGCTGATCGGGAACCTCAACGCCATGGCGATGCAGTCGCTCGGCCGCGTCGCCGGGCTCGGCGCGTCTCTGGTCGCATCGATTTCCAGCCTTGTCGCGGTGATCATGTCGGTAACGCTCGGGCGATTTTACGACCAGAGCGCCCTGCCGCTGGCCGCCGGCTTCATGCTGGCCGGACTGGCCGCCCTGGTGCTGGTGCTGCTGGCGCGGAAAAGCCGCGCAGATGCTGTTTGACGTTCCACTCGCGCTGATTTGTAGGTCCCGGGTCTGCACAGCAGCATTTCTTGCTGCAGTGCGCACGGGATGACATTTCCGCGCCAAAATTAAATGGCGGACTCTTCCGGATCGCTATCGCACTAACCGAAACGTGTCATTCCGGGCGCACTGCGGTGCTCAGTACCGCTGTGCAGACCCGGGACCCACGACTTAGCGCCAGGCGGCGCCCGTCAAGCCGCGCTCGCCTTGGCACGTTCTGCGCGCTTGCGCTCGTGCGGATCGAGGATCGCCTTGCGCAGGCGGATATTTTCCGGCGTCACCTCGACCAGTTCATCCTCGGTGATATAGGACAGAGCCCGCTCCAGGCTCATCCTCATCGGCGTCACCAGCCGCACAGCCTCGTCGGTGCCCGACGCGCGCACATTGGTGAGCTGCTTGCCCTTCAGCACATTGACTTCCAGATCGTTGCCGCGGGTATGTTCGCCGACGATCATGGAATGATAGACCTTTGCGCCCGGCGAAATCATCATCGGGCCGCGGTCCTGCAGATTGTAAAGCGCATAGGCGACGGCTTCGCCCTGGCTGTTGGACAGCAGCACGCCGGTGCGGCGGCCGACGATTTCGCCCCGGAACGGTTCATAGGCGTGGAACAGCCGGTTGAGAATGGCAGTGCCGCGCGTATCCGACAGAAGTTCCGGCTGATAACCGATCAGGCCGCGGGTCGGCACGTGAAACACCAGCCGCGTGCGGCCGCCGCCGGACGGCTTCATCTCCTGCATGTCGCCCTTGCGTTCCGACAGTTTTTCGATCACCGCGCCGGCATGTTCGTCATCGACATCGACGACCACCTCTTCGATCGGCTCCAGCCGTTCGCCACCTTCGCCTTCGCGGAAGACCACGCGGGGTTTGCCGATGGTCAGTTCGAAACCTTCCCGGCGCATGGTCTCGATCAGAATACCAAGCTGCAGTTCGCCGCGGCCGGCCACTTCGAAGGAATCCTTGTCCTTGCCCTCAGTAATATGCAGCGCGACATTGCCCTCAGCCTCGCGCATCAGCCGTTCGCGGATCACGCGGCTCTGGACCTTCTTGCCTTCCTGGCCGGCATAGGGACCGTCATTGATGCGGAATGTCATGGACAGCGTCGGCGGATCGATCGGCTGGGCTTCGATAGGTTCGCTGACGGACGTATCGCAGAGCGTATCGGCGACGGTCGCCTCGCTCATGCCGGCAAGGGTGACGATGTCGCCGGCTTCTGCACTGTCGATCGGCCGCCGCTCCAGGCCGCGAAAGGCCAGCACCTTGGAAACGCGGAAATTCTCTATTGTCTTGCCGTCGCGCGACAGGGCCTTGATATTCTGGTTCGCCTTGATGGTTCCCGACGCGATCCGCCCGGTCAGCAGGCGGCCGAGAAACGGGTCGGCTGCCAGCGTCGTCACCAGCATGCGGAACGGACCTTCCTCGACCTCGGGCGCGCCGACATGCTCAAGCACCAGATCAAGCAGCGGGCCGACGGTCTCGTGCGCGCCATCCGGCTCGGCTGCCATCCAGCCCTGTTTGGCGGATCCGTAAAGCACCGGGAAATCCAGCTGTTCGTCGCTGGCGTCGAGTGCGGCAAACAGATCGAACACCGCATCGAGCACGAAATCCGGCCGGGCGTCCGGCTTGTCTATCTTGTTGATCACCACTATCGGGCGCAGGCCCCGCGCCAGCGCCTTGGCGAGCACGAACTTGGTCTGCGGCATCGGCCCTTCGGCGGCGTCGACCAGCAGGATCGCGCCGTCGACCATGGAAAGAATGCGTTCCACCTCGCCGCCGAAATCGGCGTGGCCCGGCGTGTCGACGATATTGATGCGCGCATCGTTCCATTCCAGCGACGTGACCTTGGCCAGAATGGTTATGCCGCGTTCGCGCTCCAGATCGTTGGAGTCCATCGCCCGCTCGTCAACCTGCTGGCCGGAGCGGAATGCCCCGGATTGGTTGAGCAGAACATCAATAAGGGTCGTCTTGCCATGATCGACGTGGGCGATGATGGCGACGTTGCGAAGCGCCGTATTCATAATCGAAAATTCCTGTGAAATCGCCCGCTCAATAACCGATTTGTGCGCTGCGGTATAGGCCTATTCGGCAGCAGCCTTACCGCTGTGTTTTTTCGGCTTTTCCGGTGTCTGCTGGATCATCATCACTTCGCCGATATTCTCAGCCGTAATATAACCGGCAAGGCGGCCGTCAAAATCGGTCACACCGACTGCCGGCGCGCCCTTGCCCTGCAGATGATCCAGCGCCTTGTCCAGCCTGGCGTTAAGCGGAACGGTGGGAATATCCGCCGTCATTGCGTCTAGCACCGGATGGCCCGCTCCATGCGCATGCAGCGCCTCGATCATGGCGTTGCGGGTCAGAATACCGCGCAAATGGCCGCCGCCGTCGAGCACCGGAAATTCATGCTGGGTAGTGCGCACCAGCGCATCGGCGGCGTCGCCCATCGTCGACTGCGGACCCAGCGTTTCAAACCGGGTGATCATGGCGTCGCGTACGCCCATGGTGCGGGCAACGTCCTGCAAGCCGGTCGCCTGGGCCTCCGCGCCGGCGGCCAGATAGATGAAGATGGCGATGAACACCAGGACGGCATTACCGGAGACAAGGCCGAGAAATCCGAACAGGAAGGCTAGTCCCTGGCCGACGGTCGCAGCGAGTTTGGTCGCCTTTGTCCGATCCATGCGGGTTGCCAGAGCGGCGCGCAGGACCCGGCCGCCATCCATTGGAAAGGCCGGAATCAGGTTGAAGATGGCCAGGAACAGATTGACGGAGGCGAGCCGCGCAACAAAGCTCAGCGCCGGATTGTCCAGCGCTTCCAGCGACTGCATGTCGGCCTTGGCCCCAAGCAGCAGGATCAGCGCGAAGGCGATCACCACATTGACAGCCGGCCCGGCCAGCGCGACCATGATTTCCTCGCCCGGCTTTTCCGGCATCCGTTCAAGCCGCGCCAGTCCGCCGATCGGCAAAAGCGTGATATCGGGTGTCTTGATGCCGTAGCGCCGCGCCATCAGCGCATGGCCGAATTCGTGCGCCACCACACAGGCAAAAATCGCAATGATGAAGATCACGCCGTTGACGGCCGCGGGCATTCCTCCCTGCTGGTAATGGGCCACGCCGATCCACAGAAGCAGCAGGAAAAATGTGACGTGAACGCGGACTTCGCTGCCAAACAGCCGTCCGATAGGGAATGACCAGGCCATGTTGCTCTCCTTTATCCGCTTATATAGGTGCCGGTGACGCGGATTTCAGGCTAGCGCCCTGGCAGGAGCGCCGCCTCTGGGATTGAGGACGAATCCTCAGATCGGCCCCGCTATGTAATTATTCGCCGGATACCGGATTATTCGGCCGGCTTGAAATCGAATGCCGAGCGAGCGTGAAAATAAAACTCGCATGGTTCCTCCGATATGCAGGCCGTTGCATGTCTGGACCCAGCGGGCACATACCAGTATGAACCCGGTTCCAGCTTCGGCGGATTGCTTTCGCCGTCGAACGGATTGGTCATGACACCCTTCACGACAATGCCGTGATAGGCGCCCGTATGGGTATGAAACGGCGTGATGAAATTGCCGGGAAACCTGCCGAACGTACCGTGTTCTCCTTATCCCTTGTTGCCAAATGCAGTCGCCATCTGGATGGCCGGATTGATGTTCTCATAGTTCAACTGTGCCCGGGGCAGGGCGATTTCCGCTGCCTCGTCATAGGTCGAGGCTGCCAGCGCGGCGGTTGCGATCATGACGGCTGTAAAGCCGGCGGCCATGATTGGCGGTACGGCATTCATCTTCATTGGCATGATGTCTGTTCCTTCGGATTGATGTTTAAGGACTGAAGATAAACAGACAAATTCCGGGCGATGAATGATTGAAAATCCGAAAATACTGATTGATCATCCAGAGTATCCGGATTTTGATTGCAATTCAGGCGACGGAAGGCTCTGCAATGATGCCCGATTGTGATGGTGATGATGGACGATGCGCTGAGAGACATATTCCGGCTGATCCGGCTGAAATCCTGCGTCTATTTTCAACGCGATTTCTGTGCGCCCTGGGCGATGGAGATCAGCGGGACCGGTTTTGCACAATTCCATGTGGTCACCCGCGGCTCCGGTATTCTGGAATTGGCAGGGCGGCAAATCGGGCTCGGACCCGGTGATGTGTTGCTGTTTCCCCGTGGGGCTGCCCACACGCTGGCCGATGCGCCGCAGCGCAGGGCGGTGGCCGGCGCTGAAGTCATGAGCTCGTTTGCCGGCGACGACCCGCTGTTCAGCGACGGGCCGTTTGCGACGAGGCTGATTTGCGGCCACTTCGAATTTCACAACAATCTCGCCCATCCGTTGATCGGGCAATTGCCGGATCTGGTGCATGTACGGGCTCTCGACATGATGCCGCAACAGGGGCCGCTTTCGATCCTGCCGATCCTGATGCGGGAACTGTCCGATGCAAACCCGGGCAATGTTTCTGTCGTCGAACGTCTTGCGGAAGTGCTGCTGGTGCAGACCCTGCGCGCATATTATGCGGATCATCCGCACGAGAGCGCATTTTACGCCGCATTGAACGATGCGCGGCTGGCGCGGGCCGTTTCCCTCATCCACCGCGATCCGGCGAAGCCGCTGACGCTTGACCTCCTGGCGCGCGAAGCGGGCATGTCGCGATCGCTGTTCGCGCAGGAATTCAAGGCCCGCACCGGCATCGCCCCGATCGAATATCTGGCCCGCTGGCGGATGCTGAATGCAGCCGACATCATCCGCACCGAGGGCCTGAGCCTTTCTGAGGTCGCGGCACGATCAGGTTATGAATCGGATATCTCGCTGTCACGGGCATTCAAGCGGGCGCTTGGCGTCACGCCATCGGAATATCGCAGGCAGGAAATCTGATGCCGCTTTTTCTCGTTCAGCCCGGCAGATTCATTCCGGACGAACTGCAGAGGGTGATTTTGTCTGCGTTGCCGGATCGCTGCCTTCATCGTTGGCCGGCGGATGAAATCTGGCCTTTCTCCACGCACTCACCAGATTACTCAGTCCGCCTGCGCCGAACAGCAGCCAGACGCCGACGACGGACAATTGCGAACCAGTCATGTGCGTTGACCAATGCGCTCGACAGCAGATACAGGCCGACGGTGCTGAATGCCACGGCCTGCAATTCATCCGCAGACCAACCGGATTTCCGGTCGTCACCAGGATCGTCAGACAGTAAACTGCGCGCGAATTTTTCCGGCGCGATAAACAGCACGCTGGCCAGAAAAAGCATCAATACCGGGCTGGCCAGATAAAACATCCAGCCGGAATACGAATAAGGATCCGCTGCCGGCCCGTTGGCAGTAAGCACATTCAGGCTGCTGAAAAACGCGAAAAACAACGGCAACGTGGAAAACGCCAGATAGATACCGAACGCCCGGCAACACACCGACAGCAGCTGGATATTCGTCATGGCATCTCCTTCGCTTATCCCTTCAGCCGGTCCCGCATCGCCAGTGTTCTAAGTCTCAGCGCATTGAGGCGGATGAAGCCCTCTGCGTCACGCTGGTCATAGGCGCCGCGATCGTCCTCGAAGGTCACCAGCTCCTCGCTGTAGAGCGACTGCTCGCTGTCGCGGCCGATGACGATGACATTGCCCTTGTAGAGCTTCAGCCGCACCGTGCCCTCGACCTTTTCCTGGCTCTTGTCGGCCAGCGCCTGCAGCATGTCGCGTTCCGGCGAAAACCAGAAGCCGTAATAGATCAGTTCCGCATATCGCGGCATCAGCTGATCCTTCAGGTGCATGGCTTCGCGGTCGAGCGTCAGGCTTTCCATCGCCCGGTGCGCGGCCAGCAGGATCGTACCGCCCGGCGTCTCGTAGATGCCGCGCGATTTCATGCCGACAAAGCGGTTTTCCACCAGGTCGAGCCGGCCGATGCCATTATCGTGTCCATAAGCGTTCAGCGCAGTCAGCAAGGTGGCCGGGCTCATCGCCTCGCCGTTGACGGAGACGGCGTCGCCCTTTTCAAAGCCGATCTCGATGATTGTCGCCTTGTCCGGCGCGTCCTCGGGCGCAACCGTGCGCTGGAAGACATAATCGGGCGCCTCGACGTTCGGATCCTCCAGCACCTTGCCCTCAGACGAGGAGTGCAAAAGATTGGCGTCGACGGAGAACGGTGCTTCGCCGATCTTGTCCTTGGGCACCATGATCTGGTTTTTTTCCGCAAAGTCGATCAGATCGGTGCGGGACTTGAATTCCCATTCCCGCCATGGTGCAATAATCTTGATATCCGGGTCGAGCGCGTAGGCGTTGAGTTCAAACCGCACCTGATCGTTACCCTTGCCGGTGGCGCCGTGGGCGACCGCGTCAGCGCCGGTCTCATGGGCGATTTCCACCAGCCGCTTGGCGATCAGCGGCCGGGCAATCGACGTGCCGAGCAGGTAGACGCCTTCATAGACGGCATTCATGCGGAACATCGGAAAGACGAAATCGCGCACGAACTCTTCGCGCAGATCGTCGATGTAGATTTCCTTGATGCCGAGCATTTCCGCTTTCTTGCGGGCCGGCTCAAGTTCCTCGCCCTGGCCGAGATCGGCGGTGAAGGTGACAACCTCGCAGTCGTAGGTCGTCTGCAGCCATTTCAGAATGATTGAGGTGTCGAGGCCGCCGGAATAGGCGAGCACCACCTTGTTGATATCGCGTGTCATGGATTGATCCCGAGAGAAGTGCGTTTGTCCGGTCGCGCACTATAGGCCCGGCGCGGCAGAGCGCAAGACGCGCATCACCCGGTTTATCGACTGGCTGTTTGCCGGCATCTTCGGCGTATTTGCCGTGCGGATCCTGCTGACCGGCACGGATTGAACAGCGGCGCGTTCAGAGTATGCCCAGAATGACGAGCCCGACGGCCATCTGTGCGGCCCAGCCGACCGCGAATGCGAGCGTTCTGACGACCGGAATACCGGCCAGATAGACCAGGTAATGCACAAGGCGGGCAAAAAAGTAGATCGCCGCAGCGCTGGCCGTCAGCGCCGTCGACAGGCCGAGCACATGAAGCGTCAGCACCAGGGGTGCAAACACCACCAGATTCTCCGCCGCATTGTAATGGGCTTTCATCGCCCGCGCGGCCCAGCCGGTCTGCTCCGGCGTATCGGCGGTCGGATAGGACATCGCCGCCACCATGCCCTGAACCGCGATGCGGTTGAGAATATAAGGAACCCAGAACAGTGCAGTCATCAGTGCGGTGAGCGTCAGCCAGTAGAGTTCGCTTGTCATTTCATGATCTCCCCGAATCGGTGCCGGCAATTGTACCCCGGCGGAAGTTTGAATATCAAACTGTGGCACATTGCCCCGATGCGAAATCTTGCACGCCATTAACCGGTTGCGCCGCAAATGAGCCGGCAATCTGGCCCTCGCCACATAGAGCCCCTATATACCGGCAATCCCGATTCACAAACGAGCAATCCTGAAACATGACCGAAGCCAATCCGCCGCTTGAAGCCAATCCGCTGCTTGAAAACTGGGCGACGCCCTTTGCCATTCCGCCGTTTGAATCCATTCAGATCGAACATTACCGTCCCGCCTTCGATACCGCGCTGGCAAGCCACCGGACGGAGGTGGATGCGATCGCCGGCAACGACGCCGAGCCGGATTTCGACAATGTCATTGGCGCACTGGAACGCTGCGGCGAGGACCTTCATCGGGTTGCCATGGTGTTTTTCAATCTGTGCGGTTCGCACACCAATGACGCCATGCAGGAAATCCAGCGCGACATTGCGCCGGTGCTGGCCAGACACAGCAATGAAACCCTGTTCAACCGCGACCTGTATAGCCGCATCCGGAACCTGACGGAGCGGCGGGCCGAACTTGGACTCAGCGCCGAACAGGCGCGGGTTCTGGAGCGTTATCACACCATGTTCAACCGCGCCGGCGCACTGCTGGAGGGCGCCGAGCGCGAGCGCATGGGCGAGATCACACAGCGGCTGGCGGTGCTTGGAACGCAGTTCGGGCAGAATATTCTTGCCGACGAGAAGGCGTACGAGCTGGTGCTTGAAAGCGAAAGCGATCTGGCCGGCCTGCCGGACTTTCTGATTGCGGCCGCCGCCGAAGCGGCGCGCGAGCGCGGCCATGACGGCAAAAATGTCATCACCCTGTCGCGCTCTCTGATCGAGCCGTTCCTGCAGTTTTCGGAACGCCGCGACCTGCGCGAGCAGGCCTACAACGCCTGGCTCAGCCGTGGCGAGAATGGCGGCGAAACCGACAATCGCGGGATTGTTTCCGAAACCGTGGCGCTTCGGGCGGAACGGGCAAAGCTGCTCGGCTTCGACAATTTCGCAGCCTTCAAGACCGACGACCAAATGGCCCGCACGCCCGACGCGGTGCGCGAACTGCTGATGCAGGTCTGGACGCCGGCGCGGGCGCGGGCCGAAGCGGAGCGGGATAAACTGCAGCAGATCGCCCAGGCCGAAGGCGGGAATTTCGCAATCGCGGCATGGGACTGGCGGCATTATGCGGGAAAGGCGCGCCAGGCTGAACACGATCTCGACGAGACCGAGATCAAACCCTATTTCCAGCTTGACCGGATCATCGAAGCTGCCTTCGATACCGCCAACCGGTTGTTCGGGCTGTCGTTCCGGGCGCTCGACGATGTGCCGCTTTACCACCCCGATGTGCGGGCCTTCGAAGTCACCGGCGCCGACGGCCGCCATATCGGCGTCTTTCTCGGCGATTATTTCGCCCGGCCGTCAAAACGCAGCGGTGCCTGGGCCAGTGCCTTCCGGCTGCAGGACAAGCTTGACGGCGAACAGCGGCCGATCATCGTCAATGTGATGAACTTCGCCAAGGGCGCCGAAGGCGGCGCAAACCTTTTGACCTTCGACGACGCCCGCACTTTGTTTCACGAGTTCGGGCACGCGCTGCACGGGCTGATGTCGGATGTCACCTATCCGAAGATTTCCGGCACATCGGTGGCGCGTGATTTTGTCGAGCTGCCGTCGCAGCTTTATGAACACTGGCTGTCGGCGCCGGAAGTGCTCGGCAAGTTCGCTGTCCATTACAAGACCGGCGAGGCGATGCCGAAAGCGCTGCTCGAACGGCTGATCGCTGCCCGCAACTTCAATCAGGGTTTTCTGACCGTGGAATATACCGCATCGGCGCTGGTCGATCTGGAGATGCATCTGATCACCGATGCCGACGGGCTGGATGTGACGAAATTCGAGGCCGATGTGCTGGCCGGGATCGACATGCCGCAGGCAATCAATATGCGCCACCGGGTGCCCCACTTCGCGCACGCTTTTGCCGGCGACGGATATTCGGCAGGCTATTATTCCTATCTCTGGTCGGAGGTGATGGACGCCGACGCGTTTTCCGCCTTTGAGGAAACCGGTGACATTTTCGACGCCGAAATGGCGGAAAAACTTGCCACACACATCTATTCCGCCGGCGGCCGGCAGGATCCGGCCGACGCCTACACGGCGTTCCGCGGCCGCATGCCGACGATTGATGCCCTGCTGGAAAAACGCGGCTTGACGGATGCGGCTTAAGGGAACGGCGTGAGGAATCGGCTCATACACCACTGACCTTTGTATATCGCCGGTCTATTGTTACCTCTAACCGGTCCGGACCGGAGGTCGGCGTGAAGCGTCGGGGTGGAGTCTTTAAAACGGGCCCGACATGTCGCAACAACACCATATTGACCCCGCACCGCCACCCTCAGCAATAACGCTCCGCACCGGGCCATTGGGCGTCTGAATAACGGTCGCCGTGGGCGAACCCCGGCGGCAGGATGCGGTCGATTTCGGCCAGATCGTCGGCGCTCAAAGCCAGCGCCGCGCCCTCGGCATGATCTCTCAGATGCGCCAGCGAGCGGGTGCCGGGGATCGGGATCAGATGATCGCCGCGGCTCAGCGTCCAGGCCACCGCCAGGGCCGCCGGATTGGCACCCCGAGTTGATGCGAATTCGCGGAACGGTTCGAGCGCCTTCAGGTTGGCGGAAAAGTTCGGTTCCAGAAATCGCGGACTGTTCTTGCGGAAATCATTGTCGGCAAAGCCTGCAGGGTCGGGCGGGTCTGCAACGAACATGCCGCGGCCGAGCGGCGAAAACGGCACAAAGGCCGTGCCGAGATCCTTGCAGGCGCGGATCATCCCGACCTCGGGGCTGCGGGTCCAGAGCGAATATTCGCTCTGCACCGCCATCACCGGATATACGGCGGCGGCGCGGCGCAGCGACCATGGCGCGATTTCGGAAAAGCCGAAACCGCCGATCTTGCCCTCGTCGATGAAGCGGACCAATGTGCCCGTCACCTCCTCGATCGGCAGATTCGGGTCGCGCCGGTGGATGTAAAACAGCTCCACATGGTCGATGCCGAGCCGGGTGAGGGATTTTTCCAGCTCAGCGCGCAGATAATCAGGCGCATTGTTGAAGCCGCGCACATTCGTTTCCGGGTGACGCCAGATGCCGGCCTTGGTGGCAATCCTGAAGCGGTTGGGATGGTCCTTGATGAATGTTCCGATGACGGTTTCGGAAACGCCGTTGCCGTAGACATTGGCGGTGTCGATAAAATCAATGCCAAGCTCCAGCGCGCCGGCAAGGGTTGCATGGCTTTCCGCCTCGTCGGTCGGCCCGTAGGCGCCGCCGAAGCTCCAGGCGCCAAGCCCGATCGCGCTGACCATCGGGCCGTTCTGTCCAAGTTGGCGTTTTTGCATTGCGCTGCCTTTCGTGTTTCCGGTATCCGGGGCCAGCTTGGGACAATTCGAGTGCCGATGTAAATCCGCAATCAGGAAGCCTGTGCAACCGGATCGCCGGAACAAGTCCGGGGATGACGGAAGCGGATCGGCTGCCGCCGTGGTTCGTCTTGAAACCGTTGATTTCGGAGGCCAGATTCATTCAGGCTGGAAAGGTCTGTTTGATACCCCACACTTTGTCATTGCCGGACTTGTTCCGGCAATCCATTTAACTAGAGTGGGCTGTCCGGAGAGGACGGGCGCGTCTCGTTCTGCTTGCTGGATGCCTGACAAGGAAAGCATGATGCGCGCACAACCGAAAGCCTCTCACTTTATCGACGGAGACTATGTCGAGGATATCGATGGATGGGTGATCGAGGCGGTCTATCCCGCAACCGGCGAACTGGTGGCACGTCTGCATGGCGCAACGCCCGAAATCGTCGAACGCGCCATTGCTGCGGCAAAACGCGCCCAGACAGTCTGGGCGGCAACAGCGCCGGTAGAGCGTGGCCGCGTCCTGCGCCGCGCCGCCGACATGATGCGCAAGCGCAACCGCGAACTGTCGGAGCTTGAGACGCTGGATACCGGCAAGCCGTTGCAGGAAACCCTGGTGGCCGACGCGACATCGGGTGCCGACGCGCTGGAATATTTCGGCGGGCTGGCCGGCACGCTGGCCGGCGAGATGATCGATCTGGGTGGCGACTGGGCCTATACCAGACGCGAGCCGCTTGGCGTTTGCGTCGGCATCGGCGCCTGGAACTATCCGACCCAGATTGCCTGCTGGAAAGGCGCGCCGGCGCTGGTATGCGGCAATGCCATGGTGTTCAAGCCGTCGGAGACGACGCCGCTCTGCGCCCTGAAGGTGGCGGAGATCCTGGTCGAGGCTGGTCTGCCGAAAGGCGTCTATAATGTGGTCCAGGGGTATGGCGATGTCGGCGCGGCACTGGTCACCCATGATGACGTTGAAAAAGTCTCGCTGACCGGATCGGCCGCCACCGGCGCAAAGGTCTATGCCGCAGCCGCCGCAGGCGTGCGCCATGTCACGATGGAGCTTGGCGGCAAGTCGCCGCTGTTGATTTTCGACGACGCCGATGTGGAAGATGCCGTTGGCGGCGCGATGATGGGCAATTTTTATTCCGCCGGCCAGGTCTGCTCCAACGGCACCCGGGTGTTTGTCCAGAACGGCATCAAGGACAAGTTCCTGGAAAGGCTTGTCGCCCGAACCAAGGCGATCCGCCTCGGCGATCCGCTCGACGAAGAGACCCAGATGGGGCCGCTGGTGTCCGCCACCCAGCGCGACAAGGTGCTCGCTTACATGAAGCAGGGCGTTACCGAGGGCGCGCGGCTGCTCGCCGGCGGCGGCGAGGCCAAGCTGCAGGGCTTCGAGGCCGGCTGTTTTGTCGAGCCGACGATCTTTGCCGATGTCACCGATGACATGGTGATTGCGCGCGAGGAAATTTTCGGGCCGGTCATGTGCGTGTTGGATTTCACCCATGAGGACGAAGCGGTGGCCCGCGCCAACGCCACCGATCTCGGCCTCTCAGCCGGCGTATTCACGAAGGATATCACCCGGGCGCACCGGGTCATCGCCAGGCTTGAAGCCGGCTCCTGCTGGATCAACAATTACAATCTGGCGCCGGTCGAAGTGCCGTTCGGCGGCTCCAAGCGCTCCGGGGTCGGCCGCGAAAACTCCCGCGCCGCGATCGAACATTACAGCCAGCTGAAATCGGTCTATGTCGGCATGGGGCCGGTCGACAGTCCGTATTGAGCCGCCGCACCGCCGTTTTATGCCGTGATACATCCGGGTAACGGGTTTCGTCAGCGAATTTTGATCAAGATCAGGGTCGGGTACGCCATTTAACAGCAAATGGGTCTTCAAACGAGTATGGACCTGACCCATGTACGGCAAATCTGAAGACCCGACCATACCGGAAGACATTGAGGCAGTTCTCGGCGCTGCTGGCGGCAATTCCGGTTTGTGGCGGCACGGAAAATGGCCGATTCTGCTGGTCCTGGCCATCACGGCCGGCGCGGTCGGCTATTACCTGTTCGGTTTCGATGGCTCGACCGGCAACGTTCAGTATCGCACGGACACTGCACGTCTCGGCGATATCACTGTCATCGTCACCGCTACGGGAACGGTGGAGCCGACAAACCAGGTCGATATTTCAAGCGAACTGTCGGGCATCATCCGTTCTGTCTCCGTCGATTTCAATTCCACGGTCAAGGTCGGCCAGGTTTTGGCTGAGTTGGATACGGACAAGCTGAAAGCTACGGTTGAAAGTTCCCGTGCCCGTGTGGATGCCGCCAAGGCCCGTCTTCTGGAGGCGGAAGCCACGGTGGTGGAGAAAGAGCGTGAACTGACCCGCAAGAAGGCTCTCGCCGACCGACAGATCGGTTCGCTGCAGGACCTGGACATCGCAAAGGCCGGTTATGACCGGGCCGTGGCTTCGCGGGCGAGCGCCAGGGCCGATATCAAATCGGCCGAGGCGGACCTGAAGCTCAACGAGACCAATCTGGAGAAAACCTGCATCTGCTCGCCGATCAACGGCGTCGTCTTGAGCCGCAACGTCGATCCGGGCCAGGTGGTCGCCTCGTCGCTGCAGGCTCCGGTTCTGTTCGCGATTGCCGAAGATCTCGGCAAGATGGATATCCAGGTCGATGTCGACGAGGCCGATGTCGGCAAGGTCCGCGAGGGCCAAGCCGCGACATTCACCGTCGACGCCCACCCCGACCGCAAGTTTCATGCTGTCATCAGCCAGCTTCGTTTTGGATCGGAGATCGTCCAGGGTGTCGTTACCTACAAGGCGGTGCTGACGACTGACAATTCGGAACTGCTGCTGAGGCCCGGTATGACTGCAACTGCCGAGATTGTGGTGCATGAGGAGAAAGAGGTCCTTTCGGTTTCCAACGAAGCGCTGCGGTTTTCGCCGCCCTCGCCGGAAGAGAACTCCGGCAACCAGAGCTTTCTGAAACGACTGCTTCCGGGCATGCCGCAGTTCCGGCCTGCCAGCAGGCCGGAGATCACGGGTTCGGCCCGGGATCTCTGGGTGCTGGGAGACGACGGCGTTGCCGTTCCAGTCCGGGTGATCATCGGGGCGACCGACGGCCGGCGGACGCAGATCGTCGAGGGTCCGTTGGAAGTCGGCCAAAAAATCGCAGTCGACGCAGTCACTTCGGCGAAATGACGATGTCGCGTGAGAATGGACAATCCGCGGCACTGATCGAACTGCATGCCGTCTCCAAGATCTACGGGTCCGGCATGGCCGAAGTGCGCGCGCTCGACGCTGTCGGCCTGCGCATCGACACGGGCGAATTCGTCGCCATCATGGGGCCGTCAGGTTCGGGAAAATCGACAGCCATGAACATGATCGGCTGCCTCGATACGCCGAGCAGCGGGCACTATCTGTTCAAGGGCGTGGATGTCGGCGCGCTCTCGCGCAACCAGCGCGCCTTGCTCAGGCGACATTTTCTCGGTTTCGTCTTCCAGGGCTTCAATCTGCTCGCCCGTACTTCGGCGGCGGAGAATGTCGAACTGCCACTGATCTATCGCGGTATGGCGCCGGCCCCGCGGCGCAGGCAGGCGATGCAGGCGCTTGCCCATGTCGGTCTGGCCGGGCGCGAGCATCATTCTCCGGGCGAGCTTTCCGGCGGCCAGCAGCAGCGGGTCGCCATAGCCCGGGCCATCGTCACCCAGCCGGCGGTTCTTCTGGCGGACGAGCCGACCGGCAATCTCGACACCAGGACGAGCCTTGAGATCATGGACCTGCTTGTGCGGCTGAACGACGAAGCGGGCATCACCGTCATCATCGTTACCCACGAGGCCGAGATGGCGGCCTATGCGCACAGGGTTATCCATTTCGTCGATGGCCGGATCGACAGCGATGCGCTGAACAGGGATGCCGCCTGATGTTCCTTGAAACCTTCAAGCTGGCGATACAGGCGATAGCTCGCAACGCGATGCGCTCATTTCTGACCGTGCTCGGCATTGTGATTGGCGTTGGTGCGGTGATTGCCATGGTGACAATCGGCAACGGCACGACTGCCAAGGTGGCGGCCGACATGGCCAAGCTCGGCAGCAATCTCCTTTTCGTGCGACCGGGCCAGTTCGGGCCGGGTCGCTCCAGCGCGGAGGCCAGAAGCTTCAACGCCCGCGACATCGAGGCGCTGAAGCTCCAGCTGCACGGTGCAAGCGCAGTGGCGCCGGTGGCGCAGACGGCGGTCACGGCGATATATGGCACAGAAAGCCGCAGTACGTCCGCCGTCGGGACCGACAATGATTTCTTCGTCTCCCGCGATTGGCAGCTGACAGAGGGCCGGCGGTTTCTCGATGGCGAGATCCGCAGCGGAAGGGCCGTCTGCGTCATCGGTGAGACAATCCGTGACGAGCTGTTTGGAAGTGCCGATTTTCTCGGCCAGCGGATCCGCGTCAACAAGGTCTCCTGCGAGGTGATCGGCCTGCTTGAAGTGAAGGGCGAATCCGGTTTCGGCACCGATCAGGACGATACTGTCCTGATGCCGATGAGGACGTTCCAGCGCCGCATTGCCGGCAATCCCAATATCACGACGATTTATATTTCGGCGCGCGACGGCGTGCAGACGGAGAAGGTGCAGGGCGACATAGAGCGGCTGTTGCGCGAGCGCCGCAATATCGCGGCCGACGAGGAGGACGATTTCAGCGTCCGCGACATGAAGCAAATCATCCAGACCCAGACGGCGACGACGACGGTGCTGACCGGGTTGCTTGGCGCCGTGGCCGGCGTCAGCCTGCTGGTCGGTGGCATCGGCATTATGAATATCATGCTTGTGTCGGTGACCGAGCGGACCCGCGAGATCGGGATCCGGCTGGCTATCGGTGCTCAGGAGTCCCAGGTGCTTCTGCAGTTTCTTGTAGAGGCGGTCGTTCTTTCGCTGTTCGGCGGCGTGGTCGGCATCCTGGTTGGACTCGGCCTTGCCGCGCTCGCCTCCAGCGCTATGACAATACCATTCGTCCTCAATCCGGCGATCGTCGTGATCGCATTCGGATTCTCTGCCGCAGTCGGCGTTATCTTTGGCTTTTTCCCGGCCCGCCGTGCCGCCCGAATGAACCCGATCGAAGCTCTGAGGCACGAATAGAGTTTATTCCGTTGCCCTGGTTTCCCGATCGCCGTATGGCCCGGCACCGGTTCAAAGCCCGCGGGCCGGGTCCGCAGATTCACAGTCGGCCGTCTGCCTACGGCCGCACATAGGCGTAACCATCTTCCTGCAGTTCGATCAGCCGGACGACGCCGGATGTCACCATGCCGGCTTCCGACATGATCGGAATTTCCTTGCCTGCCTTTTCGCTCATCTTGCGGTGGGTGTTGCCGCAGGCGGAAAATGTCAGGTTTTCCATTTCCAGCGACATGGTTTCAACCCGTTTTTCGACAGGGCTCTTGCCGGGCACGAACATGTTCAGGCCCGGGCCGTAGGCAACGAGTTCGATCATAACCTTGTCGCCCTTGGATTCGTAATATTCGGTGACGTTCTGGGCATTGTTGAGGGCCATGTTCATGACGGCCTTGTCGTTCTGATCAACATGAATTGCGACTTTGTGCGTCATGCCTTCGGCAAATGCTGCCGTTGCGAGCATCAGGCCGAACAGGCCCGACATTGTGAGAACCATCAGTCGTTTCATTTCATTCTCCCTTTTTTGGTTTTATGTTTCTATTTTTTTGCCGCAATGGGCTTCAGTTTCAATTCTTCATCCGTCGCCGGAAGAAAACCGTATCGGGCATAAATGCCTTGCGCATCTTTGGTGCCCAGATAGGCAAGATACCGCATCGCATTGTAGGGATTTCGCCCGGACTGCAAAGCGCCGATTGCATAGCCGACCCTGTCCTGCTGGTTCAGCGGCGCAGCGATCGCGACCCCGTCGATCTTGCGGCCTTCGGCCTTGGCGTGCACCACTTCCGTCACCCAGACGATACCGACGTCAGCCTCGCCGTTTTCGATGCGGTAGGGCGTTTCGCGGTGGTGCCGCTCGGTGAACCAGGTCTTGCCGTCAACCGCCCAGCAACCCTTGCATTCCGCGCCGCCGGTGACCTTGGCGTGCAGGCCGAGATCCTTCAGCATCTGCGAGCCGTAAAACCTGAAGATACCCTCCGTCAGCGGATTGGGATGGGATTGCACAAGGTCGTCGCGGCCGAGATCCTCCGCGCCCTTGATGGCTTTCGGATTGCCTGCTGCGATCATCAGTTCCAGCTTGTTATGCGTGTAGATCATGTAATCGGACATCATCCCCTTGGCCTTCAGCGTTTTCAGATGCCCCAGATTGACGCTGGCAAAAAGGTCCGGGTTCTGCGCCGTCTTCTGATCGTTGATTTCACCCTGTTGCAGGATCTGCCCCTTGAGGATCTGGCCCGGCGGAATCGTTTCGACGTAAATCGTTGCGATGTCCGGGTTCTTTGACTGGAAATCACGGATCAACTCTTCCATCACCATGAACTGGTTGCCGGCCAGATACATCACCAGATCGCCGGAGTAACTGTCGCCGATCTTGCCCTTGTCGATCGAGCCGTCGGCGTGGAAAGTCCGGTAATCGTCATTGTGACCGGCGTCCTCAGCGGACCGTGCCGGTGCAATCAGAACCAGGCCGGCAATCGCAAGACCAAGTGCAGTTCGGTATGTCTTCATGGCATTTCCCCTGTGTGATTATGATGTGTGATTATGAGATGTTCACGACAGGATGATCCCACGATATAGGGTCAATTGAACCGCGGCAGAGCCCTAGTTTGCGGCAGTTTGTCCTAGGGATAGCCCTTGGTCGAAGCCCAGACGTGTCGCAAGCTGGACAAGATGGGGTGTCGTGCCGGCGGCGGTTTTCTGCAGCAGATTCGCGCGATGATATTCGACTGTCTTGGGGCTGATATGGAGCTGTTCGGCAATATTCTTGGTCTGATGGCCGTTGCAGATCAGCGCGAGAACCTCGCGTTCCCGCCGGGTGAGCGTTTCAAAGCGCTGCTGGGCCTGGTTCATTTCCGGATCCGGCTCCTCCGGCTGGAGGTCAGGTGTGTCGGTCCGCTGCGGGCCGGACCTGCGTCGTAACAGGGTAATCGCGGTGAGCAATGTCAGGCCGGCGATCGCCGCGGCCAGCGCGAGGATGGCAATCGAGCCGGGCGCAAGCGGTCCGGCGGCTTGCTGTTTGAGGCTATTGCGGTAAGCGCCGACAACGGCGCGGACGCTGTCATAGGCAAGCGGCGCCGACCAGATGTCGCGCAGACCGTGACGCTCCATAATCTCCGGCTGCTGCGTCCGCAAAAGCGAAAGCAGCACGGTCTCCCGCAAGCCCTTTTCGATCCCGGGCAGCGCCGCAAACGGCCATTCGGGGTAGAGCCGGCTGCTGATCTGGTGCGGATAGCCCAATTGCATGTTGGCATTCAGGACACGGATATCCGCCATATCGAGCCGGCCTTCGGCTGCCAGTAGCTCCAGCAATCCGCTGCGGACGATGCCGGCGTCGACTTCGCCATCGAGCGTGGCAAAGATGATGGCATCCTGGGGGAAACCCATAAAACGGATGGAGCCGCCATCGGAAAAGACATCGATCCCCTGCGCCTGGAATTCCGACCAGGCCATCTGAAAGCCGCCAAAGGCATCGGGGCTGACGGCGGCGATCTTGCGGTCCTTGAGGTCGTCCAGCGCCCGGATGCCGCTGTCATGTCGCACAAGGATGACGGTTCCATACTGCAGAAGACCAGTGCCGCCATTGCTGCTGCCGGATTGCAGCGCCGCCCTCTCGCGGGTTGAAAGAGCACTGAGGCCGAAACGTTCCGCCAATGTCACATAATGACCGGGATTGGTGATGACGAAGTCGACAGTCTTGGTTTCGATCTGCTGCGGCGTTGAAACAAGGGTCAGGGGTACAAGTTCGAACTGCCAGCCGGCAACCGATGCGCTCAGATAATCGGCCAGCGGCTGCCAGCGCGCCAGAGCGGCATCGACGCCGCGATAGGCAAGAACGCCGATCCGGGCCCGGCGGATTTCCGCATCGCTTCCGGGCGTTTCCTCCGGGCCGGTCGCTGGCGTCTGGGCGCGCGCCGCAATTGCGCCCGAGACGATCATCAAGCTCAGCCAGACTGCCATCCAGATGCGGCGCAGAACCATGGTTTACCCGTTCGAATTCAACATATTCGATTTTCAGCATATCATGACTGCCGGCGTTACGCACAGGGTTGGCGGCACACGCTCAAACGGCGGGCGGAAAACCGCCCGAAGCGATCCGATATTACAGCCAGCTGAAATCGGATTGTGTCGGCATCAGGCCGCTGGACAGTCCGTATCGAGGTGCATTACCCCTGAACAATGTTTGATATTCCGCCGGAAAGACTGGAACAATTGGGCCGTTCGGTGGCATGCGGCGAAATTGGCTTCTATGTTTTTGGCGGTGCTGCGTTTCTGATGACATCGCTGGCACTGTTCATCACAGTCCGGCGCGAAAACGGACTGACTGTTTGGGACGCTGCCTCGGTCACGTTTGGTCTCAAGCAGGTTCAGACGAGCCAAAAAGCCGACAGGATTCATCTGTTGCGGGTGTTGTCAGTTATTGCAATCGGGCTCCTGACTCTGGTCATTTGTGTCTACACGCACCTGTTCGCAATGGTTCCTGAGGCTACGCCGCATGCGTCAGCCGGCAGAAACAGGACGCTTTGACCGGCACATCGGCGCGCGCATTTGCCAGATCGAGCCGCCGTTTGATGATGACGGATTCGGCCGTTTCGCCGCGCCGGGTCAGGCATTCATGCAGGCCGTGCAGACTCCACAGATTGTCCGGATGCTGGCAGGCGCGGCTCAGCACGCCGTCGAGACCGAGATCGGCACGGTAGACGGCTTCGGCTTCATCGGCCCGGTCCTGTTCCAATAACAATGCGCCAAGCGCATGGCGGGCCGGCTGCATCCAGCCCCAGGGTTCGTCATAGGGCAGAGTGTCGTCAAGCTCGACAGCGCGGCGCAGATGGGCGAAGGCGGCGTCGTGTTTGCCGCGGCGATATTCCAGTTCGCCGGCGATCATCGCCTCGGCAACGGCCAGGATATCGCGGCAGGTATTGTTGAACAGCATGCGGGTTTCCGGCACCCGGTCGCGGGCGGCCAGGAACAGCGCCTGTTCGCGTTCTGCAGCCGGAACGTCGCTGCTGGCGGCATGCGCTATGGTCTTCGCATAATGGATCATCGCCGTGGTGACGCAATAAAGTTCCGCATCGTCGGGCAGGGCCTGGTCGATAATCTGCTGCCATTTGCCGAACCGCACCAGCACATGCTGCTTCATCGGGATGAAGGCTTCCAGCCAGTCGGCCATCGGCGGCGAGCCCACCGTCAGCAGGTCCGCCGGCAATGTCGTGATCATCTCCTCTGCCGCCTCGATCGCCGGCTGATACTGGCCAAGGAACATCGCGCCGTAAATCTTGAAATGATAATTGTGGCAGCGGTAAGCGGAATAGAAATTGATCGGCCCGGCGCGCTCAAGGAATTTCCGGTCGACGTCGATTGCCTTTGAATTGCGCTCCACCACCGTCTGATAATGGCCGCACAGAACATCGATATGGGTCGGCATGTGGCGCAGATGTCCGGCATCGGGCACCAGGTCGTGCAGCGCGTCGCCGGCCTTCAGGGCCCGTTCGGGAAACGGCGACATTTCCATCAGATGAACATACATGTGCAACAGGCCGGGATGATGATTGGCGGCGGGGTCCTGCCGGAATGCCGTTTCAAGCACGTCCATCGCCTCCTGCGTGCCGGCGCCTTCGGCGATCCCGCCGGACGGCAGATCCCACAGCGCCCATGGCGTGATGTTCATCACCGCTTCGGCAAACAGGCAGCAGACATCGAGATCTTCATTGTGGGCAGCGTAAACCTCGCGCAGCGCATCGGCATAGGCCCGGTTCCAGGGCGTCTGGTCCTCGACCGGGACATCCTGCGGATACCGGTGCCGCAGGCTGCCGATCAGCGCCTGTTCAACCGGACTGGCTGCATCTGCCAGTGATATTGCGGCTTCGGTCGCGGCATGGGCGCGTGTCAGCGAGCCGCTGAGATCGTCTTTGTCGAAGGCTTCCCAGGGTTTGTTGTAATTGGGGCCGATGGCGTAGGCGATACCCCAATGGGCCATGGCGCAGCCGGCATCGTGTTCCAGCGCTTTTTCAAAACAGACAATGGCTTCCTCGTGGTTAAAGCCGTAACACCAGACAAGGCCGCGGTCGAACCAGAGCTGGGCTGCATCGGAGCGGGTGATGATTTTGCGGCCATGACTGCCAAGATCGTATGTGTCTGAATGGTGAGCGTCCATGGAATCCCCTCCCGTTTTGCCTGTAGCGATGGACTGTGTTTAGCCGTATTGATCTTACGTCACGGAATACGGGCGGGCAAATCGGACAGACGGGTGCGACACGTTATAAGGCCTTTCGCTCGGCGGTTCCGTTCGGCTAATAAGCATGGTTGCCATACCAATCTGGAAAGGTTCGAACGTGGATTTTAGTTTCGACGCAGCACTGTTTGAATCGCTTGTCTCGCCGGGCGCCTTTCTCGGCCATGCCGCCT
This sequence comes from uncultured Afifella sp., assembly GCA_947259045.1. Taxonomy (GTDB): domain Bacteria; phylum Pseudomonadota; class Alphaproteobacteria; order Rhizobiales; family Afifellaceae; genus CAMYKZ01. The sequence continues at coordinate 27,772 of CAMYKZ010000010.1, forward strand.
ATGCGCTGCTGGTTCTCTCCATATTGATGCGCTCGATCGTCTGGCTGCGCTTGATCGCTCTCGCCTCCGGGGTGACCCAGATCGCCTATGACGCACTCATCCTGCAGGACCCCGTCAGCGTCGGCTGGGATGCCTTGTTCGTGCTGGCGAACGCCTACCAGATGGTGATGCTGGCCTGGCAGGCGCGCCGCGTCCGTTTCAATGACGAGGAATATACCTTCTGCCAGAATGCCCTGCCGCTTGTGCCGCCGCTGCTGTCGCGGCAATTCATCAATATCGGCGCCTGGCAGGATCTGCCGGAGGGAACCGAACTGACCGGACAGGGCCAGCCGGTGGACAAACTGACCTATCTGTCATCCGGAACGGTCGATGTTCTCGTGCATCAGCATCACATTGCGGTCTGCGGGATCGGTGATTTCATCGGTGAACTGGGCATCCTGTCCGGCAAACCGGCAACGGCGACAACGGTGACGTCGGCGCCGGTGCGGGCGCTGGTATTTGAACGCGACAGACTGCACAAACACCTGCTTCGGCAGCCGGACCTGAAACTGGCGCTGCAGGCGGCATTCAAGGAAAACCTGCGCAGCAAGCTGACGCTGGCCAACGAGCGGACGCTGGCGGGCCTCAGGCCTGCGGAGACGCCGGCGGCGGAATAACCGCCGGCGCGTCTTCAACCGGCTCCTGCGCTGTCCTATGCAGGCGTCAAGACATAACCTGCGAAAGCCGCCCGGATGCGCATTCTGATCTTCACTTTCGGTACCCGCGGCGACGTGCAGCCCTATATCGCCCTTGGCAAGGCTTTGACGGACCGTGGCCACGCCGTGACATTGTCCACCGGACAGGGTTTCGAGGCGATGATCGAAGCCCATGGCCTGGCGGCGGCGCCGCTGTCGATCGATTTTCGCGCACTCCTGCAATCACCCGAAATGCAGGATGCGCTGCAGTCGTTTTCCGGCAAGATCAAAGCCTGGCGGTCGTTCAGGGGGCAGTTCCGCCGTCAGTTTGACGACATGTGGGCGGTCGCCCGGCAGGTCCGGCCGGATCTGCTGATAGCCCATCCGAAGGGTTTCGCCGCCCACGATATTGCCGAAGCTCTGCAGATCACCTCCCTGCCGGCAAGTCTTCAGCCGGGTTTCGTGCCGACCAGCGCGTTTCCGCAGTTTCTTGTGCCGTTCGCCAGCCTTGGACCTTTTGGCAACAGGCTCAGCCACCGGGCATTCGACCGGCTGTCGGCCTGGGGACAGGCCAAGGCGATGGGCGACTGGCGCCAGTCCGTGCTCGGACTTCAAACAGCCCGGCCGCACAGGTTTATCGACGGTTATCATCCGGGCGGCCGGGCGGTGCCGCATCTGCATGGTTACAGCCGGTATCTCGTTCCCAGGCCGGACGATTGGAGTGAGCGCGAGCATGTCACCGGCGACTGGCATCTGGACCAAAAGTCCGGCTGGACGCCGTCACCTGAACTGAAGCGCTTTCTCGATGCGGGCCCGCCGCCGGTTTATGTCGGCTTTGGCAGCATGCCGGCAAAAGACGCCAGCGGATTGGCGCAGATTGTCACCGGCGCGCTGCGCCTTTCCGGCCAGCGCGGTATCGTTGCGTCGGGATGGGGCGGCATGGAGGCCGATAACTCCGACAGGATCCTCGTGCTGGAAACGGCGCCGCATGACTGGCTGTTCCCGCGTTGTGCTGCGGTTGTCCATCACGGCGGCGCCGGCACGACCCATGAGGGCTTGCGGCAGGGCCGGCCGACGATCATCTGCCCGTTTGGCGTCGACCAGCCGTTCTGGGGCCGCAGGGTGCACAGGCTGGGTGCAGGGCCGGAACCGATTTCGCAGAAACGCCTGACCAGCACCCGGCTGGCGGCAGCGATCACCGAAGCGCTGCAGCCGGATATTGTTTCACGCGCCGCGCAGATCGGGACGGCGATGCGGACTGAGCGCGGCGCCGAAGCGGCGGCGGAGATTGTTGAGACGGTGTTGTAAAATTCGCCCCATTCAGGCCAGCGCGATGTTTACCGGCACCGCGCGATTGAGTGTGTGGCCCACCGGCGACGAACCGATCACCTTGTCGTGCAGCGCCTGCAGGGCTTCCGGCGAAGCGTCGCTGTCGATTTTCACTGTCGCGGAAATGCCGCTGAAACCCGCATGGCCTTCGTTCAGGCCGAGAAACGTGTGCAGGTCGAGATCGCCTTCGACTTCGATATTCATGTCGTTGATCGTAATGCCGGCGATCGTGGCGTTGGCGGCGTAGCCGACGGCAAGGCAGTTGCCCAATGCGCCGAGCAGCTGTTCGACCGGATTGGGTCCGGTGTTCGTTCCGCCAAGTTGTTCCGGCTCGTCGGACAGCGACGAGGCGAATTCGCGGACCGAGGCTTCGGAGCGGAATCCGCCCTTCCAGCTGACCTCGGCCTTCCACCTGGTTGCCGCTACATCCGGGCTTTGCTGGATTTTTGCCGCAAGGCCTGCAACGCTTGCGATGTTCACATCATTCAGATTTGTCGTCACGCTCTCACTCATTGTATCGTCCCTCCAATGACTTATCATGCGTTGGGCTGCGTGCATTTGTCGAGGTCAGGCGATTTTCGCTATGGCGCAGCGTGTTGAAGGGAGACTGACATGTGCCGGAATATTCGAACGCTTTACAATTTCGATCCGCCGGCGACGGAAGACGAAATCCGCGCCTCGGCGGTTCAGTTCGTGCGCAAGATCAGCGGGTTTTCCAAACCCTCGAAGGCCAATGAAGCGGCCATCGAACGGGCTGTTGAAGAGGTATCTGAAATTACGCGCAAGCTGCTCGATGCCCTGCAGACATCAGCGCCGCCGCGCAACCGCGAAGATGAGGCAGCCAAGGCACGGGCAAGGTCAGCCGCGCGGTTTGCCTGAGGCAGTCTCAGACACTGGCTCGTTACTTTCGCCTTCTTACATGCCTCTGGGCACCATCACCGTTGGCCGATCGGGCAGATCATTCAACGACAGGGTCAGGCTGCGCGAATTGAGGAATGCGTGGTCGAAACCGCCGCCGAGCATGGAGATGAAATCGGCCGGGGTCGCCCAGCCGCGGGCATGCATCGGCAGGATGACGCTGGAGCGCAGCCGCTTGACGATCTCCGTCATGCCGCCGAGGCTCAGCGTCATGGCGCCGTCGATCGGCACCATGACAACGTCAAGCCGGCCGATCATGGCGAAATGGTCATCGGTCAGGGCATGGTGCAGATGGCCGAGATGGCCGATGCACAGGCCGGCCACTTCGAAGATGAAGATCGAATTGGCGTCGGGAATACGAAACTCGCCGCGCATGATATCGGTGGTGACATTGCGGATCAGCACGTCACCGACGGTGACATAATGGCTTGCGATGCCGCCTTCCGGGTTCCAGCCGCGCAGCACATGGCTGATATCGGGTGACGGGAAATCGGTATAATGCGTGCTGTGCGCCTGGTTCATCGTCGCCACCATCGGCGTCGCCGGTCCGGCAAATCCGGCATAGTCGGTGGCAATGGTCACGCCGCCGGCGGATTCAATCACGTAGGTTGAGTGGCCGGCATAGGTGATGCGCACCTGATAGGCGCCAAGACTTGCCGGCGTCAGTGCGGCGTAAATGATATTCGGCATGCCTTGCGCGATCGCGGCGCAGGTGGAGGGCTGGAAGGCGGGTTTTTCCTGTGTGCCTGTCTGGGCCAGTACCGGAGCGGCGAACAGCGTGAGCCAGCCGGTCAGAGCGGCGATGATGGTGATGATGCGGGTCATGGCGGCCTCCCTCCGTGCGGCGGCTCTGCGCGACCGGCGCACTGAGGTTAGTTTAGCGCAGGATGACGCAAGGGCAAGGGCGATGTTGCCGGTGAAATCCGATCGCGAATGGCCAGTCATGCCGTGATCGGAGTCTCTAATTATGGTTGCAACGCCTTTCCAAGAAAAGCCAGCAACGGCCCGGTGAAAGCCTCCGGCTTCTCCGCCAGGCCCATATGTTGCAGATGCGGAATGATAATCGTCTCCGCGCCGGCGATTTCCGATGCGATTGCCAGGCTCATTTCAGGTGTGCTGCCGCTGTCGTTCTGGCAGGTGATGATGATCGACGGCACATTGATCGGCGGGGCCGGACGGATCAGTTCAATCACGCCGGCAGCCAGCACCATGCGGCAGCCGGCATAGATATCGGCATCGTTGGCCAGAACCCAGCCGCGGATGCGGTCGGTGAAATCGCCCCGGGTCTCGATGAAGTGCGGCGTGAACCAGCGGGCGATCGTCGCTTCGATATTGGCGCCCGGGCCGCCTGCATGGCTCTGCGCCGCACGCTCTTCCACCAGTCTTTGCGCGTCTTCGCCGCGCTCATGGGGCGAGTTGAAAATGCCGAGTGCGGAGACACGGCCCGGATGATCCATGGCAAATCGGCGGTTGATCATGCCGCCGAGTGAAAAGCCGACGATCGCCGCTCTGTCGATCGCCAGGCCGTCGAGCAGATCACGCAGTTGCTGCGAGAACAGCTTGAGCGACGGCGTTGCCGGCGGCGGAGCGCTCTCGCCGTGGCCGAAGAGATCGTAATTGACAATCCGGTAGCGTTTGGCGAGCGCCGGAACATGCCCTTCCCAGGTGGCGCGGGTCAGCCCCAGGCCGTGCACCAGCACGATAACCGGCGCATCCGCCGGACCGTGCAGATCGTAGGCGGTTCCATTGCTGGTGCGAATTTCGGCGGCCATTGTTTTTCCTTCAGGCGAAAGCGGGCATGACGTGCCTGACGAAGAGATCGAACGAGCGTTTTTTATCGTCCGACCCAAGGCCCATGGAAGCGTAATAGATGAAGGCATCGACGCCGAGCGCCTGATAGCGTTTCAGCTTTTCGATCACCGCGTCGGGTGAGCCTAACATGAGATTTTCTTCCAGCATGTCCGGGTCGACGAAAGCATTACCTTCCAGTGTCTCCAGCGGCACGGGATCGGGAAAGCCGTTGACCACGTCGCCGGCTTTCATCATCAGGTTGCCGAACTGGCTGAGATTGTAGCGCACTGCCTGCAACGCCGACTGTCGATCGTTTTCGTTTTCGTAGACGCAAGTGTGGCGCATCATTGCAAACTTGCGGGCGAACGCCGGATCGACATCACCATCGGCTTTGGCAATCGCCGTATCGAGCTGGGTTTTGTAAAGCTCGGCCTCTGAAAACGGCTTGGTCAGCGGCCAGCTCAATATGTTGCAATTGTTCCTGATCGCATAGTCGAAGGTGATCGGCGACCGCGCTGCCACCCAGAACGGCACGTTCTCCTGCACCGGCTTGGGGCAGGATGTGGCTTTCGGGAACTGCCAGAATTGTCCGTCATGTTCCACATCGCCCTGCCAAAGCTGGCGGATCAGCGGCAGCATTTCCTGCATATATTGCCAGGAGTCTTTTTGTTGCAGGCCGGGTTTCATGCGGTCGAATTCGCGCTGGTAGGCGCCGGAGCCGAGCCCCAGTTCAAGCCGTCCGCCGCTGATCAGATCGACAAAGGCGGCTTCGCCGGCCAGGTTGATCGGATGCCAGTATGCGGCGTTGGCGACACCGCAGCCAAGGCGGATCCGGTTGGTATGGCCAGCCCACCAGGTAAGGATCTGAAACGGATTGGGCGCAATCGTCATTTCGATTGCGTGATGCTCCGCCGCCCAGACGGTTTCGAAACCGGCTTCGTCGGCGGCCTGCACCAGCGCCAGCGTGTCGCGCCGGACGTCATCCATGTCGATCCTGTCGCTGGTCCGTTCAAGATTGATGGCAATGTGAAATTTCATGGTTGCGTTCTCATCGCGGCTGGAACGGGCTGGCGACAGGCTCGTCCGACATGTTCATCCAGACGGTTTTGGGTCTTGTGTAATCGTAGATCGCCTGGAACCCGCCTTCGCGGCCGTAGCCCGATGTCTTCATGCCGCCGAATTCGGCTATCGGCGAGATCACCCGGTAGGTGTTGACCCAGACAATGCCGGCGCGCACCGCTTTTGCCATGCGCAGCGAGCGGGCGCTGTCGCGGGTGAAGATGCCGGCGGCCAGGCCGTGCCTGGTATCGTTGGCAAGGCGGATGACTTCGGCTTCATCCTTGAAACGGATGACACTTAGCACAGGACCGAAAAGCTCCGTGTCGACGATGCGCATGTCCTGTCTGGGGCAGTCGATGATCGTCGGTTGGAAATAAAGCCCATCAAGCCCGTCCGGCTGATCGCCGCCGCACAGGATCCTGCCACCTTCGCTTACGGCATTGGCGACTTCGCGTTTGACAGTTTCAAGCTGCCCTTTAGTGCACAAGGGCCCCATTTCGGTATCTTCCGCCATCGGGTCACCGATGCGGATGCCCTTTGCGAGGCTGACCATGCGATCGAGAAATTCGTCGGCGATGGCGTCGTGCAGATAGAGCCTGGAGCCGGCCACGCAGCTTTGGCCGCTGGCGCCGAATATGCCGGCCACCGAACCGTTGACGGCACTCTCGATATTGGCGTCGTCAAAGACGATAAAAGGCGATTTGCCGCCGAGCTCCAGCGACACTTCGGCAAAGTTCTCCGCCGAATTGCGGATGATCTGACGGGCCGATTGCGGGCCGCCGGTAAAGGCGATGCGGGCGACAAGCGGGTGCGTGGTCAGCGCCTTGCCGCACGGGTCGCCATGGCCGGTGATGATGTTGACGACGCCTGCGGGAATGCCCGCCTGTTCAATCAGCGCGCCGAATTCCAGCATGGCGGCCGATGCATGCTCGGACGCCTTCATGACGATACTGTTGCCGGCCGCCAGGGCCGGGCTGATCTTGACCGCACTGAGAAACAATTGCGAGTTCCACGGAACGATCGCCGCAACGACGCCAAGCGGTTCGCGGTCGGTGAAGACGAACAGGTCGGGTTTGTCGATCGGCAGGGTCTCGCCGCTCACCTTGTCGGCGCAGCCGGCATAAAAATGGAAAAATTCGGCAATGTATTTTGCCTGCCAGCGGGTTTCCTTGAACATCTTGCCGGTATCCAGGCATTCGGTGCGGCCGAGGTCTTCCGATTTGTCGGCCAGCAGGTCGCCGAGCCGGCGCAGGCACTGGCCGCGCTGGGTCGGTGTCATCTTCGACCAGGGGCCCTCCCTGCCGGCCCGGTCGGCGGCACGCACGGCCCGGTCGACATCGTCGGCAGTGGCTTCGGGGATAAACGACCAGACCTTGCCGGTTGCCGGATTGAAGCTCTCGAAGGTTCTGCCGTCGGATGCCGCCACCCAGTCGCCGTCGATCAGCATCTTGTATGTCTTTGCTTCTGCCATGACCCGTCTCCCCGGACTTTCTTATGTTGCCGCTTTCGGCAGCGGGATCGTACGGTGATATGCGCCGTCGAGATAGGTGAGGGGTTTTGCACCGCCGTGGAAAACGTCGCTGACGGTGCCGAAGAAAACCTGATGCGTCGCAGCCACAAGGCTTTCGTGCACGCTGCAGCAAAACACCGTTGCGCCTGATATGGCCGGTGTGGCGTTCATCGGGAAGCAGTCGATGTCTTCGAACCGGTCGCTGACATGGGCGTCGTGGCAGCCGGCAAACCGGTCTGCGACATGCCGGTGCGTCTGCGGCAGAAGATTGACGTGAAAACATCCGTTGCCGGCAACCGCCGCGGCGATGCGGCTGTTTGTGTTGAGGCAGATCAGCACCATTGGCGGGTCGGCGGACACGGAACTGAAAGCGCTGACGGTGGCGCCGCATCGGCCGGCGGGGCCGTCGCTGGTGACCACGGTGACGCTGCTTGCGACGCTGCGCATGGCGCGGATGAAATCGTCGCGCAATGGAGGCTTTTCATTTGCCCTCGAATCCGGTGCCACCAAATCCGGGGCCATCATTGTCTGAGCGCTCATTGCCGTTCTCCTGCGTCTTCTGCCGGGTTTCAACCGGGGGAGCCGCGCCAGCGCTCCGGTGACTGCAGTGTCTCATCTTGTTAAATATTTGAAAAACAAATAATTATGCACATAATATGCAATTAATCCGAATTGAGATTTGCCATGAATCTGACCGCGTTGAACACGTTTCTGGCAATTGTCGAGACCGGCAGCCTGGTTCGCGCCTCCGCGAAGCTCAATGTGACCCAGTCCACCGTTACCGCGCGCCTGAAACTGCTTGAGGACGATCTCGGCCAGACCCTGATCACCCGGCAGAAATCCGGCGCCAAGCTGACGGCGCCGGGGTACAAGTTTCTCCGATACGCCGAGATCATGACCGGCCTCTGGCAGCAGGCGCGGCAGGAAACATCCTTGCCGGAAGGCATCGAGACCTTGTGCAACATCGGTTGTCACATGGATCTGTGGCCGGGTCTTGGCCAGCTTCTGTTCAACGAAATTCACCGCAACCGGACCGATACCGCACTTACCGTCTGGCCCGGCGAACAGTCGGAACTCGACCGCTGGTTCGGCACCGGGCTTGTCGATACGGCGCTGGCCTACCAGCCGGTCGCCCATGCCAACCAGACGATTTACGCGCTGAAGCCGGATCGGCTGGTGCTCTATTCGACCCGGGCGGATAGCCCGATGCGGTTTGATCCGCTTTATGTGTTCGTCGATTTCGGCGCCGATTTCCGGCGTCAGCACGCGGAAGCCTATGCCGATGCCGGTGTTGCCAGGACCAGCTTCGGCAGCGCCGTGTGGGCGCTCGACCATCTTTTGCAAAATGGCGGTTCGGCCTATCTGCCGGAACGGCTTGGCGAACCGGGGCGGGCGGAAGGTTTGCTCTATGTCATCAATGAAGCGCCGGTGTTTGCCAGAAACGTCTATCTGATCACCAATGACCTGGCGGTGGAGAACTGGGCCTGGCTGCCGTCACTGGTGGAGCGGCTGTCGAACCGGGTCAGTGAAACCTGATACCACAAAGAGAAAGGCCGGACGGTCTTGAAACCATCCAGCCTTTGTCTCATTGTCTGCTATCATCGGGATCAGCGCACAAAACCGACGAAACGCTTGTTGTAATTGCCCGTATAGGCGTTCATGCGGACATCGAAGATGCGGTGGCCGCGGACGGCGCGGAAACCATATCGGCCGCCATAACAATCATAGGCATTGATGTTGCGGTAGCCGTTCCAGCGCAGTTTCCGCTTGCCGAAAGTGCAGCTCAGCTTGCGCGGACCATGACCCCAGTGACCACCGCCGTGACCATTATGGCCACCGTGGTTTTGATATCCGCCACCGATGCTCACATCGATCTGCAGGCTGCCGGCCTGTGCTGCCGGCTGGAAAGCGATCATTGAAACCGCGAGAGTTGCCGCGGCCAGGATGGTTGTCTTGATCATTGTCGTCTCCTCTGTGTTCATGTCGATGGTGATGACACTAGACAATGGTGCTTGAACCGCAGCTGAGCCGGCTGTTCAGCCGGTATTCATGCGGGTTAACAAATAAATTTATCAATTATTACAGATAGTTAAAGAGAATATCTTTTCAGAAGATATGCCTCTGTTTTTCAATTCTCCCGCCTTCTGCCGTCATCGGCTTGACTCTTTTGCCCTCTTGTCCATTATAGAACAAAATAAGAACATTGTGTGCAAGCCAAAATGACCAAACTCGTTTCCAGGCATAATGATGCAGAAAGCGCCCCTGCGGCTCAAAAGGACGGCGCACAGGCCGCGATCTGCCGTCTGCGGCACGATATTGCCCGTCTTGAAGGACGGCTGGCGCAGGAGGTGCGGCTGGAGCTTGATCAGCCGGGCGGTGAAGCTGCGCATGGCAGAGGGCCAGATACGGGGCCATGTGCCGGGCAGCACGCAGGGCCAGGCGGAGACGATGCGCGAGCGCCCGAAACCATATCAGAAACCATATCCGGAACGACATTGCCCGGAATCACGCCATTAGGTGTTGGCCGCCTTGACGCCATGCTTGGCGGCGGCCTGCGGCTGGCCGAACTGCATGAGGTGCGGGCGGCGGAAACGCGCGACGGCGCTTCGGCGGCAGGGTTCGTCATTGCCATGATGGCGCGGCTGGGCGTGGCGGGCCTGGATGTGCAGGGCCGGGATGTGCAGGATCAGGGTGTGGCGGGCCGGGCGCCGGCGATCGTCTGGATCAGCGAGGCTGACGGGCGGCGCGAGGCGGGCGAGCTTTATCCGCCCGGGCTGGCAGCCCTTGGTGTGGATCCGGGCCGCATTATCCGCATTGCCGCCACACGCACCGCCGATGCGCTGTGGGCCTTCGAGGCGGCGCTGGCCTGCCGCGGTGTGGCTTTTGCTGTGTGCGAGGTGCGTCGTCCGGCGCGTGTTCTGGACCTGACGGCAACGCGGCGCTGCGCCCTGCGCGCCCAGACATCCGGCGCAACCGGATTTTTGCTGCGGCTTGCCGAAATAGCGGAACCGACGGCGGCCCCGACCCGGTTTCTGATTGCCCCGGCGCCGTCTGGTCCGGTTGCCTGCAGCACTGACCGCAGCACTGACCGCAACACAGGCCACAACACAGGCCACAACACAGGTCTGGGCCGGCCGGTCTGGCGGGTCATGCTGGAAAAGACCCGCACCGGGCGCGCCGGCCTGATTGATCTGGAATGGAATGCCGATGAACGATGTTTTGCAGAACCGGGACGCGCCGGCCGGTACGGTACGGATCCTGTCGCTATGGCTGCCGCAGCTTCCCATCGACCGGATGGTCCGGGCCGGCAAAGCGCAGCCTGACCGGCCATTTGCCGTCTTTGGCAGCATCAGGAATGCGCTGCGGCTGACGGCGGTGAGCGCTGCGGCGGCCATTCTTGGCGTGCGGCCCGGTCAAAGCCTGGCCGATGCGCGCGGCGCCGTGCCCGGCCTGGATGTGCACGAGGCCGATGACCAGGCCGACCGGGATTTTCTGGAAGTGATTGCCAATTGGTGCGACCGCTACACGCCGCTGGTCTCATTGGACACGGCCCTGGAAACCGGCCCTGACGGGCTGTTTCTGGATATTTCCGGCTGCGCCCATCTGTTTGCCGGCCCTGGTGGGCCGGGCGGGGCCGATCCGGCGCGTCATGGAGAAATGCGGCTTGCCGCCGATCTTCAGACGCGGCTGACGGACCGGGGTATTGAGGCGCGCATCGCCATTGCCGCCACACCCGGTGCTGCATGGGCGCTTTCGCATTTCGGCGGCGGCGAGCCGGTCTCTCTGGCAGCCGGTGAGGAACGCCAGGCGCTGGCCGGTCTGCCGGTTGCAGCGCTCAGGCTTGAGGCGGAACAGACGGCCCTTCTGGAGCGGCTTGGCCTGAAGCGCATCGGCCAGCTTGTCGGCCAGCCGCGGGCGCCGCTGGCATCCCGCTTCGGCCTGTCGCTGGTGCGCCGCCTCGATCAGGCGCTGGGGTTTGAGGATGAGCCCCTGTCGCCGCGCCTGCCAACGCCGGCGCTTTTTGCCGAGCGCCGGTTCGCTGAGCCGGTCAGTGATCAGGCCGCCGTGGCGGCAACGGTCAGGTCGCTCGCTCAAGGGCTGGCCGCAAGCCTGGAGCGGCAGGGCAAGGGCGCGCGCCATCTGGAACTTGTGATGTTCCGGGCCGATGGCGGGGTCGTGCGTACGGCGGTGGCAACCTCCAGGCCAAGCCGCAATGCACAGGATCTGGCCGGCCTGTTTCGCGAACGGCTGGACGGGCTGGGCGAACGGCTTGATACCAGCCTCGGCTTCGATGCCGGGACGGGGCTCGACATGATCAAGCTTGCGGTGGTTGAGGCGGAAACTCTCGATGCGGCGCAGGTGGACCTGTCCGGCAATACGGATGTGACGGCCGACTTCGATCAGCTTGTCGACCGGATCGGGGCAAGGCTGGGAGCGGCCCGGGTGACCCGCCTGGTGCCGGCCGACAGTCATATTCCCGAACAGGCGTTTCAACTCCCGCCCATGGTGCAGGCGGATGCCCGTGCCGCACAATGGCCGGTAGCGGCGGTTTTCGATCCGGCATTGCCGGAGCGGCCGGTGACCTTGTTCGACCGGCCCGAACCGGTCGATGTGCTGGCCGATGTACCGGAAGGGCCGCCATCGAAATTCCGCTGGCGGCGGGTTCTGTATGATGTCGTGCGGGCAGACGGGCCGGAGCGGATTGCGCCGGAATGGTGGCTGGACGGGCAAACCGGCGCGCACAGCACCCTGACGCGGGATTATTACCGGGTGGAAGACCGGCAGGGGCGGCGCTACTGGCTTTACCGCGACGGGCTTTACGAGCGCGAAACCACGCAGCCCGGCTGGTACCTGCACGGATTGTTTGCCTGAGTGTGTACTGTCCTATCCGGCGATCCGGTTCATTGCGGCAGCCAGTTTGGTATCCAGCTCGGTCAGCCCGCCGGCGTCGTGGGTTGAAAGCGTGACGTCGACGCGCTTGTAGACGTTGAACCATTCCGGATGATGGTCCATCTTCTCCGCCATCAGCGCGACCCGGGTCATGAAACCGAATGCTTCGTTGAAATTGCGGAATGTGAAGGTCTTTGTAATCGCGTCGCGGCCGTCAACATCATCCCAGCCGTCAAGGCTGTCCAGCGCTTCGCGGCGCGCATCAGCAGTCAGTTTTTCAGCCATGTCTCATCCTCCATCACCGGTTTCGTCTATTCTGACCTTGTGTCTCGGTAATATATGCCGATCGCCGATGGCGGAAGGGCTGTTGCGCGCACGTTTTTCTGAAGCGGGGCTGATGATTGAGGTGGATTCGGCGGGAACCGGCGGCTGGCATATCGGCGACCCGCCGGATCCGCGCACCATCGAGATGGCGCGCCGCAACAATATCGACGTCAGCGGCCTGCGCGGCCGCCGGTTATCGCCGGACGATTTCCACCGTTTTGACCTGATCCTGGCGATGGATGGCCGCAACGTTTCCGATGCTATGGCCATCAGGCCGGAAGGTGGCGCTGCCGACGTCCGGCTTTTCCTTGATTACGCGACAGGCGATTCCGCTGATGTGCCCGATCCCTATTATGGCAATGCCGGACAGTTTCAGATCCTGTTCGATACGTTGGATCAGGCAGTCGGCAAGCTGATCCACCGGCTTCAGGCGGCAAGCGGATAGGCTTCCTCGACAATATACGGGCCGCCGCCTTTGGAGGCGCGTGACGATAACAGCACGAAGCGGCCGACCGGGAAGGGTGGCGACCGGAAGCCACCCCGCAGGGCAAGATAATTCGCCACATCCGCCGAGGTTGCGCCCCTGACCCGCGCCAGCGTGACATGGGGGGCGAATTTCCGCCGTTCCGGCGCCAGGCCAATCCGCTGCATGCGCCGTTCAAGTTCGGCCTGAAGTTCCGCAAGCTCCGGCTTCATGGTCACGCCGGCCCAGACGGAATGGGGCCGGCGGCCACCGAATGACCCAAGGCCGTTCAGTTCGACGGAAAAACACGGTCGGCTCACCTGATCTAGCGCATCGGCCACATCATCGGCGGTGCGTTCGTCGACATCGCCGATAAACCGCAGGGTGATGTGAAAATTCTCAGAATCGATCCAGCGGGCGCCATGCAGGCCACCGCGCAGAAGCGAAAGGGAAAAGACGATATCGGCTGGCAGTTCCAGCGCTGTGAAGAGACGAGGCATGATCTTATCCTCCCGAATCAACACAGTAAAAATAGCACAGACCTTGTAAAATTCATCTCAATTTTCGACTCGAATCGAATTCTGATTAACAAAATATATCGATCTTGAAACACCGGAAATATCATCCCGGAAGACAAAAGTGAGACAAAAGCGGAGACAAAGAAAAGGCCGGCTTTTCAGCCGGCCTAAGGGGATACCTCTGGGGGATTGAACCATACTTGGAACATATCAAACCGGCCTTGCTAAGGGCTTCGGGGGGCTGGGGGGCTGAAAACCGTTACCCTTTCGCGCCGCCGGTTCGTGAGGCAACAATGAATATATGGAGAGGCAGCATGGCGGACGAAGGGCTGAATTTTGGCGAAATTAAGATAAATCATTAACCTGCCTGACGATAAAATCCAAGCCATCAGGGGGTTGCGCACTGCACCTTGGTTCAGGCTATGATGTCTTGCAAATCCGGTGAGCCGGGTCACGAACAGGAGGCGCGCTTGAGCGAATCTGAAGACTGGTCTTCCCCGCGGCTGCGAGGGTCCGCAGCCCAGCCGATGAACGGGCAAAAACACGTGCCGAAAATGGTGACCTTCGACCGGCACGAACTCAGCGTGATCCTGCGCGTCTATGGCCACAAGGTCGCCGATGGCGAATGGCGTGATTACGCGATCGATCATCTCGATGATAAAGCAGTGTTTTCCATCTTCCGCCGGTCCAGCGAATTTCCGATCTACCGTGTCGAAAAGATCCCGGCGCTGGCCCGAAAACAGGGCCAGTACAACATTGTTGCAGCCTCTGGCGCGATCCTGAAACGGGGCCGCGATCTGGCCAGGGCGCTGAGCGTCCTGGACAAACCGAAACTGCGGCTCGTCAGCGGCTGATTTCATCCGGCGCGGTGGTATTGCCGGCGCCCAGCTGACGCTGCATCAGCACGGTGTCGAGCCAGCGCTGATGCTTGTATCCGGATCCTTCTATCGTGCCGATCCGGCGGAAACCCAGTGTCTCGTGCAGACCGACGGATGCAGCGTGGGTGCTGCCGTCGCCGATCACGGCGATCATCTGCCTGAAGCCTGCCTGCTCGCAATCGGTAATGATTTGCTCCAGAAGCGCACGGCCGACGCCGCTGCGCCTGGCATCGTCTGCAACATAGACTGCATTTTCGACAGTGAACCGATAGGCCGGACGCGGCCGGTACGGGCCGGCATAGGCGTAGCCGATAATCGCGTGATCGCGCTCGGCGACGCGATAGGGATATCCCTGCTCTCTCAGCGCGCGCCAGCGGCGGACCATTTCGTCGAGGCCGGGCGGTTCCAGTTCATAGGATGCGGTGCCGGTCAGTACGGCATCTGCATAGATCGCGGTAATGGCCGCAAAATCGGCTTCCACCGCATGGCGGATATTGATCATTGCGCCACCATAAAGCCAAAAGCACAAATGAAAACGCCCCGCACGAAGCGGGGCGTTTCACTCAGTCTGGACCGAAATCCTAATCCCGCATGATACCGAGAATATTCAGGATATGCACGAACAGGACGATGAACGAGCCGTAGAGCGCGAATGCGCCGAAAATGGCTTTCGATTCACGGACCCCGTGGGCGTCGGCTTCGAGGTACATATTTTTGATCATCTGTGTCTCATAGGCGGTGACGGCCGAGAACAGCAGCACGACAAAGCTCGATGTGATCAGGCTCATCATGCCACTCTGGATGAAGATCACATTGACGACAATGGCGATCAGCAACCCGATGCTGGCCATCGCCAGGAACGTACCCATCGGCGACAGATCACGCTTGGTCGTATAGCCCAGCAGGCTCATCGACCCGAACGTCGCGGCAGTGATGAAAAACGCCTGGGCGACAATTCCTGGCGCTTCGCCAAGGAAAAACAGCACCATCGGCGCAATCAGCGCGCCCCATAGCACGGTGTAAAGCCAATAGGCACCATGCGCCATGGCCAGGTTGCCGCCAAGAATCAGCCGCGGCGAAAACCAGCCAAGACCCAGAACGCCGGCAAAAAGAACCCATTTCATCGGCCCGGCTGCAACGGCGTATAAAACCTCCGGAAAGGCGCCGAGCGTGACGACGGTCAGTGCAGTTGCGGCGATACCAAGCGCCATCAGATTGTAGACGCGAAGCATATAAGTGCGCAGACCCTCATCGATCCCTTCGCGCACACCTGTGCGGGTCTGGGTCGAAGTCTGGTAGCGCTGCTGGAAATCAGCCATCGATTAAACCTCCTGTTGAACGGTCCGGGCGATGCCCGAAAAACTCTTGTATAATATGGCAATGCTGCGGTTCAATAACAAGACCGTAGTGTAAAACGGTTAACCCCTTCTACATATTTCGTAAATAGGGCGCTGCCTTGACCGATAAAATGCGCCACGTGCCGGCCAGGCCGAAGCCGATCGTTACGGTTAACGCAATCAGAACCGCGGACATCGCGACCTGAGGCAAAATGACAAACTCAAAGCCCATGATCCGGTTGACGACATACCAGGCCGCCACGGTTCCCGCCAGGACCGCAAACAGGGCCGTCGCCGCGCCAAGCAGGCCGTATTCCAGCGCGAACGCCGCCAGCAGCCGCTTCCGGGTGGCGCCGAGTGCTTTCAGAATAACGGCATCCTGACGCCGTTGCCGGTGGCCGGCCGCAAGCGCGCCGCCGAGCACAAGCATTGAGGTGACCAGCGCCAGCGACGCCGCCACGCGCACCGCCAGCGCGAGGTCGGCGACGATGGCGTTCACCGTATCGATGGCGTCCTTGACGCGGACGCTGGTGACGCCGGGGTAACTATTCGACACGGCGGCGAGAATCCGGCTGTCGGCGGCAGCATCCGTTTCGCCCGGCAGCGTCAGCGTGGCCAGATGGGCATGGGGGGCGCCGGCGAATGTATTGGGTGAAAACACCATGACGAAGTTGATCGACAGCGATTCCCAGACAACGTCGCGGAAATTGGCGATCCGCGCCGTCAATTCGCGGCCGAGCACGTTGACGGTGACCGTGTCGCCGACCTTCAGCCCGAAAGCTTCGCCGGCTTCGGCTTCAAACGACACCAGCGGTTCGCCGGAATAATCGGCCGGCCACCATTCGCCGTCGCTCAGTGTGGATTTTTCCGGCCGGCCGGCTGAATAGGTGATGCCGCGGTCACCGGAAAGAATCCACCTCTGATCCTCCGGCGGCCTGAGTTCGGCACTTGGAACCCCGCCCAGCGCGATGATGCGCCCGCGCAGCATCGGCACGTCGGCAATCTCTGCATCCGGGGCCAGCGACGACAGATGCTTCAGAAATGCGTCTTTCTCGGTATTCTGAATATCGACAAAGAAAAAATTCGGCGCCTGTTCCGCGATCGTGCCCGTCAACTGACGCCGCAGGCTGGTATCGATCAACGCCAGTGTGACAAGTAGGGTCAGGCCGAGGCCAAGCGACAGCACAACGCTGGATGTCAGCGCCCCCGGGCGCTGGATGTTGCGAACCGCAAGACGCAGGGTCGTGCCGCGGAT
This sequence comes from uncultured Afifella sp., assembly GCA_947259045.1. Classification (GTDB taxonomy): domain Bacteria; phylum Pseudomonadota; class Alphaproteobacteria; order Rhizobiales; family Afifellaceae; genus CAMYKZ01. Next base: position 44,718 of record CAMYKZ010000010.1, read on the forward strand.
CGCACCGGCACGCCGCGCCAGCGTTACGATCAATGCACTGACAATCCGCAGGATCAGGAAAACCGCGACGACGGCAATGACGAAAACGACGGCGATGCGCCGGTCAACGGCAAGGCCGATGGCCATCGCCACCAGGGCTGCCAGTGTCGCCGCCTGAATCAGCCGATAATCGCGATGGGGTTTGAGCGCGGCCGGGATGGCCCTGTCGGCGAACAGGCTTGTCGCCGGAAGGTCTCGCGCCCGCCCAAGCGGCCAGATCGAAAAACTGACCGTTACCAGCAGCCCGTAAACCGCGGCGAGCAGCAATTGCAGCGGGAAGAATCCGGACGTCGCATTGATCGGTAGAAGATCGGCCAGAAACGCACTGGCGATAAACGGCAGCAGCGCACCGATCGCCAGCCCGATGGCAATTCCACCCGCTGCCAGAAGCAGGATCTGCAGGAAGTAAATCCGGAATATCAGCTGGCCGGAGGCGCCAAGGCATTTGAGCGTGGCGATCGCCGGCCGTTTCATGTCGACAAAACTGGCCACGGCATTGGCAACGCCGACTCCGCCGACAACCAGTGCCGTCAGGCCGACAAGCGTCAGAAACTGTGCGAAGCGGGCAATGTTGCGCGACAGACGCGGCGAGGCATTGTCGCGGGTGCGAATGCGCCAGCCGGCAAGCGGAAACTTCTGTTTTGCCGCTTCCTGTACGGCATCTATCCCGCCTTCGCGGCTTGCTGAAATGTCAGTGCGGTAGGTCCAGCGCACAAGGCTGCCCGGCCGAACCAGTCCTGTCTCCTCAAGCGCTTCGACAGAGATCATCAGGCGGGGCCCGAGACCGATGCCGTCGGCAAGCCGGTCGGGTTCGTTCTCGATGATGCCGCCGATCCGCAGCTCGGCATCGCCGACTGCAATCGTGTCGCCGACCTTCACGCCAAGCCGTTCAAGCAGTTCCGGCGCAACCAGCGCGCCATGGCGGCCTTCACTCAGCGCCATTGCGGCGCGGGCGTCCCCGCCGCTTTCCAGCGTCAATTGCCCGGCATGCGGATAGGCCTTGTCGACAGCCTTCAGTTCCACAAGGCTCTGGCTGGAGCCATCGGGAGCCCGGGCCATGCCACGCATGTTGGCGACGCGTCCGACCAGACCGGAATTTTCAAGAAACGCCATTTCGTCGGCCGAAGCGGGTCTCTGGGTCAGTCGGAAGGCCATATCGCCACCGAGAATCGTCCGGCCTTCGGCCGCGATCCCGTCGGTCAGGGCGTGCGACACCGAATTGACCCCGGCGATTGCCGCGACACCCAGGGCGATGCAGGCGAGAAAGATGTGAAAGCCCCGCAGGCCGCCGCGCAATTCGCGTAACGCGATTGTCCAGGCAATCGAATTTGTCGGCATCGTGTTGTTCATCATGCCGACTGCAGGACAGGCTGATCCTGCGCCGGCGCGTCGATTCGTCCACCGGCAATCCGAACCATGCGGTCGCAACGTTCCGCCAGATGCCGGTCATGGGTCACCAGCACCAAGGTCGTGCCATTGTCGCGCGTCGACCGGAAGATCAGATCGGCGATTTCGGTGCCGGTTTCAGAATCGAGATTTCCGGTCGGTTCGTCAGCGATCAGAATGGCGGGTTTGACGGCAAGCGCGCGGGCAATCGCGACCCGCTGCTGCTCGCCGCCCGACATCTGAGCCGGATAATGGGAAAGTCTCTCGCCCAGGCCAACCTGCTCCAGCATGCTGCGGGCGCGGTCAAACGCGTCGTCACGGCCGGCAAGCTCCAGCGGAACAGCGACATTTTCAAGCGCCGTCATTGTCGGCAACAAATGGAATCCCTGGAAAACAAAGCCGATCCGGTCGCCGCGGAAGGCCGCCAGCGCGTCTTCGTTCAGGCCGGCATAATCCTGGCCGGCAATTGCGATCTTGCCGGAATCAATCCGCTCCAGTCCGGCAACGACCATCAATAGTGTCGATTTCCCCGAACCGGAGGGTCCGACAAGGCCGATACTTTCAGCCGGCGCGACCGCCAGACTGACCTGATGCAGCACATGGACCTTCGAGGCGCCGGCGCCAAGCGTCAGATCGACATTTTCCAGTAGTATGGCGTGTTCACTCACAATATGAGCCCTATATGTTGGCCGACCCCGCACGTCGGCATATGGGTTTAAATTCACGACAGTCAAAGGCTTCGAAATGCTCCGTTGGATATTTAGCGCCCTTGTGATGGCGAATTCGTTACTCATCGCAACGATTCCGGCAACCGCCAACGACGCGGTCTTGAAGATTGTCGTGCTCGGAGACAGTCTGAGCGCGGGGTACGGACTTGCGCCAGGCGAGGGGTATCCGGCGCGGTTGCAGGCCGCGCTCGATGCGCGCGGGCACACGGTGGCAATTATCGATGCCGGGGTTTCCGGCGATACGTCGAGCGGGGGCGTTGCGCGATTTGAATGGTCGGTTCCCGCCGATGCCGATGCAATTATCGTCGAACTTGGCGGCAACGATGCCCTGCGCGGCATCGACCCGGCGATCACCCGGCAGGCGCTTGGCGGCATTATCAGCCAGGCAAAAGCGCGCAATCAGATGGTTCTGCTGGCAGGCATGCTGGCGCCACCCAATATGGGTGACGATTATGCAGATCGCTTCAATGCCGTCTATCCGGCACTTGCAGACGCACACGATGTAGCGCTCTATCCGTTTTTTCTTGACGGCGTGGCCGGGGAACCGGAACTTCTGCAACCCGACGGCATTCATCCGACTGCCGAAGGCGTGGCGATCATGGTGGAAAAAACGCTTCCTGCAGTCGAGGCTCTGATCGGGCAGTTGCGCTCAAGATAGCAGGTCCGGACAATCCGTCGGTCAGCCTTCAGATGTCGTTTACGACTTTGCGCCCAGGCAATTCTTTGCCAGCCTTGCCTTGCATCTTGCCGGTCAGATTCTCAACCAGAAAGGCAGGCAGTTCATCGGAACCGAGCGGTTTTGAGAAATAGAAGCCCTGAAGCTGGTGGCATGCAATGGACCTCAGAAACTCCGCCTGCTCGATATTCTCAACACCTTCAGCGGTGATCCGCATATTCAGGGTCTCGCCGAGCGAGCCGATAATTCTGAGAATGTCGCAGGCGACTTTGTCGTTTTCGATCGCAGCGACAAACGTCTTGTCCAGTTTGATCTTGTCGAACGGGAATTTCCACAGATAGGACAGGCTGGAATAACCGGTGCCGAAATCGTCGATCGCAATCGAGACTCCAATCGCCTTGAGTTGCTTGAGCATATCGATCGCATCATCAGGCTGGTCGATCAGGACACTCTCGGTGATTTCGATTTCCAGTTTTTTCGGATCGATCGCGGATTGCTCAAGGGCTTCGGTGACGGAGCCGATGATGCGTCCGTTTTCAAACTGCCGGGCTGAGAGATTGACGGATATGGTCAGGTCTTCCGGCCATGTGGCGGCGGTTTTGCAGGCTTCCCGCAGGACCCAGTCGCCGATGGCCTTGATTGCGCCGGTCCGCTCGGCAACCGGAATGAAGTCATCCGGCGCCACAAGGCCGCGATCGGGGTGGTTCCAGCGAACCAGCGCTTCGAAACCGGCAATCTGATTGCTCTCCACATCGATCAGCGGCTGATAGTTCAGCACAAACTGGTTGGTCTCCAGCGCCTGGGAAACCTGGCGCTCCAGCACTCTGCGCTCCTGGGCACGCCTGTCCATTTCAATCTGGAAAACCCGGTAGGTATTGCGCCCGCCCTGTTTGGCCCTGAAGAGCGCGAGATCGGCATGGCGCAAGAGCTGGTCTGAACGGGTGCCGTGCTTTGGCGCAAATGCAACGCCGACACTTGCTCCGACACTGACGGGCTGGCCGGCGATATCGATGGGAACCCGGGCGGCATCTATCAATGTGTTTGCAAGGTTGGCGGTATCGGCCTCGTCAGGCGGGTTGGTTTGAATCACTGCAAATTCGTCGCCGCCGAGCCGGGCGATGATATCGCCTTTACCAACGGCGGAAGCAAACCGTCTGGCGACCTGAACCAGCAGTTGATCGCCGATCTCGTGGCCACGCGTATCGTTGACCGCCTTGAACTGATCCAGATCGATCATCAATAGCGCGAAGCCAATATCGAAGCGCTCCAGCTGGACGATCGCTTCGCAAAGCTTTTCGGCGAAATTGGCGCGATTGGCCAGTCCGGTCAGATCATCATGATGGGCCAGATATGCAACCCGGTCCTTGGCGTTTTTCTGTTCGGTGACGTCCGATGCAACGCCGCGATAGCCAGCGAATTCACCGCTTTCCTCCAGCAAGGGCTGGGCGGAAAACCGCCACCAGTGCCGGTCGCTGCCGGCGATCACCGGGAGCTCGATCTCGCTGAAGGCCTCCCTTGAACGCATATGGTCGACAATGACCCGGTAACCGGGTTGCCCATCTGCGCCGGATTCGCGGAAAAGATCGAGGAATGTCATGTCACACAGGTCTGCCGCGTGTTTTGCAGCCGCTGCCGAGAACCGGTCCGATATGTCTACAAACTGACCTTTGGCATCCGTCGACCAGAGCCAATCGCTGGCGTGATCTTCGAATTCCTTCAGCAGCATGGCGATGACGGCGCCGCGTTCGTTGGATTCCGAAATCGCTATAAGACGGCCGACAAAGACCCTGGCGGTCGACAGGCTGGCGTTCGCCAGAATGGCTGAATACAAGACGAGAAGAATGGCGATCGCCTGATCGGCAAGCATGAAGCTCTGCAGCAGGATAACAATCGAGCCGATGAATATCGGTATTGTGAACGCGATTGCCGCCATCGGAATGGCGGCAAGAGAAAAAGCGCCGCCGCAGATCATTCCGGCGACAATGACCCCGATCATCCCGCGCAGAGGCGTCCCGGGATCATCGAACAGCGTGATGACCGGCAAAAGGCCCCAAAGCACTCCAAGCAGCGCGGCATTCGTCACCGCGCGATGCACGGCATGTTTCGACGCCTGCGGTCTTGGGCCATCATGACGCTGCGCGAACCACGCCTGAACCGCCAGCGAGGCCATAATCAGGATTGCTGCAGCCCATGCCAGCACATAGGGAAACCTGCTGTGTTGCAGATATTGACTTGTCACCAACAGGGCGATGACGATGTTGCCGCCCATCATTGCCGGTGTCAGCCGCAAGACACTGCCGATCTGCTCAGCCCTGATCTGCGCTTCCAGCGCCGGATTCAGATCTGACAGGCCAATGTACCGATTGATACGCCGATCGATCGCAGTGAGAAACGGTAGGGACATGCAGACGCTTTCACAAACGCCAATCCTTAAAGGTAAGCCCTGAAGATTTACTTATTGGAAATGGTAAACGCGCGCTCTACCGTGTGGGCTGGAATTATCAATCCAATTTAATTCAAGTACAATATAGGTGAATTATGACGATGGCCACGGCAAGACTGCCGCGCCGAGGATCCGTCCCGGGCCATTGTCCGCATCTTCCTGAACCAGAACAACACAGCCGTCGATATTCTTGCCCATGATTTCGCGCGACGGCAGTGTAATGGTCATGGCCTGGCCCTCCCACATGCCAATCGGCCGCATCGAGCGGACAATATTGTGATAGGTGATATTTTCGCCGCGGTTTTCGCCGCGTTGGATTTCCACAGCCGCATCGGATGTATAGGTCACAAGCCGCACAGTCGTGTGCCGCTTCGTCAGGCCCGGATCGCCGACGATATCGATCCTGATCGTGCCGTCGGCTTCCGAAACATTGATGTTCAGCGGCAGGCTGGCTGATCTGAGGCCGCGTTCAACAGAGCTTTTGCTGCTGCCGACATGATGGTCGGCGCCGTTGACCACCATCTGCGGCGTATAGACCCTGCCGTCGCCACGGGCATGGGCATAGGCCCGCTGGCGCAGAGTGAATTCCGGTTTGGCAAATGTGTCCTTCCAGCCGATATAATCCCAGTAATCGACATGGACGGAAAGCGCGATCACATCGGCACGTTTTGCCAGTTCACCGAGATAGATGTCGGCCGGTGGACACGATGAACAGCCCTGGCTGGTGAAAAGTTCGACGACGGCTTTCGGTCCGCCAGCAACGCCGCCCGTCAGAAATGCAGTAGAAACAAATGCCGCAAGCAGGCTTGCAGTCAGATTGCGAAAATCGGTCATCCTGCGGAATATCATCTGGCAATACCCTTTTCAACGGCTGCAACCTATGGAGCCTTTGCCGCCAAGGCCAGTCACAAGCCCGTGCGCTCACCGGCTTGTGACTGTCTTGTGAACCGGGGCCAAAAAGGGCGGTCTGACCCCGGTCCAGTATTCTTGTGCGGCGGATTTTGCCGGTCAGGCGGCCTGCTGGGCGCCGACCAGATTGCGCAGCACATAATGCAGAATGCCGCCATTGCGGTAATATTCCATCTCGTCTTCCGTATCGATGCGGACAAGAAGCGGTATGGTTTTCTGCGAACCGTCGGCGAAGCGGATGCTCGCCTCGATCGTCTGGCGCGGCGAAATTCCGGCCAGGCCGGCGATGCTGACTTCTTCCTGGCCGGTAATGCCAACAGACTGCCAGCTTGTGCCGTCCTCAAACACCAGCGGCAGCACGCCCATGCCGATCAGGTTGGAGCGGTGGATGCGTTCGAATGACTGGGCGATCACCGCCCGCACGCCGAGCAGTCTGGTCCCCTTGGCAGCCCAGTCGCGCGACGAGCCGGTGCCGTATTCCTTGCCGGCAAAGACGACAAGGGGAACGCCGGCCTCGACATATTTCATTGCCGCATCATAGATCGGCAGGGTTTCGCCGTTATAGGCGGTCACGCCGCCTTCAATGCCGGGCACCATCTGGTTCTTGATGCGGATATTGGCAAACGTGCCGCGCATCATCACCTCGTGGTTGCCGCGCCGCGAACCGTATGAGTTGAACTCGTTCGGCCGCACCTGGTGCGATGCCAGATAATCACCGGCAGGCCCGTCGCGCTTGATGGCGCCGGCCGGCGAAATATGGTCGGTGGTGATGGAATCCTGGAAAAGTCCGAGCACCCGGGCATCGACGACATCCTCAACCTCGTCCGGCTGCATCGTCATGCCTTCGAAATAGGGCGGGTTCTGCACATAGGTCGATGAGGACGGCCATGCATAGGTCATGCCGCCTTCCACCTCAATCTTCTGCCAGTGTTCGTCGCCCTTGAAGACATCTCCGTAGCGGGTCCGGAACATCTCCTCGTTGACAACAGTGCGCACAACTTCGGCAATCTCGGCCGACGACGGCCAGATATCTTTCAGATAGACCGGTTCGCCGTTCTGGTCATTGCCGAGCGATTCGCGGCTGATGTCGACCGTCATCGACCCGACCAGTGCGTAGGCGACGACCAGCGGCGGCGAGGCCAGGTAATTCGCCTGAACGTCGGGATTGACCCGGCCTTCGAAATTGCGGTTGCCCGACAAAACCGAGCAGGCGACGATATCATGTTCGGCGATTGCCGCTGAAATTGGCTCCGGCAGCGGCCCGGAATTTCCAATGCAAGTGGTGCAGCCATAACCGACAAGGTCAAATCCGAGGGCGTCGAGATCGTCCTGCAGGCCGGCCTTTTCCAGATAATCCGTCACGACCTGGGATCCCGGGGCGAGTGATGTCTTGACCCATGGTTTGACCTCAAGCCCCTTCTGGCGGGCATTGCGGGCCAGCAGCCCGGCCCCGACCAGCACGCTCGGGTTGGATGTGTTGGTGCATGAAGTGATCGCGGCGATGACAATGTGACCGTCGCGGATCTTGTAATCGGCCCCGGCAACGGGCCCTTCCTTTTCCAACTTCGGAAACGACCCGCCGCCTTCTTCCACCATGTCGGATTTATCGCCGCCGCCATTGACGCCGCGAATCTCGGCAAGCGCCGTTGCAAAGGCCGGAGCCGCTGTGTCGAGTGTCACCCTGTCCTGCGGGCGTTTTGGCCCGGCGATCGAGGGCACCACGTCGGCCAGATCCAGTTCCATCGTATCGGTAAAGGCCGGGTCGGGCGTATCGTCTCCGCGCCACATGCCCTGGGCCTTGGCGTAGGCTTCCACAAGTGCGATGCGGTCCTTGTCGCGGCCGGTGGCCGTCAGATAGGCCAGCGTGTCCTTGTCGACCGGGAAAAATCCGCAGGTCGCGCCGTATTCCGGCGCCATATTGGCAATGGTCGCCTGATCTTCCAGCGACAGGTTCGACAGGCCGGGGCCGAAGAATTCGACAAACTTGCCGACAACACCACGGCCGCGCAGCATCTGGGTCACCGTCAGCACAAGATCCGTTGCTGTCGTGCCTTCGGGCAGTTTGCCGCTCAGCTTGAAGCCGACAACTTCCGGGATCAGCATGGAAATCGGCTGGCCAAGCATTGCGGCCTCCGCCTCAATGCCGCCGACGCCCCAGCCGAGCACGGACAGGCCGTTGACCATGGTGGTATGGGAATCGGTGCCGACCAGCGTGTCGGGATAGGCATAGGTCACCGTTTCGCCATCCTCACGGTCTTCGCGCGTCCAGACCGTCTGGGAGAGATATTCCAGATTGACCTGGTGGCAGATGCCGGTACCCGGCGGCACAACGCGGAAGTTGGAAAACGCTTCCTGGCCCCAGCGCAGGAACGTGTAGCGCTCGCCGTTGCGCTCATATTCCCTGTCGACATTCTTGCCGAATGCATCCGGACTGCCGAAAAAATCGACCATCACCGAATGGTCGATGACCAGATCGACGGGAACCTGGGGATTGATGACCTTGGGGTCGCCGCCAAGGTTGGATGTTGCGTCGCGCATGGCGGCAAGATCCACCACGGCCGGCACGCCGGTGAAATCCTGCATCAGTACGCGGGCAGGCCGATAGGCGATCTCCCGGTCCGACCGGCGCTCTTTCATCCAGTCGGCAACGGCCCGGATATCGTCAGCGGTAACGGAGCGGCCGTCTTCGAAACGCAGCAGGTTTTCCAGAAGCACCTTGAGCGAGAAGGGCAGGCGGGCAATGCCCTCCAGGCCGTTCTTTTCAGCTTCCGTCAGCGAATAATAGGTGTAGGACTTGCCGCCGACGTCTATGGTTCGGCGGGCATTAAAGGAATCGAGTGATTTTGTCATGAATGGCTCCTTGCAAAGACAATTGAACCTGTCGCCACCGGTCGCGGATCCAACCGCGCAAACGGGATCGACATGATCAGGCTGCGGGAGCCGACGAGGAGGAGCGCCTGCCGCCGTCGGGTTGCGCTGCATATAATGGATTTTGTAAGGCGATACCAGATGCTAGTAGGGCGGAACACCGATTCTTGGCAAACGGATTGATCAAATTTCCGGAAATCACCGTAACGGCAGATGCGCTTGGCTGCGAACGCGGCGGCCGGGAGGTTTTTCGCGACGTCAGTTTTTCCGTCGGTGCCGGGCAAATGCTGGCGATAACAGGTCCGAACGGCGCGGGGAAATCGAGCCTGCTCAGGATACTGGCTGGATTGCTTCGCCCGGCAAACGGCCGGGTCGCGCTGACGCCAGCGGACATCATTCATGACGATGATCAGCAGACCACGCACTATTTCGGCCATCAGGACGGATTCAAGGACGCAATGAGCCTGCTGGAAAACCTCGTCTTCTGGTGCCGGATATATGCCGGGAACGCCGATCGGCGCGCGATCGCCGATGCCGCAGGGCGGTTTGGCCTTGATCATGCGCTCGAACTGCCTCTCGGCGTGTTTTCAGCCGGCCAGCGCCGCCGGGCGGGGCTTGCCCGCATGATCCTGTCGCCGCGCCCGCTTTGGCTGCTGGACGAGCCGACATCGGCGCTGGACAAGGACGGTGAGGCCGGGCTTGGCGCCATGATGAGGGATCATCTGGCGAATCGCGGGCTGATTGTCGCCGCCACCCATCTTGCGCTGCCGGTCAAGCCGGATCTGACATTGAACATGGCGCCGGCATGAGCGGCCTGGCGGCGATCATCATCCAGACCTTGCGTCTCAGCCTGCGCGCCGGCGGCGGTGCGCTGGTCGGTCTGGTATTTTTTCTGGCCGTTGTTGCCGTGGTGCCGTTCGGCGTCGGTCCGGATCTCAATCTTCTGGCGCGGATCGGCCCGGCGATTTTATGGATCGGGGTTCTGCTTGCCTCCCTGCTCGGGCTTGAGCGGCTGTTTGCAGCCGATTGCGAGGACGGGTTCCTCGACCTTTATATAACATCCGGCGAACCGCTGGTTTTTCTGATGCTGGGCCGCTCCATCGGCCACTGGATCGCCACCGGGCTGCCGATCGTGATCGCAGCGCCTGTGCTTGGACTGATGCTCAACCTGTCGCCGGTGGCGATTGCCGCCGTCACAGTGACGTTGCTTGCCGGTTCGCCGGCGTTGACATTCATCGGTTCGGTCGGCGCCGCCCTGACGGCGGGGCTGCAGCGCGGCGGCATGCTGATTGCCGTGCTTGTGCTGCCGCTCAGCGTTCCTGTGCTGATTTTCGGTGTGCTCGCGACAAATGGCGCGGTTTACGACCCTGAGCCTTTTACGCCACCCTTTCTCATCCTGTGCGCTTTCACGCTGGTATCATGTGTTGTCGCGCCGATTGCCGGTGCACTGGCGCTGAAGGTCGCACTTGAATAAAACCGGTAATGAAGTGCTTGTGATCGCGATGATATTGCAGCCGGTCCCCGGCGAAACTAATAAGAGCCCATGGCAATTATAAATCAACTGGCCAATCCGACACGGTTTCTCGCACTTTCGGGGCGGATTCTGCCGTGGCTGGCCATATTGAGCGGGCTCGTCCTTCTGGCCGGCCTTTATCTCAGTTTTTTCGTCGCCCCTGCCGACTACCAGCAGGGCGACAGCGTACGGATCATGTTCATTCATGTGCCCTCGGCATGGCTTGCCATGTTCTGTTATTCGCTGATGGCGCTGTCGTCGATCGGCAGCCTGGTATGGCGCCATCCGCTGGCTGATGTCGCCGCCCGGGCCGCCGCGCCGCTGGGCGCCGCGTTCACCTTCCTGGCGCTGTTTACCGGTTCGGTCTGGGGCAAGCCGATGTGGGGCACCTGGTGGGTGTGGGATGCGCGGCTGACATCGGTGCTGGTGCTGTTCATCATGTATCTCGGGCTGATTGCCCTGTGGCGCGCTTATGACGATCCAAGCCGCGCGGCACGGGTGGCGGCGGTGCTGACGCTTGTCGGTTTCATCAATATTCCGATCATCAAATTCTCTGTCGACTGGTGGAACACGCTGCATCAGCCCGCCAGCGTGATGCGGCTCGACGGCCCGACCATCCACGCATCCATGCTGTGGCCACTGCTGGTTATGGCAGTGGCGTTCACGCTGATTTTTCTGACGCTGCATCTTGCGGCGATGCGGGCGGAAGTGTTTCGCCGCCGGGTGCGCACGGCGCAGTTGATGGCGGCGCGGCAGCCGTCGGCCGGCATTGCGACGGCAGCGGTGGCGCACGGATGACCCATTCCGGCTTTATCCTTGCCGCCTACCTGGCCGGCGCGCTGGTGATTGGCGGCCTGACATTGTGGGTCGTGCTCGACAACCGCTTGCAGCAACGAAAATTGCGGCAACTTGAAGCCGACGGCCTGCGCCGCCGCTCTTCCGGCGACCGCGGCGGCAAGGATACACCCGGTTCGCAATTATCCGGTTTGGAGAGCCGATGACCGGGAATATGCAGGAAAACCAAGGTCAGGCGAAAGCGCCTGAAGGGGGACAGGCGAGGCCGCGGGCAAGGCTTGCCGCGATGATGCCGTTGATGGCATTTCTGGCGCTTGCGGGCCTGTTTGCCTATCAGCTTTACGCGGTCGGCCAGAACCCGGACCGCAATTCGCGCATTCCCTCAGCCCTGATCAACAAGCCTGTGCCTGAATTCAACCTGCCGCAACTGGCCGGCGTGCCGGGCAACGGGCTGAACGATCGGTTGCTCAGCTCCGGGCTTCATGTCGTCAATGTCTGGGCGTCCTGGTGCGTGCCGTGCCGGCGCGAACATCCGGTTCTGATGGAGCTTGCCAAGGATCAGCGATTCCAGATGGCGGGGCTCAATTACAAGGACATTGACGAAAACGCCCGCCGGTTTCTCGGCAATCTCGGCAATCCGTACCAGCGTGTCGGATCGGATCCGGACGGCCGGTCCGGTATCGACTGGGGCGTCTACGGGGTGCCTGAAACCTTCATCGTCAAGGATGGCGTGATTGTCTACAAATTCATCGGTCCGCTGTCGGAAACAAGTGTGAAATCGCAATTCCTGCCGGCGATCGAGCGGGCGATATCGGGAACTGCGTCGGAACAGACAGAGTAATACCAAAGGTCCTTATCAAGGACCTTTGGTATGAATCCGGACTTGCCTGATTTCCGTGCCGCGTTAACTGTCAGTCATGAGCAAGATAGATCCTCATTTTCGAACCTGCGTGCCCGATGGCGACGAGCGTGAACGCCTTGTCTGCGGCCATTGCGGTTTTGTCGATTACGACAATCCGCGCATTGTCGTCGGCAGCGTCGTTCGCCATGACGGGCGGTTTCTTCTGTGCCGGCGGGCCATCGATCCGCGCAAGGGATTGTGGACGCTGCCGGCGGGTTTTCTGGAACATGGCGAAACGCCCGGCGAAGGCGCCATGCGTGAAGCCCGGGAAGAAGCCAATGCCAGGATCAGCATTTCCGCAGTGCTGGCGATCTATACGATCCGCCATCTTGGCCAGATCCAGATCATGCATCGGGCCGGCCTGCAAACACCTGACTTTTCCGCAGGGCCGGAAAGCCTGGAAGTCCGGCTTTTCAGTTGGAGCGAGATTCCCTGGGACAAGATCGCATTTCCATCCGTCATCTGGGCGCTGCAACAGGACAGGATCGCCGCTTCTGAAGGTCTGGGCGCGCCGTTTTCAAACCCGGATGATGAAGATGGCTCGTTGATTGCCGGTTGAATTCTGTCTTCATTGTTTCATTTCGAAACAGAACCGGGCTTTTGTTGACGAATTGTTAGTCTAATCGATTCACCGTGATTCTGGTTAACAGTTGATTTGCGAAAGGTTTTGTTCATTTTACGTCAGCGGTATTTGGAGGCTGGTAAAAATGAGTGGATCTTTAAAGAAACCACAATCATTCGGAAAATGTGACAAGGACGCAGCATGGTCGCGTGTCATGCGCGCCCAGTGCAGCTTGAGCCCGTCGGCTGCGCGGATCGGTGCGGCGATGTCGATGCTTGCAGGCGTGGGGTTTTTTCTCGCCCTTGATGCCAAGACATTGGCGTTTGCGGAGGGCTATCAGGGATTATGGCTTTTGCCACGAGGCATGGAAAGCGTGCTGACATCGATCCCGAGCGCAATCAGTGCGGCGCTGATGATTATTCTGATGCTGATCAGCTTTCAGACAATCGTGCGACTGGTGTCGATGTTCCGTACTGATGAGCCGATTATCGTTGCCGATTATCACGGCCTCGTCGTGCGCGCGAAAACCGGTCCGGCCGGTTTCAACTGGACTGATATCGAGCGCGTTCGTGATTTGCCGGGGATGATGATTCTGCGGCTGAAGCCTGGCAGTCACGTCAAGACAAAGTCGGATGTCGTCTGGTCGGGAAGCCTGATCTGGATTCCGACAATGTTTCTGGAAGGCGGCGCCCAGGGGCTGATGAACGCAATCGCCCATGTCCGGCCCGATCTGGTGCGGCACTGGTGGCCGGATGTGACCATCAATGACGGCAAAGAAGACGAAGAAGAACTGGCGATGGTGGGCTTCGGCAAAGCGGCTCAGACGGAAGCGGAAATGCTGAGACTGCATATTCGCGGCAAATCGGTCGGCGAAGCGATGCCGGCCCGCCGGTAACAAGAGATTCCGGGGGCGGGATCTTCAGAGTGGAAAAGGGCAGTCCCCGCGGGCTGCCCTTTTTTCGTTTTCCGTTTGGATCTGATTTGAAAAGAATTTAGAAGTTGTAACCCTAACTCCAAGTAATTCCAAAGCGCTCAATTCGCCTGCTCGCTCTCTTTCAGGTCGTCAATATAAAGGTGGTCGATATACGTGAGTAGTGGGAAATCTATGTGATATTCCAGACCTCCATCGATTTCCTGGACCCTAAGACCAATAGTTGGCCGAACTATTGGGTCAGATGCTCCGGCTGTCTCGATTTCGTTTATTACCAACCATTTGTCGAGTGAATTAAACTTCGGCTCCCGTGGCTCGAAATTCGCGTAGAACAATCTTTCTGGATAAATTTCGAGAATATCTTTTTTAATCAAAATGCGCGCCACGGAATTCAGTGCTTGATTGACGTTTAGTTCACGTGGTTTTCGGGTGGAAAATTTATTGATTAAACCAGAGTGATTGTCGGGCGGCGCAAAAAACAATCCATCTATTCCTATTTCGATCCTGAGACATTCAATGCCAGTATGGTTGTCTATGCTGTACCAGTTTTCATCAACTCCATGTTGACGCTTTAGATATTCCTTGAGCGATAAGCGCATTTCAAATTCCAGACAGGCAATTGTGTATCAGACCGTCAGTTCTCCACTTTGGTTGACGTTGCAACCCGGCTCCCTTGATCTGGACCGCGGCTTAGGAGAGTCCGTTGATGTTTTGCACTGACCGCCAAAAGCGAGCCACCGCAGTCTGTCAATCCGTCTTGTTTTCCGCTTCGTCGTCCTGCTCAAGCGAATGGCGCATGATCAGCGGCATCTGCGACAGGGTGAAGGCGATGGAAATCGGCATCATGCCGAACACCTTGAACGACACCCAGAATTCCTCGGAAAAATTGCGCCAGACGATCTCGTTGATCACCGCCAGGACAAAGAAGAAGATCCCCCAGCGCATCGTCAGTTTGCGCCATCCTTCGGCATCGAGCTGGAAGACGCTGTCAAAGACGTAACCCAGCAACGAGCGGCCAAAGGCCAGGCCGCCAAGCAGGATCGTGCCGAACAGCGCGTTGACCACCGTCGGTTTCATCTTGATGAAGGTTTCATCCTGCAGGTAGAGCGTCAGGCCGCCAAAAACCAGGACAACGATACCGGTGACCAGCGGCATGATCGCCAGCCGCCTTGTCAGTATCCAGGAGGCTGAAAGGGCGATCGTTATCGCCACCATGAAGGTCCCGGTGGCAGCGAATATTCCGTATTTGGTATAGGCGAAAAAGAACACGCCCAATGGCCCGAGCTCCAGCGCCATCTTGACGAACGGCTGAACCTCCTTGCGCTCAGGGTCACCCGGTTGCCGTTCAAAGATACTCATTCAGTCAATCCTGCTATGGCTTTGGCGAAATCGCCGGCCTGGAACGGCTCCAGATCATCAACGCCTTCGCCGACGCCGATAAAATGCACCGGCAGGCCGTGTCTGGCGGCAATCGCCACCAGAATGCCGCCGCGCGCAGTCCCGTCAAGTTTGGTCATCACCAGTCCCGTGACGCCGGCGCGCTCGCGGAAAACTTCAACCTGGTTGAGGGCGTTCTGGCCGGTTGTGGCGTCGAGCGTCAATAACACGGCATGCGGTGCGCTGGCGTCATGTTTGCGGATCACCCGCACAACCTTTTCCAGTTCCGCCATCAGCTCAGTGCGGTTTTGCAGCCGGCCGGCCGTATCGATCAACAATATGTCGGATCCGGCCGCCTTGGCTTCCTGCATGGCCTCGAAGGCAAGGCCGGCGGCGTCGGCGCCCTGATTGCCGGCAATCACCCGGCTGCCGGTGCGTTCGCCCCAGATTTTCAGCTGTTCGATCGCTGCGGCCCGGAACGTGTCGCCGGCGGCCAGCATCACCTGATGCCCGTCGGCACGAAACTTGGCGGACAGCTTGCCGATCGTCGTGGTCTTGCCGGAACCGTTGACGCCGACCATCAGGATCACGAACGGTTTGTGCGCCGTATCGAGAGACATCTTTATCGCCACCGGCGTCAGAACCTTTTCCACCTCGTCGGCGAGCACGGTGCGCACCTCCTGGTCGCTGATCGTCTTGTCGTAGCGGTCTTTCGCCAGTGCCGCGCTGATCGCCGTTGCTGTTTCAATGCCAAGATCGGCCTGGATCAGCACGTCTTCCAGCTCTTCCAGCGTCGCATCGTCAAGCTTCGCCTGGGTAAATATGCCGGTAATGCCGGATGTGATGGCAGTGGAGGATTTCGACAGGCCGGACCGCAGACGCTGAAACCAGCCGGTTTCTGCCGGCTCGGAAGATGCGGAAGGGGCCGGGTGGTCCGATTGCGGTTTGGGCGCGGTTTCTGCGATGTCTGCGTTGATGTCTGCGTTGATGTCTGCGGTGATTTCGGGGTTTATCCCGTCTGCAGCCGGATCTGACGCATGTGCCGTTGCAGGCGTTTCGCCGGATGGCATCGGCGCATCGGAATGTTGCTCGGCGGCAGAATCCGCCGGCAGGTCTTCTGCGGCGTCGCCTTGCAGCAGCCGGCTGAGGAAACCGCGCTTTTTTGCTTCGCCCATTCTCAGGCAGCCTTGTCAGCGGGCGTTGCGGAAAGACCCTTCGGCCCGGCGGAAACGATCCGGGCTTCAATAATATCGCCCGGCTCGCCGGCGCCGACGTCAACCGGCGCAAAATGCTCCGTGCGGCCGTGGCCCGGCCGTTCGATCAGAACAGAGCGGACATTGCCGACATCGTTCCGGTAACTTGCAAGCCGGGCTGCTTCGCCTCTTTCGCGCAGCCGGACTGCACGCTGCTTGACGATGGCCCGCTCAAGCTGCGGCATCCGGGCTGCCGGCGTTCCGGAGCGCGGCGAAAACGGGAAAACATGAAGATGGGCCAGCCCGCATTCATCGACGATCGCCAGAGACTGTTCGAACATGGCGTCGGTTTCGGTCGGGAAACCGGCAATCAGGTCGGCGCCGAAGACCATGTCCGGCCGCAGCCGGCGCGCCTCGTTGCAGAAGCCGATTGCATCGGCGCGCAGGTGCCGCCGCTTCATGCGCTTCAAAATCATGTCGTCGCCCGATTGCAGCGACAGATGCAGATGCGGCATAAGCCGCTCTTCTTCGGCAATGGCGCGCATCAGTTCATCGTCGGCCTCGATGGAATCGATCGATGAAATGCGCAGCCGCTCAAGTTCCGGCACATGGCGCAGGACGGCGCGCACAAGGGTGCCAAGGCGCGGGTTGCCCGGCAGGTCGGCGCCATAGGAGGTGATGTCGACGCCGGTGATGACCACTTCGCGGTAACCGTTTTCGACAAGCTTGCGCACCTGAGCGGTGACAGCGCCCATCGGCACGGAGCGCGAATTGCCGCGGCCATAGGGAATGATGCAGAAGGTGCAGCGATGGTCGCAGCCGTTCTGCACCTGGACGAAAGCCCGCGTCCTGCCTTCAATGGCCTCGACGAATTGCGGCGCATTCTCGCGCACGCTCATAATGTCGTTGACCCGAATTTTCTCGGTTGCCTCGACGCCGAAATCAGCCGGATTGCGGTAGGCTTCGACCGTCAGTTTCTCCGCATTGCCCAGCACCAGATCGACTTCGTCCATGTCTGCAAAAGTGCCCGGTTCGGTCTGGGCGGCGCAGCCGGTGACGATGATGGTGCGGCCGGGATTGTCGCGGCCGGCCTTGCGGATCGCCTGGCGCGCCTGGCGCACGGCTTCGCCGGTGACCGCGCAGGTGTTGAAGACGATGGCGTCGTCAAGTCCCGCCGCGCCGGCCTGCTTGCGGATGACTTCCGATTCGTAGGTGTTCAGCCGGCAGCCGAATGTGGTGATATCGACGCTCATGCGGCGTCTTCCTCGCGCTCGTAAGCGCCGGTCTTGGGATCAAGATGGCCACCATAATCCAGCGACCAAGGGCCGGTCATCCAGATATGATCCTCATCGTCCCAGCGCAGCGCCAGATCGCCGCCGGGCAGTGTCACTGTCGCTTCGCGGTCCGAACGGCCGGTTCTGGCAGCGCAGACGATCGCCGCGCAGGCCGCTGTGCCGCAGGCCTTTGTCAGGCCGACGCCGCGTTCCCATGTGCGCACGATGATATGGTCGCGGGCCGCCACATGGGCGATGGAAATGTTGGCGCGCTCAGGAAACAGCGGATGGTGCTCCAGCATCGGCCCGAACAGGTCGAGGCGGTGGGCGCCGACATCGTCGACCCAGAAGATGGCGTGCGGATTGCCGACATTGACGACGGCGGGCGAATGCAGCACCGGATCGTCCTCCGGCCCGATCTGCAGTTCGATATAGCGGGTGTCGGGAAAATATTCCGCCAGCGGGATATCCTGCCAGCCGAATTTCGGAACGCCCATATCGATGCTGACATGGCCGCTTTCGCCGCCCGGATATGCCGTCAGCAGGCCGGCGCCGGTTTCGATGACGGCCTTGTCGGAGCCGGTTTCGGCAAAAAGCAGTCCGGCAATGCAGCGTGTGGCGTTGCCGCAGGCTTCGACCTCGCCGCCATCGGCATTGTCGATGCGCATGAACAGGTCGGCTCTGTCACTGTCTTCCAGGGTAATGAACTGGTCGAAACCGATACCTTTATCGCGGTCGGCGAGGCGCAAGCGCACAGCCGGCTCCGGCCGAGCGGCCTTGGCCGCGCCGGATTGCTCTCGCAGGTCAATGACAACAAAATCGTTGCCCAGGCCGTTCATTTTCCGAAACGGGATCATCTGGCTTTATCGGCATCTGGTTCGTCTTTGCCCGCTATATGGCGGAAAAGCCTTGAGGTTTCCAGTCCAAAGGTTTTCCGCGCGCCCGAACTGCGCTGTCTTTTTGCGCCTGGACGATCAGGTTACAGGATCAAAGCCCCGATTGGGTGCATCCGTGCAAACCCGGATCCCTAAATCTTCCGGGCGACGATATAGCGGCTGGGAGGAGAGGCGGGATAGTTGCCCGTTTCAATGATCTTGAAGCCTCCATCCGAGATCATGCCTTCAAGTTCCGCGATCTCCATGAAATTCACATAAGGCGCTTTGCCGATCCATTGCATGAGCGGCAGGATCATCTTTATCAGCCGGAACTTGAGCGGCGCCCGGGAACCCGGTTGGCAAACGGTTTTGGAAATAAACCTGCCGCCCGGTTTCAGCAAACCGTTGATCCGCTCCAATGCCGCCGGCGTGTCTTGCAGGAGATGCAGGAGGTTGAATGCAAGCACGCAATCGTAAGGCCCGTTTTCAACGGCGCTGTCAAAGAGCTCCGCTGCAACAAACTTCACATTCGAGATCCCCTGAGCCTGGGCTTTTTCCGATCCGATTCTGGTCATGTTGGCCGACAGGTCACTGGCCGTTATCTGCCCGACATTGCCGGCCAGCAGCAACGCCGTCGACCCGGTGCCGCATCCGATCTCCAGGATGTTGTCATCCGGCGAAAGATAGCTTCGTGTCCGTTCCAGTGTGGTGGTGTAGGAATCCATATCCGCAATCGGGGATCTGGCATACTTCTCGGCGACCTTGTCCCAGAATTGTGCTGCGTTCTGCATGTGATTTCTCCTTCGTGAGGCAGAAATACATATGCGTATCGCGAATATAAATTGCTGAAATTTGTTGAGTCGATATACATATATGCATGAATTGGCAGTCCGTCTCCTTCGACTGGAATCAGGCGCGCGCCTTTTTGGCGACCGTGGAAGAAGGCTCTTTGTCTGCTGCGGCGCGGGCGCTGGGCCTGACCCAGCCGACGCTTGGCCGCCAGGTCGCGGCATTGGAGGAAGGGCTCGATATCGTCCTGTTTGAACGTGTGGGCAGGTCGCTGGTGCTGACCCGATCCGGGATTGAACTTCTGGATCATGTCCGGGCGATGTATGACGCCGCGAACCGGATGTCGCTCACCGCATCGGGGCAGTCCCAGACGATAGAAGGGCGGGTCCGCATCACCGCATCCGATGTCATGTCTGCCTATATCCTGCCGCCCGTGCTCAAGACATTGCGCAAGGTTGCGCCATTGCTGGAAATCGATGTGGTTGCAGCCAATGATATTCGCGATCTGCAACTGCGCGAAGCCGATATTGCCATCAGGCACATCCGTCCCGAGCAGCCGGATCTGATCGCAAGGCTGGTCAGCGAAGCGACGGCGCATTTTTATGCCTCGACAAGCTATCTCGACCGATATGGCCGTCCGCGGTCTCTCGGCGAAATGTCCGATCATGACCTTATCGGCTTCGGCGACAATGACCGGATGATCACGATCCTGAATCCGCTTGGCTTTTCGCTGAGCCGGAAAAATTTCCGCCTGGGATCGGAAAGTGGTGTCGTGGCCTGGGAAATGGCGAAGAACGGTCTTGGCATCATCATCATGTCGGATGAAGTTGCTGAGGGCACGCCGGATCTTGAGCGCGTCCTGCCGGATATGGAGCCGGTCGTCTTTCCCGTCTGGCTGACGGCGCACCGGGAACTGCACACAAGCCGCCGCATTCGGCTTGTGTTCGACCTGCTGGCTGATTTCCTGGGCAAGAAGATGATATGAACGAAGCCGCTGGCCGGAAACCGGACAAAGCACGAAACTCGCGGCAATAGGGCTGCGGCCGGAAATAAGCCGGTGCTGATCGCCGCCCGACGGCAAAACGGTGGAACTTCCGGTTCCCCGCAATCCTTGACATTTCCCTGATCCCGGCGTATCGCCACCGAACTCTTCATAAAAGAGCCAGTTTCAACCGCCGACCGGGACCCGCAGAGGTCTAAAGAGATCCCGGAGGCCAACATCCGCCAGCGAATTTCGCCCGCGGGTGCGATCATGCTTTGAGGTCTTGATGTTCGAGACATTGTCGGACCGCCTGGGCGGCATCTTCGACAAGATTACCGGCCGCGGCGCGCTGTCTGATAAAGACGTCGGCGAAGCGCTGCGCGAGGTGCGCCGTGCGCTGCTGGAAGCCGATGTGGCGCTCGACGTGGTGCGCGGCTTTACGGAAAAAGTGCGCGAAAAGGCCGTCGGCGCGGAAGTCGTGCGCTCCGTCAAGCCGGGCCAGATGGTCGTCAAGATCGTCCATGACGAACTGGTGGCGATGCTCGGCGCGGAAGCCGAACCGGTCAGCCTCGCCGCTGCCCCGCCTGTTGCGCTGATGATGGTCGGCCTGCAGGGTTCGGGCAAGACGACGACCACGGCCAAGCTGGCCAAGCGGCTGCAGGAGCGGCAGAAGAAAAAAGTCCTGATGGCTTCGCTCGATACCCGGAGGCCGGCCGCACAGGAACAATTGAAGGTGCTCGGCGAGCAGGTCGGTGTCGCGACCCTGCCGATCGTCGCCGGCCAGACGCCGGTCGACATTGCCACGCGGGCGATGAACGCGGCCAGGCTTGGCGGTTATGATGTCTTGATGCTCGATACGGCAGGCCGAACCCATGTCGACGAGCCGTTGATGATCGAGATGCAGGAGATCAGGCGGGAGACCAATCCGCATGAGGTTCTGCTGGTCGCCGACGCGCTGACCGGTCAGGACGCCGTCAATGTGGCGCGCTCGTTCGATGAACGGGTCAATATCAGCGGCATCGTGCTGACCCGCGTCGACGGCGACGGCCGCGGCGGCGCGGCGCTGTCCATGCGCGCCGTGACCGGCAAGCCGATCAAGCTGATCGGCACCGGCGAGACCATGGACGCGCTGGAGGATTTCCATCCCAGCCGCATCGCCGACCGGATTCTCGGTATGGGCGATATCGTCTCGCTGGTGGAAAAAGCCGCCCAGGAGATCGACGAGGAAAAGGCGAAGGCCACTGCGGCGAAGCTGAAGAAGGGCGAATTCGATCTCGCCGATCTGGCCGATCAATTGACGCAGATGCAGAAGATCGGTGGCATGAGCAGCATCATGGGCATGTTGCCGGGCATGGGCAAGATGAAGAAACAGGTGGCGGCAGCCGGCATGGACGACAGTATCGTCAACCGGCAGCTGGCGATCATCTCCTCGATGACCAAAAAAGAGCGCGCCAAACCGGCGCTGCTCAACGCCAGCCGCAAAAAGCGCGTCGCGGCGGGGTCCGGCACCCAGGTGCAGGAGATCAACAAGCTTCTGAAAATGCACCGGCAGATGTCGGACATGATGAAAAAGCTCGGTCGCCAGAAAGGCGGTCTTGCTGGCCTGTTTGGCGGCGGTGGCCCACAAATGCCGGACGAGGCGTCGATGGACGCCATGCGCCAGGGAGGCATGGGTGGAAGCCTTGGCAGCCTGCCCGGCGGCAGCCTGCCGGGACTGGGCGGCGGCGGAATGCCCCGCCTGCCGGGCATGGGCGCCGGCAAAGGCCCGAAGGTCAAAAAATGAAAATCAAGACATAATCACAGACACATCTCGAAACAGAACAATCGAACACCAAAAGGAAAAGACAAATGGCAGTTAAGATCAGATTGGCCCGGGGCGGCACGAAAAAACGTCCGTTCTATCGCATCGTCGCCGCCGACGAGCGTGCGCCGCGCGACGGCCGCTATATCGAAAAGCTCGGCACATTCAACCCGTTGTTGCCGAAGGACGACGAGGCCCGTCTGGTCATGGATGTCGAACGGGTCCAGCATTGGATGGGCACAGGCGCACAGCCGACCGACCGGGTGCTGAGAATCCTCGACGCCGCGGGCCTGGCCAAGCGCCCGGCACGCAACAATCCGAAAAAGGCACTGCCGGGCGCCAAGGCGCTGGAACGGGTTGAGGCCAAGAAGCAGGCGGAAGAAGACGCCAAGACGGCGGCTGAAGATGCCAAGGCCGCCGCCGAAGCCGCCAAGGCCGCAGAAGCCGAAGCTGCAGCAGAAGCCGCGGCAGCGCCTGCCGAAGAGGCTCCGGCTGAAGAAGCGCCGGCAGAAGAGGTTTCTGCAGCGGAGACGCCTGCCGAAGAGGCTCCAGCCGAAGAAGCGCCTGCCGAAGAGGCTCCGGCTGAGGCTGCTGCTGAAGAAGAAAACAAGGCTGGATAGTGGTTTGTCTTCCCGCACGCACTGCAGCATCTTCGATGATGCTGTGCAGATGCGGGACCCGGAAAATGCGTGAGCGAAATGGGTCCCGGGTCTGCGGCGCAATATTTCGTGTTGCACACGCGCCCGCGATGCCATCTCGGTCAGATGGCTGAGGATCTGGCGAAACCCGTCCTCCTGGCCAAAATCGGCCGGCCGCACGGCGTCAAGGGCGCCGTGCGGGTCAAAACCTTTACCGATGATCCGATGGCGATCGGCCGGTACGGGCCGCTTGCCGGCAACGACGGCAGGTCGTTTTCAATTGCCGAAATCCGCCCCGACAAGACCGGCGTCATTGCCCGCTTCAAGGGCGTTGCCGATCGCAACGCGGCCGAAGCGCTGAACGGCGTCGACCTCTATGTCGACCGGTCCGTGCTGCCGGAACCGGAAGAAGACGAATTTTATCTCACCGACCTGATCGGCCTGGCGGCGGAATTGCCCGATGGCGCGACACTTGGCACGGTCTCCGCCCTGCAGGATTTTGGCGCCGGCGACATGCTGGAAATCACGCCGCCAATGGGGCCGAGCCGGCTGATCCCCTTTACAAAGGCGGCAGTTCCTGTGATCGACATTGCCGCAAGGCGGCTCGTCGTCGATCCGCCGCCGGAAATTGAAGTTCATGAAGCAGATGCCCGCCCGGTTAGGGGCAAGGGCGGAGAGGACGAGACGCCATGATTTTAGTTGCAGGAACAATCCGCATTGCCGCAGACAAACAGAATGCGCTGCAGCCGGCAGCCCTGACGATGATCGAGAAGACCCGCGCAGAAGAGGGTTGCCATGTCTATTCGTTCGGCTGGGATATGGTCGAGCCCGGGCTGATCCGCATCTATGAGGAATGGCAGAGCCAGGCCCATCTGGCCGCCCATATCGCCACCGGTCACATGGCAGACTGGCGCGCGGCGCTGGCTGAAGTCGGCGTGCTTGACCGCAATGTGAAAATCTTTCAGGCGGAGCAGACCGGCTCGGTCTGAGGCTCACATTGACCATCGACCGATCTGCACTTTGATGGCATCACTGTTCCATGTTGCGCGACCTTTCACCCCAAGCGGTTTTCATGGGCCTGCTGACGGCCTTTGTCGGTTTTGCCAGTTCCTTTGCCGTTGTCCTGCAGGGGCTGAAGGGTGTCGGCGCCAGCGACGCGCAGGCCGCATCCGGGCTGATGGCCGCGGCCATCACCATGGGCTTTTGCGGTGTTTTTCTCAGCCTGCGCACACGGATGCCCGTCAGCATTGCCTGGTCGACGCCCGGGGCAGCGCTGCTGGCGACGTCCGGCACTGTCGATGGCGGATTTGCAGCGGCCGTCGGCGCGTTTATCCTCTGCGGTCTTCTGATTGTCATCTCCGGCCTGTGGCGGCCGTTCGGGCGGGCGGTGGCGGCCATTCCGGCGTCTCTGGCCAACGCCATGCTGGCCGGAATATTGCTTGGCCTGTGCCTGGCGCCGTTCCGGGCAATCGCTTTTGATCCGCTGCTCGGTCTGCCGATCATTGTCGCCTGGGTGATCGGCGGACGGATCAACCGGTTTGCGGCCATTCCGGCGGCGCTTGCCGCGTTCATTCTCGTGGTTGCAATCGGCGTGCCGTTTCCCGATGGCTGGCAGGACCGGCTGGCCGATGCCGCCGTGCCGCAGCCGGTTTTTGTCACACCGGTGTTCTCCGTTGAAGCGCTGCTCGGCCTCGGCCTGCCTCTGTTTATCGTCACCATGGCGTCGCAGAACATTCCGGGCCTTGCCGTCCTGACCGCCCATGATTACCGGCCCAAGGCCGGGCCGCTGTTTGCCGGCACAGGTGTCTTTTCGCTGCTCGGCGCCCCCTTCGGCAGCCATGCGGTCAATCTTGCCGCAATCACCGCGGCCATGGTTGCCGGCGCCGATGCCCACCCCGATCCGTCCCGGCGCTACTGGGCCGCGGTGATCTGCGGCTTCGCTTATGTGGTGCTCGGGCTGTTTGCCGGCGTTACCACCGCTTTTGTCAGTCTGGCGCCGGCGGTGCTGATCGAAGCCGTTGCCGGGCTGGCGCTGATTGCCGCCTTTACCGGCTCCGCGCTTGCAGCCTTCCGCGATGAAGACGCCCGGCCTGCTGCCGCCGTGACGTTTCTGGCAACTGCATCCGGCATGAGCCTGTTCGGCGTCTCCGGCGCATTCTGGGGGTTGCTGGCCGGGGCGGCGATGCTCACACTGATACGGATCAGGACATAAACAAGGAGCTCGAACATGAAAGACGAACTGGTTTTCTACACCAACCCGATGTCGCGCGGGCGGATTGTCCGCTGGATGCTTGAAGAAACCGGCGCGCCCTACCGCACCGAGATCCTGGAATACG
>CAMYKZ010000010.1:69812-73751 GCA_947259045.1 uncultured Afifella sp.
ATGTGCCGCAATCTGCGCCTGGCTTGCCGATCGGTTCCCGGACGCCGGGCTTGCGCCGCCACTGGACGAACGCGGGGCCTATTACCGCTGGCTGTTTTTTGCCGCCGGACCGCTGGAGGCGGCGGCCACCAACCGGTCGATGGGCTTTGAGCCCCCGGAAGACAAACAGGGCATGGTCGGTTACGGCAATTTCACGGCCGTGATGGATACGCTGCAACAGGCGGTGGCCGGCGGCGGTTACATCGCCGGCGACCGGTTCTCTGCAGCCGACGTCTATGTCGGTTCCCATGTCGGCTGGGGCCTGCAGTTCGGATCGATGGAGGAGCGTCCGGGTTTTGCCGAATATTATGCCCGTGTCAGCGACCGGGACGCCTGGCGCCGGGCGAAAGAGCTGGACGATGCGGCAATGCCGGAGGCGCCGCAATAGGCGACGATCGGATTCAATACCGGATTGATCCCGACAATGTTTGCATGACACCTAATCTTGCCGATGGGGTCGATCTGCGGAATTGACTCCATCGCCAATTCGGCTAAAACCGCCGCGCACGGAGATTTTGATGGCTGACGGCGCAAACATGACTGGCACGGTCAAGCGTAGTGCTGCGAAAGCAGCGGGCGGTCATCACGCATGCCTGAATACAGACAAGACGATTTTCTTCAAAACGACCACCAAAACGGTCTGACTCATCTGCCTTGATCCAACCTCTCCTGGATTAGGCGGGAGAGCAGAACGCAGGCGGGCCTGCGGTTTGGGAGAGGCGAAAGGCGATAATTATATGGCGTACAAGATTGCAATTGTCGGCGCGACGGGAAATGTCGGCCGCGAAGTACTGGATATCCTCGACGAGCGCGGCTTTCCGGCCAGCGAAGTGGTGGCGCTCGCCTCCCGGCGCAGCCAGGGCACGGAAGTGTCTTTCGGCGACAGGACACTGAAAGTCCGGGCGCTGGACAATTACGACTTTGCCGGCACCGACATCGCCATCATGTCCGCCGGCGGCGAGATCTCGAAAGAGTGGGCGCCGAAGATTGCCGCAGCCGGCTGCGTCGTGATCGATAATTCGTCAGCCTGGCGTTATGACCCGCAAGTGCCGCTGATCGTGCCGGAAGTGAATGCCGACGCGATTGAGGGTTTCGCAAAGAAGAACATTATCGCCAATCCCAATTGTTCCACTGCCCAACTCGTGGTGGCGCTGAAGCCGCTGCACGATAAGGCGAAAATCAAGCGCGTCGTTGTCGCCACCTACCAGTCGGTATCGGGCGCCGGCAAGGAAGGCGCCGACGAATTGTTCAACCAGACCCGCGCCGTTTTCGTCAACGATCCGGTCGAGGCGCAAAAATTCACCAAGCGCATCGCCTTCAATGTCATTCCCCATATCGACGTCTTCATGGAAGATGGTTTCACCAAGGAGGAATGGAAGATGGTCGCCGAAACCAAGAAGATACTCGACCCGAAGATCAAGCTGACGGCGACCTGTGTGCGTGTGCCGGTGTTTGTCGGCCATGCCGAAGCGGTCAATATCGAGTTCGAAAACGAGATCACCGCCAAGGAGGCGCAGGACATTCTGCGCGAATCGCCGGGGTGTCTGGTCGTCGACAAGCGCGAGGATGGCGGTTACGTGACGCCGCACGAATGCGCCGGCGAGGACGCCACCTACATTTCCCGCATCCGTGAGGATTCAACGCTCGATAACGGCCTGTCCATGTGGGTCGTCTCCGACAATCTGCGCAAGGGTGCGGCGCTGAACACGGTGCAGATCGCCGAATTGCTGGTCAATCGCGGGCTGCTGAAGGCAAAACAGGCGGCGTGAGGCGCGGTGCACGCTCTGGATCGCATGCTGCGGGGGACGCTGGCGTTCGCGACAATCGGTATGGCAAGCGCCGCGCTGTGCGCGTTTGCGGCTATCGTTTATCTGCTCTTTAAGAGTGAGATAATCGCTCCCGCTTTTTGGCCGATAGTAATTGTGCTTGTCTGGCTGGCGATTGCCGTATTCGTTGGTGTCCGTGCCGGTCGTTGGCTGGTTAAGACGGTGTTGACGCGCTCCGGCAGACCCATGTTTGATGTGTTCCTCGTCATTGTGATGGTGGCGCTTCTCGCTTTCAGCTGGCTGGACTCGGACCTGCGTATCGTCACGCCTTTACATCTGGCCGTAATTGTTGTCCTGCTTCCTCTGATTGCGGGTACGGGTTTTGGCGCAGGCGCGAGACTTTTTGGCAGAAGGCTTTAACGCCATGCCCCGACCGATTCTCTGTCTTGATTTCGACGGCGTCCTTCATTCCTACGAAAGCGGTTGGCAGGGCGCTGGCGATATCCCTGATCCACCGGTCCCGGGCGCCATGGCGTTTCTCGCCGATGCCGTGCAGAGCTTCCGTGTCGCGATCTATTCCACGCGCACCCACCAGCCCGGCGGCGTCGAGGCCATGCAGGGCTGGCTGAAGGGCGGGCTGGAAAACGAGATGAATCCGGCCGATGCGAGCCGAATTTTCGACCTGATCGAATGGCCGCTGGAAAAACCGCCGGCCATGGTCACTATCGACGACAGGGCGCTCACCTTCACCGGCGCCTGGCCGGCAATCGACGAGCTTCTGGCCTTCAGGCCGTGGAACCGGGGCGGCAGTTCGTAAGCTGCACGCCGTCGGCCAGCCTTGTCTCCGGCAAGCATGGTAGGATAGAAGCACCGGACGGCGAAGAGGCGCCGGAATTGGCACGTCGCTTCGGGAGAAAGCCGCATATGACATCCCCGCCAAGATCATCCGCGCGGCTGGCCCTGACATTCTCCTGCATCGGCCATTTCTACATCCACATGTTCACCGCCTTTTATTTCGTGATCGTGCTGACGCTGGAGGCGGAATGGCAGCGGCCCTATCACGAGATGATCCAGCTCTGGACAGTCGGTTCGATCCTGGTCGGCGCGGCGGCGCTGCCGGCGGGCCGCCTCGGCGATGTCTGGAGTGTGCCCGGGATGATGGCCGTGTTCTTTCTCGGCATGGGCGCGTCGGCGATATTGTGTGGCCTGGTTCCGGGCCCGCAGGCGATGCTGTTCGGGCTGGCCGGCATCGGGCTGTTCGCCGCGATCTATCACCCGGTCGGCATCCCGTGGATCATCCGCAACGCCGACGGCAATACCGGCAAGCAACTGGCGGTCAACGGTATCTTCGGCAGTCTCGGTTCGGCCGGCGCCGGGCTGATTGCCGGATTGCTGATTGATCTTTTCGGCTGGCGCGCCGCCTTTATCGTGCCCGGCATTGTCGTGCTCGCGACCGGGCTTGCGATGGTCTGGTACGTTCGCCGCGGCGCGTTCGCCGATGAAACCGGCAAGGCCGACGGCATGGACGACAAGGGCACGGGCGGTGGCTCCTTGCGCGTCTTCCTGATCCTGCTGGTTGCGATGTTCGCCGGCGGGCTGATTTATCACGGGACTCAGATCGCACTGCCGAAACTGTTTGCGGAGCGTCTCCGGGATGTGCTCGGCGGTGGCGCGACAGGCGTCGGCGCGATGGTTGCGACCGTCTATGTCATCGGCGGGGCGATGCAGCTCGTCGGCGGGCATCTGGCGGATCGCTATCCGTTAAAGCTGATCTATATCGGGGCCTGGTTCGTCGAGATGATTTTCCTGATGATGCTCGCCGCCGCCGCCGGTCTGGGTGTGGTCGGGGTGGCGATCTTCGCGGTGATGGCCAATCTGGGCCAGTTGCCAGCGGAAAACATGATGCTGGCCCGCTACACGCCACGCCGTCACCACGGCCTGGCTTTCGGGATCAAGTTCGTGCTGGCCTTCGGCGCGGCGCCGGTCGCGATTGCGCTGGTGTCCTTCGTGCGCGCGGCCACGGACGATTTCGCATGGCTGTTCTACGGCCTTGGCGGCGCCGCGCTGTTGATCTCGGTCCTCGCCATGATGCTGCCGCCGGCGGAAATCGCGCGTGCCGTCAACGCGCCCGCGG
>CAMYKZ010000011.1 GCA_947259045.1 uncultured Afifella sp.
CACCGTCGCCGTCTCCGTCGCCGTCTCCATCGCCGTTCGGATCGTCATCGTTGCCAGTAATAATAGTGGCGGTTGGGAATTGTGTGCAGATTTCTATGTTTTCCGGCGTAATTCGGAATTGACCGTCCTCTGTGCAGCATTCCTCAGGAATATTCGACTGCGAACTGAATACATTCGAGCACAAATAGTTCATTCTGGATTGATTTGTTGCCACGCGACTGGGCGATTGAGCAAAGGCTGCGCTCGAAATCATGATGTGAGTAGCAGAAAACGCTATTGCAGCTGTTGATCGGAATTTGTTGTTTTTGAAAAAATCGAAGTACGAATCACTCATTACTCTACCCACCCATTACACACGTTACAGTTCCCTTGGCGGAAATGTTAATACGATGTTCATCAAATTGACAAGTGAAATTAACGGTTCAGTAAGGTAAATGAATCGTAAAGTTAATGGTTCGAATTTAAACCATGCTGACCGGTTATTAACCATAAATATGGCAATACAATTTAGAATGGATTTCAGGCAGTAAACCCGCTTGATCGGAAGCGGCGTTTTGTTACCGTTTTTTTTATAGCCGCCATATCGACGGCCGAAACAACCGCCACTTTGCCTGAATTTGCGAACCTTCCACGGCTGGATATGAACGCTAAGTCCACGGGCAGGGGTTGACCGGAGAACTGATTGCAACCGAAGATGTCATCCGGATGCAAGCGGGGGCGGGCGTGGCGGCACCACCGGAAAATCTGCAAATTCGCGATGCGGACGAATTGAGATCGTGGCTTGAGAAACAGCCGCCTGAGGTTGCTGTCGCAATCGCGGTACGGGCCGCGCTGCGGATTTTTCCCAACCTTGATTACATGTCTGATGTGAATCCCGACCGACAGATCCCTGGCGAAGTGCTTATCAGCGCTTTTCATCTTATGCAGTTGTCCTGGTTTGCCGTGTCTCAATCCAACCGGTCGGACACCAACCTGGAACCAAATCTGTTTTTATTGGAGCCGGCTGATCTGGATTTACAACAAATTGTCCGTCATGCAGTCATTTCAATCGTTACTTCAACGTTCGCCGTAAAAGAATTGGCGGTTGGCGGCACAGACATTGTTCGTGCCGCGATTGATGCCATTTCGAATGCCAGTCAGTCGGCCGATTTAGCAGGAGGAAACGGTATAATCTCCGCCGCGGTTTCCGCAGATATCGAATTGATAGAAAAAGGCAGGGGTGCAGGCAACCTAGCCGGTTTTCGGCTTTGGATTGAGCCGGCGATCTTCAGTCAGCGATGGGATCCGTTCAAACAACGGCTTCTTGATCTGGATCAGGACTGGCAGGTGTGGATAAACTGGTACGATGCGCGGTTGCGCGGTGATCCGCCAAACGAAGAGCTTGAGCTTGCCCGCGCAATGATCGACGACGAAATCTGGGCGGAAGATCCGCGGACCGTTAATCGATATATCATGGATATCGAAGCCCGTATCCAGTCGGATACAATTGAAGCAGATCCGGCGGCGTCCAAAATTGGCAAGGCCCAAATTTCAACTGATGCAGAATCTGCATTCAAGGCTGAGCCGTTGCTTCATTCGGAAGTTCACGACGTGAAATCCGACGACAATCCTGCCGCGACTCCAAGTCTTGGCAATGCGACCCTTGGCAATGCGACCCTTGGGGAAGTGCCCGATCAGGCAGAAATCCCGCAACCGCCAGCCGATGAAGGCTACACCGACCTCACGTTCCTCGACGACCGGCCGGATACCGAAAACGACGTTCTCGGCCGCTCCAACCTGGCCTTCATGCTGGCCGGCAAGCTCAATCAGGTCTGGGACGGGCTGAACCGGGAGCCGGAAACGCCGCCGGCAAATGCGGCGAACACTTACGATTCCGGCACCTGGGCGCCGCAGGCGCATTTTTCCCGCGAGCCGGCGCTGGCCGACGGCGCCTTTGTTGTCCAGGTCGATGCGCCCTGGGGCGGCGGCAAGACGACGTTCGCCAACTATCTCGCCCGTTTCCTCAATCCCTATGTCCATCCCGGCCCGCTGCCGAAGTGGGACGCGATGAACGAACTGGCGGCGGAGGATTTTTCGCCGGCCCATTTCCGCCGGCCCTGGCACATCGTCCAGTTCAATGCGTGGCAGCACCAGCATATCAACCCACCCTGGTGGGCATTTTATCAGGTGGTCCGCAGGCAGGGGTTTCACGGCGTTCGCACCGATACCAACAGGATCACCGATGACGCATTGAAACCGCCGCCGGGATCTTTCCGGCCTTGGATCTGGCGCCAGCTGGAATGGCTCTGGCTCTGGCTGCGGGAGCTTGGATGGCGGCTGTTCAATCCGAAGAACAACATTCTGATCGGGGTTTTCGTTCTGTCCGTTCTGATCGGCTATGTTCTCTATCAGAATGATCTGCTGGTCTTTACCGAAAAGCGGCAAATAGCCGTGGATGTGAAATCGGTTGGTCCGGCTGGGAATTCCGCAGGATCTGCAACAGCGCCTGGCGACGTATCCGCCTTCGTGGCAACCGCGTTGACCGTATTGGCCGGTGGCGGCGCATTCATCTGGACCATTGTTTCCACACTGACGGAATCGCTGTTGCCGGGTACGGCGTCGGCGGCGAAGAATTATTCCCTCGGTGCCGGCGACCCGCTGGAAAGGTTCCGGCGAAATTTTGCCGGCACCATCAGGCGCCTGCGGCGGCCGGTGCTGGTGGTGATCGACGATCTCGACCGCTGCAAGCCCGATTTTGTCGTCGAACTGGTGCGCGGCATGCAGACAATCCTGCGCTCGCCGCGTCTCGTTTTCCTCATTCTCGGCGACCGCGACTGGATCGAGCAGGCCTTCGCCGAACAGCACAGGGCGATGGAGGGTATCGATGTCGGCCCGGAGCACAGTTTCGGCGCCCGTTTCGTGGAAAAGGCGATCCAGATGTCGTTTGTGCTGCCGGAAGTCGATGAGCAATTGCGCGGCGACTATGTCAAGGCGCTGCTCAACGTGCACACATTTGAAGAAACCGCATCGGCGGAGGAAAAGCCGAAACTGGATGCGATCGTTGCCGACATCGAGCAGATGTCGAAAGCCCCGAGCATCGACATCCGCGATCAGCAGGTGAGCGAACTCAAACAGCGCCTGGAAAACGACGTCAGCAACGATCAGGTAAAGAAGGCGGTGACCCGGCAGATCAACCAGACTGCCGCATTGCAAAACGCCACCGACGCCAGATTGCACGCCGCCACCCAGCACCGCATCGTGCCGCTTTCGCCGATCCTGCCGTCAAATCCGCGCCAGATCAAACGGATCATCAACGCGGTATCGCTGTATCAGGAGATTGCCCGCATCGAGGCCGATATTCAGCCAAAGGGCGATCCGCGCTGGCAGCAGCTTGCCCAGTGGGTCGTGCTGATGACGGAATATCCGCAGACCTGGTTCACCCTGAACCTTTATCCGGGGCTTGCCGACCGGTTTCACAATCCGACGGCCGGCACGACCGGCGGTCTGCCGGAAGATGCCCTTGCTGCAAGCTGGCTTGGGCAGATGCACCCATCGCAGACGATACCGAAACTGATGGCCTATTCCGGCTGGCAGCAGGCCGGACCGGAAATCCGCATCGATGCAGAGGCCGTGGCCCTGTTCAAGCCGCTGATGCCGGCCACCAGCGGAAAACCCTTGCCGGCCACGGAGTAAGACGTGGCAGGAAACTTTCGCTATGATCATCGCCGGTTCAGGAGGTGAGGAATTGCCGATATTTCCGTTGTTTGGCGGCAGCAATGCCTGGAGATCGGGCAAATTTCCCAAACCGTGGGACCATGAACGCGAAGCGATATACGGTTTTCTGAGCCGTTCCGGCTTTTCTGTTTCCGGGCAGGAACTGCCCGATGAAGACCTCATTCGTTCCAAAACCGATATCTCGTTCGTCGCCGGGGCACTGGACGGAATACTGGGCGGAACTGCCGATGATGCCGATGAAGTATCGAAGGCGATTCTCGGACACATCAGGACGGTTTTGCGCCAGGTTGACGAGGCGAATCTCTCTGTCTTTTATCAGTCACTTGTCGATCATAACGCTCTGTCCATGGCGGACGTGCTGATGGAAGACATTTCCAACGATCAATCGATCGATCATGAGAAGTTGAGAATCCTGTTCCGGTGGATTGCCCGCAACGCGCCCGACAGGGAGGCGGTCAAGAGTTCAATCGCGGTGCTGGGGATGTTTCCCGGAAATGCCGATCGCGATCTGTTCGTTTTGCTTGGCAAACATGATGAATTCACATTGTTCTGCGCCGTTGCGCTGCAGAACTCGCTTGGGAATGCAGAGGCCGAATTGTGGAACCTGGCGCAATCGGTTGACGGTTGGGGAAGGGTCCAGCTCGTCGAGCGGCTCCGCGATACCGCCGATCCTGAAATAAAACGATGGTTGGTGCGCGGCGGATTCCGAAATTCGATCATGGACGAATATCTTGCTTAT
The DNA here is from genome assembly GCA_947259045.1 of uncultured Afifella sp. GTDB lineage: Bacteria > Pseudomonadota > Alphaproteobacteria > Rhizobiales > Afifellaceae > CAMYKZ01. Next base: position 4,454 of record CAMYKZ010000011.1, read on the forward strand.
ATCGCAGCCACGACGGGCGATCTTGTCGGCCAGTTGAATGGGCGCCTGGACAGCGAACTTCTCGACGGCGCGGCCGGAATATTGATAGCGCTGATTGACGGCGGGCCTGCCGAGGGCATTGAAGATTTTGACCAGGCTCCTCAGGCGGCCAGCCTGTTCCTGCAGGCCGTTTCCGGCCGGGAAGCGTCCTGCGAACAATTGCTGGCTGCGGCGAAGTTGCGGGCATTTGCCGGCCGCTGGCCTCAGATCTTCAATCCGAGGCCGGCTGGTCGGATGCGGATCTGAATGAAATTCGAAAGATCGCCGGGGCCGTTTTGGAGAATCCGGTCAATGTCGAAATGCTGAAACGGACGCTTTCAAGCGGCTCAAAATCTGAGTTCTGGCTAGCGCGGGCAGCAGCCAGGGAGATCGGCATCGACACCTGGGACTACGAATTCGATCGACATCGCAAGACCGACGATGCCCAATGGTATTTTCTCATGCAGACCGATGATCCTGCACGGATTGACAGGGTCCTGGAATATGCCGGGACAGTCCTGCCTCTCGACGATCTGGCATCCGGTCCGGCTCTTGATCGGGGATTGGGGTCGGAATATGCAAGTCATTCCGCGCTGGGCTTCATTGTGCAAGACCTGAAACGGTTCCCCGGTAAGGGCTGGCCGGTCGTTTGTGTTGCGTTGCGCAGTCGCGTTGTCAGCAATCGGAATATGGCGATCAACGCCCTTGATGCCTGGGGCCGCGCGAACTGGCCGACGGACGCAACATCAGTGCTTGAGCAGGCTCTTGCCGAAGAACCTGACCGGGAGGTGAAGGCAAGATTGCAGCACCTGTTGCAGGGCAAGCCCCTCGACTGAACCCCGCTCTTTGAAAGCAGTTGCGGAGCACTGCCGTCAGTTCAGTTCGGCGATACAGCCACAGGCATCTTGACGGCATCGGCCCGGCGGCCCTATAGAGCCGCCACCCCCATCTGACTGACTTTGCGATCGCTGAACATGAGATCTATGGGCGCGTAGCTCAGCGGGAGAGCACCACGTTCACACCGTGGGGGTCACTGGTTCGATCCCAGTCGCGCCCACCATTTGCCGGACCCTCGCTACGACGATTGCAGAAAGCGTGCTCGGGCACATCGGGGTCGCCGGTGTCACCCGGCCACGCCAACGCGGCAATCAGCGATATAGCCGCTTGTCTGGCCGATAGCCTGACTGATAGGTTGCAACGACGATCGACAATTGGCGGAGAGAGTATCGGAAATGGCTACATACGAATGTGAGAAGTGTGGGATGAGCGTCAACGCAACATGCGGCAAGTGCGATGCGCCCTTGCAAAACGACAGCCTTCGCCTCGATGACGGCAGCGAAGTGCAGGTGTCGAAATGTCCTAATGGCCACGGCAAGATCAAGTCGCCATTGTGCTGCGGCCAGGACATGACGTGCACCGTCAGTCCCGCAGCATAGACGCGGCATCTGCCCTGAAACATGTTTGCCGGGCAGGAACCGGCTTATGCTCAGGTGATCTGAGTGCCGTGGACGTGAAAAGCCGGATCAGCCGTCAGCGTTGATCCGGTCGATAATTTCCTTCAGTTTTTCTTCCGCCTGATCGTTTCCGATCTGGCAGGTGCCGGCGGCATGGTGGCCGCCACCGTCATATTTGAGCATCAGTTCGCCGATATTGGTTTTGGAACTGCGGTCAAAGATCGATTTGCCGGTGGCAAATACGATGTTCTGCTTTTTCAGGCCCCACATGACGTGAATGGAAATGTTGCACTGGGGATAGAGTGCATAGATCATGAACCGGTTACCGGCGTGAATGATCTCTTCATTGCGCAGATCCAGCACGACCAGATTGCCGTGCACCGTCGCGCAGCGCTCAACCTGGTCTTTGAACTTGGCTTCCTGCTTGAAATAGAGGTCGACACGTTCCTTGACGTCAGCCAGCTCGAATATCTCTTCGATCGTGTGGTTCTTGCAATATTCGATCAGGTCCATCATCAGGTCGTAATTGGAAATGCGGAAATCGCGGAAACGGCCGAGGCCGGTGCGCGAATCCATCAGGAAATTGAGCAGTTCCCAGCCTTTCGGCTGCAACACTTCCTCACGGCTGAATTGCGCTGAATCCGCCTTGTCGACGGCTTCCATCATTTCGTCCCATGCCGCAGGAAACGTGTCATGGCCGCCATAATGCTTCCAGACCACCCTGGCCGCTGAGGGCGCATCGGCTTCAATGATATGGTTCTCTTTGCCGCCGGGGTTGCGCACGGTTTCAGACTGGTGATGGTCAAAGGCCAGATAGGCTGACGCAACGTAGGGCAGATTTGTTGTGATATCGGAGCCGGTTATGTCGATAATGCCATCCTGCATGTCTTTCGGATGAACAAATTTGATATCATTGATCAGGTTCAGGTGTTTGAGCAGCACCGCGCAGACCAGTCCGTCGAAGTCGCTTCGTGTGACAAGCCGGAATTCCGGTTCCGGATTTCGGGCATTCTGTTCCAGATTATCGTGCGCGTGCATTGATTTCGGGCCTCTTGTTCTCGTGGAAAGCCGGTTGCTGGCCGGTGGCGGCAATTGCGCCGCGTTACCCCGTGTCATATATCAATTGTCTGAATAGCCACTTACTCTGACGTCAGAAAATATGCAGGCGGTGCAAGCAGTTAATGGTTAGTGTCAAAACCACCGTGACAAAGGTTACAGATGATTCATGCCCGGATGGATTGAGGGCGAACTGATCGACGCGTTCGGCAAACGTCACACGTTCAATGACAAGTCGCCGATATTTGAAGAGCATGCCGATAGCGGGTTCGCCGGATTGCCGCGTGAAGGTTCAATTCATTGTACAATCGCCGAGGAACGGCCGGATCTTTTGATCATCGATACGGAATTGCCCGATCATGTAGAATCGGGCCCCGGCGAAACGCGTTTTTCGGTCTTGCCGACGCGGATCGCCCGCGATTAACCCAGGCAAACAGCGTTAAACCGTTGCGCGAAGCAGTCCGTCTGCGATTTCCGGCGTCAGGCCGGCATAATCGTTCAGCATGATGTCGGGTCCAAGGTCGTGCATCGGGACCGGCGTATAGCCGAACGTCACGCCGATGACCGGAATGCAGGCCGCTCTTGCGCCGTCGACATCGGTGCTGGCGTCGCCAACCATGATCGAGCGCTCGCGCTGGCCCGAAGCGGCATCGATCGTGCCCAATATGTGGCCGGCGTCGGGCTTGCTGACGCCGAACGTATCGCCGCCGCTGACCGTCGCGAAAAGGTTGCTCATGTCGAGTTCTTCAAGCAGCTGCCGGCACAGCAGTTCCTGCTTGTTTGAGCAGACGGCGAACATCCAGCCGGCAGCCTGCAGTTGATCAAGAGCATGCAAAAGTCCCGGGAAAGGTTTGCTGAAGCGACTTATATTGGCCTGATAATAATTCAGAAAATCCCGGTACATCGCCTCGATCATCGGATCGTCGAAGGCAATCCGGTGATGTACAAGCGCGTTGCGGATCATGTGCCGCGCCCCGTGTCCGATCCAGCTGCGTGCCGTATCCGGATCGGATTGAAGGTGACCGCGCTTCGCCAGGCAGGCGTCGAGAGCTGCAATCAGATCAGCGGCCGTGTCGATCAATGTTCCGTCCAGATCGAACAGCATCAGTTTTTGAGGATTAGTCATGCCGGGGCGGGTAACCTGCCGTTCCCGCTATTGCAAGAACAATTGGCAACCGGCGCCGGGATTGGCCGGATCCGGCGGCAATTGAAAGGGGAAACCTGCGCCGATGGCTTGGACCGGCAGTCGCTCCATGCTAACGCGGGCGCTGCCCACGCCGAAATGGGCCAAGCCGGACACAGCCAGAAGAGACCCTCATGTCAGATCAGTACAAGAAACAGGCCGCAGAGGCTGCGATTGAATTTGTCCAGGGCGGCATGCGGCTCGGCCTCGGCACAGGCTCGACCGCTGCGCATTTCGTGCGCGCGCTTGGTGCCGCCGTCGCCGGCGGGCTGAGGGTCGTCGGCGTTCCAACGTCGGTGGCGACCGCTCAGCTTGCTGAAAGCCTGAATATTCCGCTGACCACACTGGACGAAACCCCCGAACTTGATCTGACGGTCGACGGGGCCGATGAGATCGGGCCGGGCCTCGTTCTGGTCAAGGGCGGCGGTGGCGCTCTGTTGCGCGAAAAAATCGTTGCTGCGGCCTCCGGCCGGATGATCGTCATCGCCGATCAGTCCAAGCATGTGGAATGCCTTGGGGCATTTCCATTGCCTATGGAGGTGATCGAATTCGGTCTCGGCGCAACCCGCAATGCCATTGAACGTGCGGCATCTTCGCTCGGTCTCGCCGGCGATATCGCCGTGCGTGGCAAAGACGGTCAGCCGTTTCGCACCGATAGCGGCAATTTGATCCTCGATGCATCTTTTGGCCGCATTCCCGAACCAAAAGCGCTTGCCGGACTGCTGGACCGGATACCCGGTGTTGTAGAGCATGGTCTTTTCATCAATCTGGCCACGCAGATAATTATTGCCGGCCCGGACGGTCTTGAAAAGATCAGTGCGTGACGCGACCAGCCTTTTCGGCTAACCAGAATGTTTCCAAATCAGGAGTATTACCGATGTTTCGTCTATTTGCCGCCTGCATGATCGCGTTTGCGGCTGTCGGACTCGTTCAGCCATCATTGGCGCAAGACAGCCAACAGACCGAAAACCCGCTTCCGCCTTTGTCGCCTGAACATCTGGAGCTGGCCCGCCAGGTCTTTATCGCCAGCAAGACGGGGCGGGCGTTCGACGAAATCCTGCCGACCGTTGCCGACCGCGCCAAGACCACGTTCATCCAGTCCAATCCACAGATGCAGCTCGGCATTATTGAAGTGGTCGACCGGGTCGCGCTGAATTTGGTGAAGGAACGCAAGGAACTTGATGAAGGCCTGATCCGGGTCTGGGCGCGGGCTTTCGAGCCTGACGATCTTCAGGTCATGCTGGAATTTTACCAGTCGAAGGCGGGACAGGCATTCGTTGAGCAATATCCCAAACTGATCTCCACCCAGCTTGCGGTCGGCGACAATTGGACCCAGTCGATCGGCAACAAACTGGCCGGCCAGGTGCGTGTCGAATTGCAGAAGATGGTGAACCAGGATGTCAAGGATCTGCGGGGCAGCGAAACACAAGGCCAGTAAGCGCAAGGCCAGTAAGTGCTCGGCCAGTAAGCGCGGACTGCTATAATATTGAATCGGGGGCATCATGGCATACGACTATGATCTGTTTGTCATCGGCGCCGGCTCCGGAGGCGTGCGGGCGGCCCGCAAGGCGGCGGAGACCGGAGCACGCGTTGCCGTTGCCGAAGAATACCGCGTCGGCGGCACATGCGTCATTCGCGGCTGTGTGCCCAAAAAGCTGTTTGTCTATGCGTCGCATTTTTCCGGAACTTTCGAGGATGCGGCCGGTTTTGGCTGGAGCGTCGGGGAAACCGGATTTGACTGGCCGACCCTGATTGCCAACAAGGACAGGGAAATCGACCGGCTGGAGCGGGCCTACCGCAGCAATATCGACAAGGCCGGCGTGGAATTGTTCGAAACCCGAGCGGTCATTGACGGTCCGCATACGATCAGGCTGGAGGCAAATGGTGATCGGGTGACCGCCGAGCGGATCCTGGTTGCCACCGGCGGCCGGCCAAGCCCGCATCCTGCGCTGCCGGGGCACGAACATTGCATTTCCTCCAACGAAGCGTTCCATCTGGAGCGGTTGCCGGAAAAGATCCTGATCGGCGGCGGCGGTTATATCGCCGTCGAATTTGCCGGCATTTTCAACGGGCTCGGCGTCGACACGACGATCGTCTATCGCGGCATGGAGATCCTGTCGCGGTTTGACCCTGACGTCCGCCGGGCGCTGCACGCACAATACGAAAAAAACGGCATTCGCATTCTGTGTCACAACGTTTTTGAGAATGTGAAGCGGTTGCCGAACGGCAGGCTTCAGGCGTCGCTGTCCGGTGGCGGCACCGAAGAAGCCGACGAGATCATGCTGGCAGTCGGCCGGTTGCCGAACGTGGAAGGGCTCGGCCTTGAAACCGTTGGCGTGGAAACCGCACACAATGGCGCGATCATGGTCGACGATTATTCCAAAACCAATGTCGATCATGTCTGGGCGCTTGGCGACGTGACCGATCGGATGCAATTGACGCCGGTCGCGATACACGAAGCCATGTGTTTCGTGCAGACCGTGTTTCATGACAATCCGGTCAAGCCGGACTACGACACGGTCGCGACGGCGGTATTTTCACAGCCGGAAATCGGCACCGTTGGCCTGGCTGAGGATGCCGCGCGCGATAAATTCCAGAACCTGGACATTTACCGCGCAAGCTTTACGCCGATGTTGCACACGCTGTCGGGCCGCGACGAAAAGATGCTGATGAAACTGATTGTCGATGCGGACTCAGACAAGGTGGTCGGCGCCCATATTCTTGGATCGGGAGGCGGGGAGATGGCCCAGCTTCTGGGCATCCCGCTGAAAATGGGCGCGACCAAGGCCGATTTCGACATGACCATGGCAGTTCACCCGACCGCGTCGGAAGAGCTCGTCACGTTCGCAGCGCCGAGTGAGCGAATCCGCGGCGGCGAAACCGTCTAGCGCGTCTCGCCGCGAACAAGCCAGGCGATCACTTCCGGCCACAGGCTCTCAGCCATGTTGGGTTTGAAGAAACCGAAGTGGCCGATTGCCCGGCCTGCCTCCTGCTGCGTGAACCAGCGATAGGTTTTCGGCGCATTGGCATATCGTTCTGTCAGCGCCCGGGTGGCGCGTTCCGTCGCCCACTTGTCGTCACGCATGCCGGCGATCAGCAGCGGCGATCTGACATCGGAAAACCGCACCGTCTCCGGCAGGCCGGGATCGCTGAAGAAATAGTCCGGGCTGCGGCACCAGCGGGCCCAGTCCCGGAAGACCTGCGCCGGAATATCTTCGCCGAGACCGGCTGCAGCGGGGAGGTAGCCAAGCAGCCAGGTCAATGGCACGCCGAGCAGGTTCATGGTCGCATACACTTTCAGCGGTTCATCGGTGCCGCGCCAATAGCCGGAAAGAGTAGCGACTGCCGCATACCGCAGAAACCGATCTGCGATCCCCGACAGGCCCAGAGCCTGGCCACCGAAGGAGTGCCCGACACCAACCATGCCCGTGCCGGGAAACCGGCTCTGCAGTGCCTCTGCGGCAGCCGGAAAATCCTCCAGCGCCCAGTCTTTCATCCGGACATTGTAACCCCGCAGCCGCGCCGGTCTGGACGCGCCGACACCGCGATAGTCGAAGGTCAGGACAGCGCGGGCGCCGGCGGCGATCAGAGCCGCGGCAAAGTGGCGATAATAATTCTGCGGTACGGCGACTGCGCCTGCAATGAGGACTGCCGGCCCCTCCGAGGGTCGCCTGTTCTCAAACAACCGGCCGCAAAATTTCTCCCCTGCACAGGTGGTCAGACGAACCGGTTCGCCGTATGCAGATGTGGGTACTCCGTTCATCAGACGAATATCTCACGTTGACGTAAGGGTAATGCAACAGCAATGTCCGATATGTTCACCTGTTTTGGTTACGGGTCGCTGGTCAACAGCAGGACGTTGCCTGACGATTCACTGTCGGCGCGCGTGAAAGTGACGGGATGGCGGCGTGCCTGGCGACTTTCTGTCGACACCAAAAAGGGCCGCCGGTGCACGCTGACGGTCATTCCGGATCCGACGTGTGCGATCTTCGGCACCGTGGTTGCCCAGCCGCAGACGCAAATCGAAGTGATGCAAAAGCGCGAAGCGGTTTATGACCGGATCGATCTTTCCCCCGATGCCGTCGAGTGGATCGATGCCAGGCCGGACGGCTGGCCTGACCCCTATATTCATGTCGGCGACAGCGCATATGCGCGAACGGGAGACCGTGATCATCCGGTTCTGCTGTCCTATGTGGAAACCGTTCTGGCCGGTTATTTGCAGACTTTTGGCAGCGATGGGCCGGATCATTTTATCGAAACGACGGCTGACTGGCATGTGCCTGTGCTCAACGACAGGGAAAGTCCGATCTATTCCCGGGCCACGGAACTGTCCGTAGCGGAAAGGGCGCTTGTTGATGAATTGCTTGAGCGGGCCGGGGTTGAGCTGATCGAACTGCAGCCAAGCTAGCAGTCGACCAGCGTTTCAGCGATCAGGTGATCGACGACCCGGTTCAGTGCTTCAGCCTCATCGCTGCCATTTTTGATGGCGGTGGCGTAGATGTCCAATTGCCGGTCGGCGCTGGTGCCTTCCGCGGCGATCACCCGGGCGCGCTCGACCTCGGCGACACAATCGAGCGCCTCCGCGTCTTCGGCGATCAGATTGATCAGCTCCTCGACCAGTTCGGGGTAGGGCACCATCGTACCGCGGCCGAAATCCATCAGCGAGCCGCGTGCGCCATGCCGCTGCGCGAGCCAGCGGTTTTCCGAGATCAGCGACATCGGATATTGCCGCCATCTCTGATTGTCACGCCTGAGCCGCCACAACATGCGCGCCAGGCAACGGAACAGGGCCGCAATCGTCAGCGCGTCCTCGATGCGCGTACAGACGTCGGTGACGCGCATTTCCAGCGTCGGAAACTTGGCCGAGGGCCGCAAATCCCACCAGATCTTGGTGGCGTCCTCGATCACGCCGGCCTCGACCAGCAGGCTGACAAGACGGCGATATTCGGACGCGCTTGCGAATGTTTCGGGAATGCCGGTCCTCGGCAATTCGTTGAACACCGACAGCCGGTAGGACTTCAATCCCGATCGCCGGCCCTGCCAGAACGGCGACGATGTCGACAATGCCAGCAGGTGCGGCAGGAAATAGACCAGCTGATTATGCAGGTCGATGCGGGTTTCTTCATCATCAACACCGATATGAACGTGCATGCCGCAGATCAGCAGCCGTCGCACCACGACCTGCAAATCTTCCGCCAGTTCGTTATATCTCTGCCGGTCGGTGTTTTTCTGCTCCGACCAGTCGGCGAACGGATGTGTGGAGGCGGCGATCGGGGCAAGGCCGTGCTTGTCCGCCTCATTTGCGATTGTGCATCGCAGTTCGACCAACTGCTGGCGGGCTTCTGCCATCGATTTGCAGACCGGTGTGCCAACCTCGATCTGACAACGCAAAAACTCGGGCGCGACGTGACTGCCAAGCGCTTGCTCACACCCCTCCAGCAACGCCGCCGGCGGGTCTGAGCACAAGTCCCGGGTTTCCCGATCGACAAGGAGATATTCTTCCTCGATACCGATTGTCAGCTTTGGTTCTGTGATCGCCATGGTGCGAAGTGTGCTTGTTTTGCTGCCGCATGAAAAGCCCCCAATTCACATTGCATGTCAGCCAGCTTGGTCAGGCGGCTGGCAGTTCTGTGAAAAACGGTCTATAGACAGCGCCCAAATGACCGGGCACGGTTCGAAATGACGTGCCGGATTTCCATTTGAACGTGATTGCAGGGACGGGCGGTATCAGGCCGCGAACCCGATCGGAGTGAGTGTTATGAGTGAGAAGTGGACGCCAGACAGCTGGCGAAGCAAACCTATTGTGCAGGTGCCGGACTATCCGGACCCTCATGCCCTGAGCGATGTGGAAGCAACGCTTGCGACTTTTCCGCCGCTGGTGTTTGCAGGCGAGGCCCGCAAGCTGAAGGCACATCTTGCGGATGTGGCGCTGGGGAACGGTTTCCTGCTTCAGGGCGGCGATTGCGCGGAAAGCTTCGCCGAACATCAAGCCGACAATATCCGCGATTTTTTCCGGGCGTTCCTGCAGATGGCCGTTATTCTGACATATGCCGCCAAATCGCCGGTTGTGAAGATTGGCCGCATTGCCGGACAGTTCGCCAAACCGCGTTCCGCACCGACGGAATCGATCAATGGCAAGGAACTGCCAAGTTATCGTGGCGATATCATCAATGGCATCGACTTCGACGAGGCCAACCGCCTGCCGGACCCGAAACGGCAGGAGATGGCCTACCGGCAATCTGCCGCAACGCTGAATCTTCTGCGCGCCTTCGCTCAGGGCGGTTTCGCAAATCTTGAACATGTCCACCAGTGGATGCTCGGTTTTGTCGCCGACAGCCCGCAGGGACATCGTTATGCCGCCCTGGCGGACCAGATTTCCGAAACACTCGGTTTCATGCGTGCGATCGGGATCGATTCAGAGACAACGCCGGCACTCAGCCAGACGGAATTCTTCACCAGCCACGAAGCGCTTCTGCTCGGCTATGAGCAGGCGCTGACCCGCGTCGATTCGACCTCCGGCGACTGGTATGCGACGTCCGGCCACATGATCTGGATCGGTGACCGGACGCGTCAGCCCGATCACGCCCATGTGGAATTCTGCCGCGGCGTCAAGAATCCGATCGGCCTGAAGTGCGGCCCCTCGCTTGATCCCGATGAACTGGTCCGGCTGATCAACATACTGAATCCGGACAATGAGGCCGGCCGGATGACATTGATTGCCCGCTTCGGCTGCAACAAGGTCGGCGATCATCTTCCGGCTCTGATCAGAGCCGTGGAACGCGAGGGCCAGCATGTCGTCTGGTCGTGCGATCCCATGCACGGCAATACGATCAAGGCGGCCAGCGGTTTCAAGACGCGTCCGTTCGACATGATCCTGAAGGAGGTGGAATCCTTCTTCGCCGTGCACGAGGCTGAAGGAACGCATCCTGGCGGTATCCATATCGAGATGACCGGCAAGAACGTCACTGAATGCACCGGCGGCGCCCGGGCGATCTCCGACGACGAGCTGTCCGATCGTTACCATACCCATTGCGATCCGCGGCTGAATGCGGATCAGGCCATGGAACTTGCATTCCTTGTGGCGGAGCTGTTGAAAAAGGAACGCTCAACGCGCGGCCAGAATATCGCCGCCAGCGCATAAACCGCTCGTCAGGCGGCTTCGGCCGCCTGGCGTAACCGGCGTGCGGTGAAATTCAGCGATATGATCAGCCAAAGCACATTGGACAATCCGAACCGGCCCTGAGTCGCCAGGACGATATCGGTACCGGTCGCAGTCGCATTCAGGCCGACGGTTTCCCAATGGTCCGTACCGAACGGTTCGCTCTGGCCGTCGATTTCCTCAACGTGGCGGACAAGCTGCCGGCCGGGCTCCATGCGGGTCACCCGGTCGACGGTTCGGTAGACCCAGCCGCCTTCGTCTTCCAGAATGGTTGCAACACGATGTCCGTCGGCGCTCAGCGCATGGTGGCGGACGGTCATTCCCGGTATGATCGGCATATGCCGGTCGCTGATCACACACGACCAAACCTGATCCGGCGCCGCCCGCACTGAGCGGCGGATGATCAGCATGTCTTTGCCATCGGCAATATCATGCAGCCAGGTCGTAATCCGGATTGCGACGACAGCGAACGACGCCAGCACTGCCAGTAAAAAAAATAACTCTGCGTCCATGTCCCGGGTCCCGATCTATAACGGGTCGCAGACAACAGGACCGAACCTAACAAAGCTTTCAGATTTGGCGCAAACCGGTTCTATGGTTAACAGATATTCAACAGAACATGCGACGTGTGCTGCCGATGCGCATGGTCGGAATTATCAGGAGGCGGATATGCCGAACGTCGACAGATTAACCGGCCGATGCGCCTGCGGGCGTGTGTCCTATGCGGCCGAGGGTCCGTTTCGCGACGGCCTGGCCTGTCATTGTGAAACGTGCCGCCGCCAATCGGGGCATTTTATCGTTGCGACTGCCGTCGAGCCCGGAAAACTTGACGTGACGGAGGCGGGGGAGCTGGCCTGGTATCAGGCGACGCCGGAGGCCCGGCGGGGTTTCTGCAGGAAATGCGGGTCGCTGCTGTTCTGGGAACCGAAAGAGCGGACCCATACGGCAATCATGCTGGGGTCCGTCGACGATCCCGGCGACATCAGCCTCATCGGGCATATCTTCGTGCGCGAGAAGGGCGCCTACTATGAGATCGCAGACGGATTGCCGCAACGGGACACCGAATAGGCCCGCGGCTTTAGAAACCGAATACCAGCATGTAGACGCCGACATGGATTGCCGCCGCCAGCAGATAACCGATCAGGATCACACTGCCGCCGAAAAACGACAGCGGCGGATATTTCGAGTGGCCGCTCATTTGCATCGCATTCATCAGGCCGAGGCCCATGAACATCGCAAAGCCGATAAATCCCTTCGAGATCATCAACAGCGCGCAGGCGGCGCCGAGGGCCATCAAAGCGTAACGCGCCGTGCCCGGAGACACGCTTTCGCACAGGGTGCGCACCACATGACCGCCGTCCAGCGGCAGCGCCGGAAGCAGGTTGAATGCGTTCAGAAACCCGCAGATGCCGGCAGCCGTGATGGCCCACCAGGCATAGGGTTGCGGCAGAACCATTGTTCCGGCCAGATACAGCCCGACTGTTGCCACAAGGCTCAACCCCGGACCCATCAGGGATACAAAAGCATCGTGAAACGCCGATTTGTGCGGCTGATTGGGTACTGCGATGCCGCCGAAAAACGGGACCAGCAGCATCCGCGGCGCCGGCTGCCCGGTCAGTTGCATGGCGAGAAAGTGGCCGTATTCATGCAGCAGCAGAAGCGGCACCAGGATCAGGGCATAATCGATTCCGAACAGAAAGATGAAACTGGCGGTTGCCATGATCGAAATCAGTATGTCGTTCTGAGCCGACGCGACGTCCAATTGCGGCGCCTTGGGCGTGGAAAGCGCCTTCAGCCGGTTCGCCCGTCGCCTGAGCGCCAGCCACAATCTGAATGCGCTGATGACGGAGCCGTAGGATCCCTGGGCAGCGACCGAGATCTCCGTGCCCTTCTTTGTTGGCCGAAGGGCATACCCCTCCCATTGGGACGAGCCATATGGCTCCGGCGTGCCGTCGATCTCTTCGGTGTGCAGGACATACCGCTCAGCCGGTTCATTGACAACGATACGCTCTAGCCGGCGCGACGAGCCGCCGTCAAAATCGATCCTGGTTTCAATCAGGTCGGGATCCTCGTCATCATGCCGCCGTTGAACCGGCATATCGGGAAGAACGTTTGCGGTGCTTCCGTCAAGTATCCTTTCCCAGACATGGGCCGGCTCGGCCGGCATTCGCCGGCGTACGGAGACCAGTTTTTCGCCACGCGCAACCTGGCTGAAAAACGTATAGGCGTAGGACAGGGCAAATGTACCGGCGCCGATCAGGGCATAAAGGATCATATCGACCGTGCTCACAATGTATCTCCGACCTTCGCCAAATTCAGTTTCTCAAAAACACGAAGCGCAAGGCCTGTGACACATTGCCAATGATCAATGCCACAATGGTGGACCGGTTTGCCATCTCTCATTGCTATATCAATGCAATCGGACGATATAAAATTCTGTAAAGCATAGCCGGACTAGAGTTACGTCAACGGAGCTGCAGCATTTATCTGGAATTCGACCGGCTTGGGCCACGCGACAGGACATTCTGATATGAAAAAAGACGAATCGACCAGCGGTTTCCCCGACCGGCGTTCCGCGCTGCCCGGCGCCGGCGGCCTGTCGCGGATCGTTGCAGCGGGACGCAATTCCATGCGCGGCCTGATGGAAGGGCTGCGCTCGGAAGCGGCGATCAAACAGGAAATCGCACTGCTGGTCATTGGCGTTCCTCTGGCAATGTTCGTTGCCGCCAATGTCTGGGTCTGGCTTGCCATGGTCGGCAGCCTGCTGTTCATTCTGATGATTGAGTTTCTCAACACGGCAATCGAACAATTGTGCAATCATGTGACGCCGCAGCGCCATGAGGCGATCCGGGTGACCAAGGATCTGGCGTCTGCTGCCGTTTTTTTCGCGCTTTTGCTCGCAGGTCTGGTGTGGGGCGCTGCGCTATTGCAGCGTTTCGGCGTCTTTGGCTGAACAGATTGTCAACATCGGTACGGCTTTCCCGGCTGCAGCTTATATCCATATTCGGCTGATCCGAACGGGAAATCTGAAAGGCAGGCACAATGGCACATATCGCTCCGGTTTTCGTCTCCCACGGCGCCCCCGATCTGGCGATTACCGCAACAGCGGCGCACGACTTTCTGAAATCCTATGGCCGTGACGCAAAACGGCCTGAAGCGATTCTGACGGTCTCGGCGCATTTTGAAACCAGCGGACCGGTGCTCGTTGCCGATCCGGCGCCGGAAATGATCTATGATTTTGGCGGTTTCGATCCGAAATTGCGCACACTCGTCTATCCGGCAGCCGGCGCACCGGAATTGGCCGGAAAAGCATTCAAGGTGCTGGACAAAGCCGGGTTTGATCCAAAGCTTGTTGAAAAGCGCGGCTTTGACCACGGCGTCTGGGTGCCGCTGATGCTGGTCTATCCCGATGCGGATATTCCGATCGCGCAATTGTCCGTAGACCCGAACCGTGACGCGGCCTGGCACTACGCTGTCGGCGAAGCGCTCCGGCCGTTGACCGATGACGGCGTGCTGATCCTCGGATCGGGTTCGCTGACCCATAATCTGCAGGAGGTTTTCACAGCTGCCGGCCTCAGGCGGCGTGACGACGATGTGCCGCAATGGGTGGATGCGTTTGCCGGTTGGATTGCAGACCGGCTTGCCGAGGGCGATATCGAATCAATTCTCGATTATCGCTCGCAGGCGCCGTTTGCGGTCGAGAATCATCCGACCGATGAACATTTGCTGCCGTTGTTCGTTGCGCTCGGCGCGGCTGGTGAGCGTGCATTCGGCAACCGGCTGCACGATTCGCGGGAATTCGGCGTGCTGGCCATGGATGCCTATTCATTTCAGGTGCGGCAGGCTGCCTGACACCGAGGTCAGAATTCGCGTTGCGGACTAATCGGACGCGGGTTAAACCCGGGCCATGACTGATACAATTTCCCGCCTGCGAATTGCCGTCGGCCAGCTCAACCCGATCGTCGGTGATGTTGCGGGCAACCGGCAATTGGCGCTTGATGCCTGGACTGAAGCCCGCGACGCCGGCGCCGACCTTCTGGTCCTGACCGAACTGTTTCTGTCCGGCTATCCGCCGGAAGATCTGGTCCTTAAACCGTCTTTTCAGGAAACCTGCCGTCATGCGGCCGAAGGCCTTGCCGCAGACACAAAAGACGGCCCGGCAATCATTGTCGGCTCGCCCTGGCGTGACGGCGACATGCTGCACAACAGCGTCCTGCTGCTCGACGGCGGCGAGGTGCAGGCCGTGCGCCACAAAGTGGAACTGCCGAACTACGGCGTCTTCGACGAACGCCGGGTGTTCCAGCCAGGCCCGCTGCCGGGGCCTGTTGATTTCCGCGGCATGCGGATCGGTATGCCGATCTGCGAGGATATCTGGATTGAGGATGTCGCCGAATGCCTGCTGGAAACCGGGGCGGAATTTCTGATTTCACCGAACGGCTCGCCTTATTGGCTGAACAAGGCGGACGAGCGGGTGCAGGTCGTCGTCAGCCGCATCGTCGAGACCGGCTTGCCGATCCTCTATGCGAACCAGTTTGGCGGCCAGGACGAACTGGTTTTCGACGGCGGTTCGTTTGCCATCCATGCCGACCGCACACTGGCGTTCCAGATGCCGCAGTTTCAGACCGATCTTGCGGTTGCCGACTGGCGGAAAACAGACGGCAACTGGCGCTGCGTTGAAGGCCCGGGCGCGGAGCTTCCGGACGGCAATCAGGCCAACTGGCTCGCCTGTGTCATCGGCCTGCGCGATTACGTGGAAAAGAACCGTTTTCCGGGTGTGGTGCTTGGTCTGTCCGGCGGCATAGATTCCGCCATTTGCGCCGCCATCAGCGTCGATGCGCTAGGGAAAGACCGTGTCCACTGTATCATGCTGCCATACCGCTATACCTCCGACGACAGCCTGAAAGACGCAGCCGACTGCGCGGATGCACTGGGTGTCAAATATGACATTGTGCCGATCGAACAGGCGGTTCAGGGCCTGGGCGCGATCGTCAATCCGCTGTTTGAGGGCTATCGGGAAGATGTTACGGAAGAAAACATCCAGTCGCGCATCCGCGGTACGGCCTTGATGGCGGTCTCCAACAAATTCGGCTCCATGGTCGTCACCACCGGCAACAAGTCGGAAGTCTCGGTCGGATATGCGACGCTTTACGGCGACATGAACGGCGGCTTCAATCCGATCAAGGATCTCTACAAGACCGAGGTTTACCGGCTGTCCGCCTGGCGCAACGACAATCACCTGGCCACGTTCAAGGGCCCGAAGGGCATAGTGATACCGACCAATATCATTGAAAAGGCGCCGACGGCGGAGCTGCGCGAGGGTCAGACGGATCAGGATTCCCTGCCGCCTTACGATGATCTCGATACAATCCTGAACGCACTTGTCGAAGACGAAAAGTCGGTCACCGAGATTGTTGCGATGGGCTACGAAGAAGCCGTTGTCAGGCGGGTTGAGCATCTTCTCTATATTGCCGAATACAAGCGTCGCCAGTCTGCTCCGGGTGTCAAGATTACCAGGCGTAACTTCGGCCGTGACCGCCGCTACCCGATCACCAACCGGTACCGTGATGCCTGAGACGGCCCGGACCGATATCGCCAATAGTCTTTCGGCAGGTCCGGTTTGATACCGGTCGCGTTCCTTGAAACCAACGCCCGCTGGTTATTGTGCGGCGCGTTGCTGATGTTCTGGTCGAGTTTCGGACAGACCTTTTTCATTGGCCTGTTCGCAGGCGACATCCAGGCGGAATTCGGCCTTTCCCATGGCGAGTTCGGCACGATTTATATGATCGGCACGATCGCCAGCGCCGTGACGATGATCTGGCTCGGTGCGACCGTCGACCGGCATCCGCCGGCCAGGATCGCCTCACTCGTCATTATCGGTCTTGCGGTGACCTGCTTCCTGATGTCGGTGGCTTCCAGTGCGCTGGTGCTGGTGCTGGTGATCTACGGCCTGCGGCTGTTCGGTCAGGGCATGATGACCCAGGTGGCGATGACAAGTGTCGGCCGATGGTTTGCGGCAAATCGCGGCCGCGCCGTTGCCGTCGCCACATTGGGTTATGAAGTCGGCGTCGCAATTTTGCCGGCGACCGTCGTTCTGTCGAGCGCCTTGATCGGCTGGCGGCAGACCTGGGCGGTCGGCGCGCTCCTGTTGCTGGCAGTTGCGATGCCGACATTGCGGATGCTGTTTGCCGTTGAACGCACACCCGCGGCCATGCAGAGCGAGATCGACGTGTCTGCTGTGCCTGTGCGCGATTGGACGCGACGGGAAGTGATTGTCGATCCGGTGTTCTGGCTGATCAATCTCGGCATGCTTGGACCGCCGTTTATCGGTACGTCGATCATGTTTCATCAGATCCACCTTGTGGATACGAAAGGCTGGGGCCTTGGCCTTTTTGCAGCCTCTTATCCGGTATTTGCCGCGACAACAGTCATCATGGCGCTCGTGCTCGGCTGGGCCATCGACCGGTTTGGCGCGACCCGGATGCTGCCGGCGTTCCTGCTGCCTATGGCGATTGGTCTGATTGTTCTGACGGAAATTGACAGCTGGATCGCCATTCCGGTGTTCATGGTCCTGTTTGGCGCTAATTCGGCCTTCATGTCGACGCTCAACGGATCGTTGTGGCCGGGTATATACGGCACCCGCAATCTCGGAGCCATCCGATCGGTGGTGGTGGCATTGATGGTGTTTTCCAGCGCGCTGGGGCCCGGCTGCGTCGGCCTGCTGATCGATCAGGGCGTAACCCTTGATCTGCAATTTGAGGTCATGGCGGTTTACTGCATTGCCATTTCGGGTCTGCTGCTGTTTGTCAGCCGCCATGTCCACGCGCGAAGCATTCGGTCTGCCGCCATAGTTTGAGTTGCCGCCGCCCGCAAGCGGCGCTACACACCGCCCATGACAAAATCACCTCCCGATCCGATGCCGGTTACCGTTCGCTTTGCGCCATCGCCAACCGGACATATCCATGTCGGCAATGCACGAACTGCCTTGTTCAACTGGCTTTTTGCGCGCAGCCACGACGGAAATTTCATTCTCCGTTTCGACGATACGGATGTGCAGCGCGCGCGCGCCGAATATGCAACTTCGATCCTGACCGATCTGCGCTGGCTGGGAATCGAGCCCGACCGGATTGAACGCCAGTCGGAGCGCTTTGCCGCCTATGATCAGGCTGCCGAAACGCTGAAGGCAAAAGGTCTGCTTTATGCCTGTTACGAAACACCTGACGAACTGGACCGGATCAGAAGCCGCCGACGCGCCCGCGGTCTGCCGCCGGTCTATGACCGCCGCGCGCTGAAACTGAGCGACGGGGAGCGGGCCGGCCTGGCGGCGGAAGGCCGCAAGGCGCACTGGCGTTTTCTTTTACCCAATTTTGTTGACGATCCGGCAAAGATGCAGCGCACGGAATGCAGTTGGGACGATGTTTATCGCGGCCATCAGACAATCGATCTGGCGTCGATGTCGGATCCGGTGCTGATCCGCGAGGACGGAACCTATCTTTACACCTTGCCCTCCGTGGTCGACGACGTCGACATGGGGGTCAGTCACGTTATACGCGGTGACGATCACGTCACCAACACCGCCGCACAGATCGCGCTGTTTGAGGCGCTTGGCGCGGCGGCGCCGGTATTTGGCCATCACAATCTGCTGCAGTCGGAAACCGGGGAGGGGCTTTCCAAACGCACCGGAGCTTTGTCGATCGGCGCACTGCGCGAGGACGGGCTTGAACCGATGGCGGTTGCCTCATTTGCATCCCTGATCGGCACGTCGGAACCGGTTCAGCCGGCCCGCTCGATGGCCGAACTGATCCGGCTCTATTCCGTTGCCCGGGTGAACAAGGCGCCGGCGCGCTTCAGTCTCGATGAATTGCGCGGGCTGAACACAAAGATTGTCGCCCAAAGCAGTTTCGCTGAAGTCGCCGGCAGGCTCTCAGTGCTTGGGGTCGATTGTGACGAAAATTTCTGGATGGCCGTGCGCGACAATATTCAGACATTGTCTGAGGCTGCCGACTGGTGGCAGATCGTCGGCGGCGATATCGAAGGCGCTGCTGACGCCGATGATGCGGAATTTCTTGCCGAGGCGGCCCAATGCCTGCCGCCGGAACCGTGGGACACAACCACATGGTCGGTCTGGACATCGGCATTGAAAGACCGCACAGGGCGCAAGGGAAAACAGCTGTTCATGCCGCTCAGACTGGCGCTCACCGGACGGGACCGGGGACCCGAATTAGCTGCCCTTCTTCCGTTTTTTGGTCGCCCCAGTACGATGGCCCGACTATCCGAACCGACCGGCCGCCGACGGAACTGATCCGGTCGGCATCAGGCGTTTGCGAGATCGGATTGGGGATGAACCGGGCGTGCCGGTTCATCCGGGTTTCCGGATCTTCCGCCGGCCCGTACCGGGCACGCGGCAGACCCGGCTGTCCGTCGACAGCCGCAGAGATCCGGTTGAGGTCAAACTGATAATCGCCGGCTGTCGACTGATATGTTTCGGTGCCGCTCTTGCAAGTGCATGAAGGATCGTATTCGCGCCGGTAGCGGAAGGCGTTGGGCATGTCCGGATAGGCTTCGCCGTTGATGGAGACAAGGGTTTCAGCATCGCCGCGCGGATCGGCGTGGTAATAGAGATCAACCTCCGCGGCGGGGCACTGGGCCTGGCAGGTATAGAGATCGGCGCTGAACCGCTCCTGTGTGGTGGAAAAGCTGATCGGGAAATAATATCCGTCGCATTTGCGCACACACAATGTGCGCACCGTGTCGCTCCATTCGAAGAACGCGCCGCCGTCATCGAAGAAGCCGTCATCGTTGAGCAGCGCATCGTCATAAACTGTCGCACAACCCAGTTGCGCCATTCGTCCCCTGATACGGCTCAGTCTGCGACTGTCCGACGCGCCGCCGTAACGGTCGCGCAGATGTTCCAGCTTGGCCATGTTGGCTTCCATGGATTCAAGCCGCGGCAGGATCCGGCTGCATTGCGGTTGCGGTTTGGAACGGAAGAACAGAAATCCGCCGCCGAAACAATTGGCCTGCCTTGCGCGTGCCCGCAGGCGTGCCAGTTCCGCACCCTGTTGCTGCAAAGCCCTGTCATAGCGCTGCGCCTTTGCCGCATCACCCGCATTGCCCCCGCCAAGCGCGCGGCTGAGCTCTTGCTGGAGCATGGCGCAACTCTGCGCCAGCGCAGAAGAAGGGAGAGCGGCGAGCAACAACACCAGAATCGCGAAAATTCCGGTCGGCGATCTGATCGGAATAGAGGGTTGCCGCATGATCATGATTTGCATCTTAACACAGAATTTTCGGGCTCGAAATTTTCCTGCGGCCGTTCCCTGACTGCATTTATCCGTCGCGCTCCATCGCTTCAACCGCCGCCAGCGCCGTCATGTTCACCACACCGCGTGACGTCACCGACGGCGTCAGAACATGGACGGGTTTGGCGGTTCCCAGAAGCACCGGCCCGACATGCAGTGCGTCTGTCATGACCTTGAGCAGGTTGAGTGCGATATTGGCCGCATCCAGGTTCGGAAATACCAGCAGATTGGCCTCGCCGGTCAGCTTGCTTTCGGGCATCACCTTATCGCGCAACATTGTGGAGAGCGCGGAATCGCCGTGCATTTCGCCATCGACTTCAAGCTGCGGTGCTTTTTCCCACAACAACCGCACCGCCTCGCGCATCTTCCGCGCACTGTCGGTGTCCTGCGATCCGAAGTTTGAATAAGACAGCAACGCCGCCTTCGGCGTAATGCCGAACCGCTCGACATGGTGAGCTGCAAGAAGTGTCATTTCGGCAAGTTCCTCAGCCGACGGATCATGTGTCACATATGTGTCAGTCAGGAACACCGTGCCATATGTCGAGATCAGCATGCTGACGGTGGAAAGGTCGCGCACATTGTCGGCCATGCCGATAACATTGCGCACGTCACGCAGGTTCCTCTGGAACCGGCCTTCAAGCCCGCACAACAGGGCATCGGCCTCACCGCGGTGCACCGCCAGCGCGCCGATCAAGGTCGGATTGACGCGGACCGCCGTGCGGGCGGCTTCGGGCGGTATTCCCTTGCGGCCGGCGATTGCGAAATAGGTGTCGACATAATCGCGGTAGCGCGGATCATCTTCGGGATTGACCACCTCGAAATCACGGCCGGGCCGGATCCGCAAGCCGAACCGCTCCAGCCGGCTTTCGATCACCTGTGGCCGGCCGATCAGAATGGGAATGGCGGTCCGGTCTTCCAGAATGACCTGTGTCGCGCGAAGCACCCGCTCATCTTCGCCTTCAGCGTAGATGATCCGCTTGCCGCAGTCGCGGGCATTGGCGAAAATCGGCTTCATGATCAGGCCGGAGCGGAAGACGAACCGCGTCAGCCGGTCATTGTATGCGTCGAAATCGTCAATCGGCCGTTCGGCTACGCCCGATTCCATGGCGGCCCGGGCAACCGCCGGCGCAATACGCAGGATCAGCCGCTGGTCGAACGGCGAGGGGATCAGATATTCGGGTCCGAACAAGGCCGCCTCGCCGGCATAGGCCTTTGCCGCAATATCAGACGGTTCCTCGCGCGCCAGTGCTGCAATCGCCCGCACGGCGGCCATTTTCATCTCTTCATTGATCGTTGTGGCGCCGACATCCAGTGCGCCGCGGAAAATGTAGGGGAAGCACAGCACATTGTTGACCTGATTGGGGAAATCCGAGCGGCCGGTACAGATCATCGCGTCCGGTTTTGCAGTCCGTGCTTCATCCGGCATGATTTCCGGCACCGGATTGGCAAGCGCCATGATCAGTGGCCGTTCGCCCATTTGCCGGACCATGTCCGGCTTCAGGACGCCCGGTGCGGAAAGGCCGAGAAAAACATCTGCCCCACCAATCACGTCCGCCAGAGTGCGGGCGTCGGTTTTCTGGGCAAATTTGGATTTCCACCGGTCCATCGACGCTTCGCGGCCCTCATAGACGACGCCGTCAATGTCGGTGACCCAGATATTTTCCTGCCGGACACCGAGAGAAACCAGAAGATTAAGGCAGGCCAGTGCAGCAGCACCGGCACCTGATGCGACGATCTTGGCGTCGTGCAGCGGTTTGCCGGCCAGTTCCAGCCCGTTGACCACCGCCGCGCCGACTATGATCGCCGTGCCATGCTGGTCGTCGTGGAATACCGGGATATTCATCCGCGCCCGCAGCTTCTCTTCAATCTCGAAACATTCAGGTCCCTTGATGTCTTCAAGATTGATGCCGCCGAAAGTCGGTTCCAGCGGCGCCACGACATCGACGAACCTGTCGATGTCGGTCTCAGCCACTTCGATGTCGAAGACATCGATGCCTGCGAATTTCTTGAACAGTACCGCCTTGCCTTCCATTACCGGTTTCGACGCAAGCGGGCCGATTGCGCCCAGGCCCAGAACGGCGGTGCCGTTGGTTATGACGGCAACAAGATTGCCGCGGGCGGTATAGCGTGATGCGGCGGATGGGTCGGAAGCGATTTCCAGGCAGGGAGCCGCCACCCCCGGTGAATAGGCAAGCGCCAGGTCGCGCTGGTTGCCAAGCGGTTTCGTCGCCTGGATCTCCAGTTTCCCCGGGCGTGGGTGTTCGTGATAATATAGGGCGCTTTGATTCAGGTTGGTCTGCGCCGGTTTGTCCTGGCTCATATATCCGTCTCCGGCGATTCACATTCGATCAGAGACTGTAGCATGAGCGGGCCGTACGGAAATGCCCGGCGGCAAGTAATTTAATATGGTCGTAATGTTACCGGTTTGCTGCCGACATAATCACGAGATTGCTGGAAGGCGTTGATTTGCGGGCGTCCATATCGGCAGCGACGAGCCCGCTTGCACCGATGAAAAACAGGACGAGGGTCCAATACGCACTACGCAATGTGAACTTTAACATGATGCCGCCGCTTTCACTGTTTACCAATCCTGTAAACAGTGTGAGTAAAAACATCGGCCAAGACAATATTAATATTGGCGAATGGTGAATTGGTAAATAAAGCTATAATGCTTAATAAATTGATAAAAATTGTTTAGATTGCGTTATTATACCCGGTTGAATGCAAAATTACTTAGCGCTGCAGATAGGTCAGCAAAACGAATCCGGCTCCGCCGTTCAGACGGCATTGATTGTCGGCGATGCCGCTTGCGGTGACCGCGCTGGCGCCAAGCAGGCTGAAAACCGCGATGAAATAGACTGTGCGAACCATTGTCTGAGCTCCCTCATGAACGTCCGGATGGAATTAGCCCACTCGGATTGAACCGAACCTGAGCCGGTCATTCAGAATTGGTTCATAGCCGTCAGGTAACATCATGAGCTTGACGGATGAGGCAGGCTCGGCGATAAGCGGCACCATGAACGGAAGCACTTTCAACGCGATATCACGCGTCATTTGCATTTGCGGACTTATTATCAGCTAGCGACAGACGCTGGCTCGGCCGTTCACACCCTTTCTTCACAAGACTGAACGATCCTGCCAGCGGGTAGGGACATTATGAGCGACGATCAATTCAGGAGCTTGCGGCTTTACAACACGCTGAGCCGGCAGAAGGAGGACTTTCGTCCGATCGATGCCGGCAATGTGCGCATGTATGTCTGCGGGCCTACGGTGTACGATTATGCCCATATCGGCAATGCCCGTCCGGCCATCGTCTTCGATGTGTTGTACCGATTGCTTCGCCATGTCTACGGCAAAGACCATGTCACCTATGTCCGCAACATCACCGACGTCGATGACAAGATCAACAAACGGGCCGCGGAGAGCTATCCCGACCTGCCGCTCAACGAGGCGATCCGAAAAGTCACCGATCCGACCGAAAAACAATATCATGCCGATGTCGCGGCCCTTGGCTGCCTGACGCCCGATGCCGAACCGCGGGCGACCGAACATATCGGCGAAATGCTGGCGGCGATCAAAACGCTGATCGACAAGGGCCACGCCTATGTTGCCGAAGGCCATGTGCTGTTTGACGTCAAAAGCTGGCGCGCGCCCGACGGCGGCGACGGATATGGCCGCCTGTCACGCCGCTCGCTGGACGAGATGGTGGCCGGCGCGCGGGTCGAGGTGGCGCCCTACAAGCGCGACCCGATGGATTTTGTCTTGTGGAAACCGTCGGCGGAAAACGAGCCCGGCTGGGACAGTCCGTGGGGCACCGGCCGGCCCGGCTGGCATATCGAATGCACCGCCATGGCGGACAAATGGTTGTGGCAGGAGGCGCAGGCCGGATTGTCTGAGGCGGGCAGGGCGAAACCGCACCAGTTTGACATTCACGGCGGCGGTATCGACCTGGTGTTTCCGCACCACGAGAACGAACTGGCCCAGTCACGTTGCGCCCACGGCACGCCGGTGATGGCGAATGTCTGGATGCACAATGGATTTCTCCAGGTCGAAGGGCAGAAAATGTCCAAGAGCCTGGGCAATTTCATCACCATCCATGATCTGCTTGAGACGGAGAAGTTCGGCGGCCGCAAATGGCCGGGCGAAGTTCTGCGGCTGGCGATGCTGAAGACCCACTACAGGCAACCCATAGACTGGACGGTGGCGGCGCTTGAAGAGGCGATGACGATCGGCGAGGGCTGGCGTGATCTGCTCACGGAAGCGGACTGGAAAGAGACCGGCGCGCCTGACAGCGGTTTTGTCGAAGCCTTGTGCGATGACCTCAACACGCATCAGGCGATCACACGCCTGCACGATCTGGCAAGGGAGGCGCGCCGAAGCCGCGCCGCGGCATCGCTTCTTCTCAACTCGGCGCAGGTTTTGGGCATGCTGCTGTCGCCAGACGAATTCGTCCGTGACGATTCGGACTTGAATCTCGACGAGGCGCAAATCGCCGCTCTGATCGCGGCGCGTGCGAAAGCCAGGGCAGAAAAGGACTGGGCACGTGGTGACGAGATCCGTGACGAACTGGGCGGCATGGGTGTCGCGCTGAAAGACGCCACGGACCCGGCGACCGGCGAGCTGGTCACCACCTGGGAGATCAAACGATGAGCGGGCGCTGGACCGGCCCCACCCCGGCCCTGCGGGCCGACCCTCCCCGCAAGGGGGAGGGTAAAGTGGCGCTTGCCAGTTCGGCAGGCGCGAAATACTCAATCCTGGGCAATTTAGACCAACAAGGCATCTGCCAGGCTCCCATACCCTCCCCCTTGCGGGGAGGGTCGGCGCATCGCGCCGGGGTGGGGTCTTGATGCCACATACCAACATCAACCCGAAGACCAGAAAGCGGGCCCAGTCGCTGCGTCGCGAAATGACAAAGGCCGAGCGCATCATGTGGGACATGCTGCGTGACTTGAAACGAAGAGGCGCTCACTTTCGCCGTGAGGCGCCGGTCGGGCCGTATGTTGCAGATTTTGCCTGGCTGTCGGCAAAGATCATCGTCGAAGTCGATGGCGACAGCCATGAGGGCGAAGAAGCCCGCCAGCATGATCAGGCCCGCACCGCATTTTTGAACAAGCAGGGTTTCAATGTTCTCCGGTTTGACAATCTCGATGTAATCAACGCCCGGGACCATGTGTATTTTCAACTGGAGACAGCATTGTCACCGCATTTGACGCCCGGCGTCAGTGAAACGGAAGCCAAAGATGACTGCGCGACCAGGCGCAAGGACCGACAATCATGACAAAACAACGGCTCTATCTTTTTGATACCACCTTGCGTGACGGCCAGCAGACGCCGGGCGTTGATTTTTCCCTGGAGGACAAGATCCAGATTGCCCGGATGCTGGACGATATCGGCATTGATTATGTCGAGGGCGGATATCCGGGCGCCAATCCGACCGATACTGAGTTTTTCAGCCAAAAGCGCACCTCAAAAGCCCGGTTCACCGCCTTCGGCATGACCAAGCGCGCCGGGCGGTCGGTGGAAAACGATCCAGGCGTCCAGGGGCTGCTGCAGGCCGATGCGGACGCCATCTGCTACGTCGCCAAGGCCTGGGACTATCACGTCAAGGTGGCCCTCGGGTGCACCAATGAGGAAAACCTTGAAGGCATCACGGCCTCGGTGCAGGCCGCAATCGCCGCCGGGCGCGAGCCGATGGTCGATTGCGAGCATTTCTTCGACGGCTACAAGGCCAATCCGGACTATGCCAGGACGTGCGCAAAAACGGCGCTGGATGCCGGCGCGCGCTGGGTGATCCTGTGCGACACCAATGGCGGGACATTGCCTGACGAGGTTGAGCGGATCGTCGAAGACATGACCGACACTGTGCCAGGTGAAAAGCTTGGCATCCACGCTCACAATGACACCGGTCAGGCGATTGCCAATTCGCTGGCCGCCGTGCGCGCCGGCGCGCGACAGATTCAAGGCACCCTGAACGGCATCGGCGAACGGTGCGGCAACGCCAATCTTGCAGCGCTGATCCCGACGCTGATGCTGAAAGAGCGTTATGCAGATCGTTTCGAAACCGGCGTCAGCGCGCAAGGTCTGCGCGGCCTGACCCAGGTTTCCCATGCATTCGATGAATTGTTGAACCGGGCGCCGGACCGGCAAATGCCCTATGTCGGCTCCTCCGCGTTTGCCACCAAGGCAGGGATTCATGCCTCGGCGATCATGAAAGATCCGGAAACATACGAACATGTGAAACCGGAATCCGTCGGCAATACTCGCCGCGTCATGGTTTCCGATCAGGCCGGCAAGTCAAACCTTTTGTCGGAATTGCAGCGGTTCGGCATTGCGGTTGCAAAAGACGATCCGCGGCTTGACGCCCTGATGGCAGATATCAAGGAGCGTGAAGCGACCGGATATGCCTATGAAGCCGCGGACGCTTCACTTGAACTTCTGGCGCTCCGGCGGCTCGGCTCGGTGCCGGAATTCTTCGAAGTCGAGAGTTTCCGGGTCAATGTGGAACGCCGGCACAATGCGCTTGGCGACCTTGTCACAATGTCGGAAGCGGTGGTCAAGGTGACTGTCAACGGCGAGCCGCGCATGTCGGTTGCCGAAGGCAACGGCCCGGTCAATGCGCTCGATCTGGCGCTGCGCAAGGATCTGGGAGACCTGTCCGGAATGATCAACGATCTGGAACTGGTGGATTACAAGGTGCGCATCCTGAATGGCGGCACGGAGGCCATTACCCGGGTCCTGATCGAAAGCCGCGACGGACCGGGAAACCGCTGGTTCACGGTTGGCGTGTCCTCCAACATCATCGACGCTTCATTCGAAGCGCTGCTCGATGCGATCACCTACAAGCTGATCAAGGCGTCAGAGGCCATGCAGGCGGCACAATAATTCAAAGCCGGCGGATCTCTTCCGCTTCCGCCGGTTTCTCCATGGCTTCGCGCGTCCTTTCCGATGCTGCCTGCTGAAGCATCGGCACGATTTCGTCCACTCTGTCGGTGACAAGGTAGGAAACATCCATTGCCGGACGGATGAATTGCTCTTCTCGCATATGTCTGATCAGTTCGATCAGGGGTTGCCAGAATTGTTCGATATTGGCCAAAAGAATCGGCTTTTCATGCTGTCCCAACTGGATCCAGGTGAGCTGCTCAACCAGTTCCTCAAGGGTGCCTATGCCGCCGGGCAGGGCAACAAAAGCCTCTGCACGGTCGAACATCATCATTTTGCGTTCATGCATGTCCTCCGTCACGATCAGTTCGCTGACGTCTTTGAACATGTCTTCCCGTCGTTCCAGAAACCGCGGGATGATTCCGGTGACTTCGCCGCCGGCATCGAGGGCCGCTCTGGCAATATGGCCCATCAGCCCGACCGAACCACCGCCATAAACCAGCCGGATGCCGGCTCGGGCCATGGAGGTGCCAAGTTCGGAAGCGGCCCGTGCATAAGCCTGGTCTTCCCCGTTTCCGGCCCCACAATAGACGCAAATCGATTTCAAATC
Source organism: uncultured Afifella sp. (assembly GCA_947259045.1). Lineage (GTDB taxonomy): Bacteria > Pseudomonadota > Alphaproteobacteria > Rhizobiales > Afifellaceae > CAMYKZ01. The sequence goes on from CAMYKZ010000011.1 coordinate 32,109, forward strand.
AGTCATGAATCAAGCCTTCCACTTCCCGGTAACCTGCGTCAAGCGCTTCTCGGGCGCCTGAACAAATGACCAGACGTGGCCATCTGACGCTTGAGCCGGCGCGGCACAAGCCATACAATCGAATTGAACAACGACAGGACGAATCGAGTCGCATCCGGCGGCTGATTCGACTGGGAACGGGATACAAGCATTATGTCGAGCCGGCAAATACAGATTGTCGTCGGGCTTCTGATCGTGTTTGCGATCGGTATCGCTCTTGTTATGTTAGCGAACAACAACCGCGAAAAACTGGCCATTCAGATGGAGGCGGAAAAGGTCGCGGCCCTGGCTGAGGCAAAAGAAGGCACCGTGAATGCCGAGGCTGCAGCCTCGGACAAAACGGTCAAACCAAGCTTCGATGTTGCCCGCTTCGAGCCGACCGGTGATGGTGTTGTTGCCGGATTGGCCAAACCTGGGGCATCGGTCGAATTGCTGGCGAACGGAGAACCGATCGCCTCGGCATCGGCAAATGAGGTCGGCGAATGGGTTATCGTGCTGAAAGAGCCGTTGAAGCCGGGCAATTACGATCTTTCGCTTAAGGCAACCACATCCGAGGCCGAAGCCTCTTTGTCGGAGGAATTCATCGCCGTCATGATTCCGGAAAGTTCAACCGGCGATGTGCTTGTGGTTGCGTCCCGACCCGGTCAGGCAAGCGAAATCCTGGCCCGGCCGCAAGCGGCCGTAAAACCGGAGGCCGATGCGGTTCAGGTCGCGTCTGCCGATACGACGGAAGGTGCAGCAGCGGATAGCGGTGCTGAGGTAGCGGAGCCGCCCGAAAATCCGCCGGCTGACACAGATACAGCCGCTACTTCGCCGGCTGAAGGCGCCGACGTCGCAGGTTCAGAAATTGCAAAGCCCAACGAAGCAACCGGCGCTGAAGCAAGGCCAATGGTCGATACCGCAGGAAAACCGGGTGCTGATGGGGCAGCCGGCACAGTTGCGGTGAACGGTTCGGAATCAGTCGAACAACCCGCAAACGGCGGCTCCGTGGATCAGATCGCCGAGACGACTGAAACAACTGCAGGCGAGACTGTTGTTGCCGCCACGCCGACGGAGGCGGGGGATGTTCAGCAAACATCGCAGGACATGGCTGCGGCAAGCGCAGAGCCGCAGGCGGATGAAACGCCTGTTGACGATAGCGCCGGGACCGACGTTGAAACGTCAACCGGGTCTGAGGCCGCCATTGTTGCTGTTGAGACAGCCTCACCGGAGGTCACAGCGAAAACCGATGCACAGCAGCAGGAAACGCAGACTGCCAGCGCAACTGAAACGGTGCCGCGAACGAATGACGCAGCTGATCCTTCCATTGCAGTTGCCAATCCGGCGGACAACACGATGATGGCGGACAAACCGGCTGAACCGATGGAGGATGATTCCGGGGCATCTGTCGAAACGGACGTGGCCGCAACAGCGCCGGCAGCTGACGCGCCAGTGAAAGAAATGCAGGTCGCGAAAACCGAGAACATCGTCGGGCCGCTGCCTGAAGAACAGTCGTCCATGGAAAAGCCCAGGCCTGTAGTCCCCCTTGTGCTGGATGCCGTGGAGACGGAAGGCGATATGGTCTACGCGGCGGGAACCGGGAACTCCGGAACGACGGTGCGTGTTTATGTCGATGATTCCTATATCGGCGAGACCGTGACCGGTGACGACGGCAGATGGCTGCTGGAAACGCCGGCGTCAATTGCCGCCGGTAATGTCATTGTGCGTGCCGACGAACTTGAAACCGGAAATGCCGAGGTTGTCCGTCGGGCAGAGGTGCCGTTTGTCAAACAGGCAGACGCCGTCGCGCTGTTGCCGACATCGGCAACCGGCGGCGGTGGCGCCAGCGGGACATCGTCGGCCGAGGCTGTTGCCGGGCCGAAATCGATCATCATCAGAAGTGGTGACAATCTGTGGACCATTTCGCGCCGGACATACGGTCGTGGAATCCGGTATACAACCATCTACAACGCCAATGATGACCAGATCCGCAATCCGCACATGATCTTTCCCGGACAGGTTTTTGTCCTGCCGGAAGGGGATAGGTCCTGGACTCAATAATATCGCGTCCCACGGCCCGGTTCTGCCCGGCCAGCCGGATCCCCAATCCGGCGCGTGCCTGGGAAAATCTGTCGGCGGCGTTCCCGGCGCGGCGTTTCTGACATCTGCCGGGCGGCGGGCCGACACGATGCTGCAGCCTGATTGGAGCCATTGATGGCTGATGCAAGCCAAGGTCAGTCTGACCGTAAAATTAGCGCTGACCGGGGCGAGACGCTCAGAACCTTGCGCAATCTCTGGCCCTATATGTGGCCCTCGCGCCGTCCGGATCTGAAACGCCGGGTGCTGATTGCCTTTGTTGCGTTGGTGATCGCAAAGCTTGTCACGGTTCTGGTGCCCTATTTTTTCAAGTGGGTCACGGATGCGCTGGCCGGCGAGGGCGGCGGCCCTTCCTATCTTCCACTGTTCCTTCTGACGCCGATCATGCTGGTGGTTGCCTACAATACCGGCCGCGTGCTGATGATCGGATTCAATCAGTTGCGTGATGCCCTGTTTGCCCGCGTCGGCCAGTACGCCGTGCGTCAGCTTGCTCGGCGGACCTTCGTGCATATGCATCAATTGTCGCTTCGCTACCATCTGTCCCGGCGGACCGGCGGCCTTTCACGGGTCATCGAGCGCGGCACCAAGGGCATTGAAACGATCGTTCGATTTACGATCCTCAACTCGGCGCCGACGGCGATCGAATTTTCGCTGATGGCTGCTGTCATCTGGTACCAGTTCAGTTTTGTATATGTCGTTATTATCGGTATCACGATCTGGGCCTATATCTGGTTCACGGTACGCGCGAGCGACTGGCGGATCAATATCCGCCGCGAGATGAACGACAGTGATACCGAAGCCAGTTCCAAGGCGGTCGACTCGTTGCTGAACTTCGAGACCGTCAAATATTTCGGCAATGAAAAGATGGAGGCGGACCGGTTTGACACGTCCATGGCCCGTTATGAGCAGGCCGCGACCAGAACCTGGACATCCCTGGCCTGGCTCAATCTGGGCCAGACTGTCATCTTCTCAATCGGCATGGGGCTGTGCATGATCCTTTCCGCCCGGGCGGTCATGGCAGGCGAGCAGACGATCGGTGACTTTGTTCTCATCAACGCGCTTTTGATGCAGCTTTCAATTCCACTCAATTTCATCGGCTTTGTCTATCGCGAGATCAAACAGGGCCTGGCTGACATCGAAACCATGTTCAACCTGTTGAACGTCGCGCCGGAGGTTCTCGACAAGCCCGATGCGCCGGCACTCATCGTCAGCGACGGTGCCATCCGGTTCAACGATGTGCATTTTCACTATGATCCGGACCGTCCGATCCTGAAGGGCGTCAGTTTTGAAGTTCCGGCGGGCGCAAAGGTGGCGATCGTCGGGCCGTCGGGGGCCGGTAAATCGACGCTCTCCAGGCTTCTCTACCGGTTCTATGATGTGACGGCCGGTTCGGTCGAGATTGATGGCCAGGATCTGCGCGATGTTCAGCAGGACACCGTTCGCGCCGCCATCGGCATGGTGCCGCAGGATACGGTGCTGTTCAATGACACGATTGGCTACAATATCCGCTATGGCCGCTGGGGTGCCGACGACCATTTGGTTCAGGAGGCTGCGGCGATGGCGCAGATCGGTGAATTCATCGACAGTCTGCCGGACGGATACAAAACGCCGGTCGGCGAGCGCGGCCTCAAATTATCCGGCGGCGAGAAACAGCGCGTCGCGATTGCGCGGACGATCCTGAAGGCGCCGCCGATCCTCATACTCGACGAGGCGACATCCGCGCTGGATACGGCAACCGAGCAGGAAATACAGTCGGCGCTCGATCAGGTATCGCGCGACCGGACAACATTGATGATCGCCCACCGTTTGTCGACCGTTGTCGACGCCGATCAGATCATCGTTCTGAAAGACGGCGTGATTGCCGAACGCGGCAATCATGCCGAGCTCCTGGATCACGACGGATTGTACGCGGCAATGTGGTCGAGACAGCGCGAGGCTGACGAAGCCGCCGAGCGTTTGCGCCGGACACGCGAGGAGGCAAGGGACTTTTTCCCGCAAAAAGACACGGCCGATCCGGTTTGAGCGGGAATGTCGGGGTGAAGAAACTTCTATGCAGCGCAACCTCTTACGATTAAGACAGCAGCCGGTCCGACCGGATCAGCAAGCTGAGCAAAATCAGGTCCAATGAGTATTTCCAGATCCATCCGTGAAGCCATCCCGCCAATCCACAAGGCCGGATATCCGTTTATCGCCGTGACGGCGGCTGTTGCCGTTCTTACCGGCCTGATATTCCATCAGGCGTTTTTCTGGCTATTGGCGATACTGACCGGCTGGATGGTGGTGTTTTTCCGCGACCCGGACCGGGTTACGCCATCCGGACAAGGGTTGATCATCAGTCCGGCCGATGGCCGGGTGGAACCGATCGTTTCGGTTTCACCGCCGGCGGAGCTGGGGCTTGGACCGGCACGCAGGGTTCGGGTCTCGATATTCATGAACGTCTTTGATTGCCATGTGAACCGCTCGCCGGTTGATGGCCAGATCCGGCGGATTGCCTATAAACCCGGCAAGTTTTTCAGTGCCGACATGGACAAGGCAAGCGAGGACAATGAGCGAAATTGCCTTTTGATCGACCTTGAGAACGGTCAGAACCTGGCAGTTGTTCAGATCGCCGGACTGGTTGCCCGGCGAATCCTGTGCTGGAGCAGGGAGCACCAGACAATGAAAGCCGGCGAGCGGTTTGGCATGATCCGGTTTGGCTCCCGTCTTGACGTTTACCTGCCCGATGGGGCGACGGTGGATGTGCTGCCCGGCCAGCGCGCCGTCGCAGGTGAAACGGTGATTGCTTGGCTGTCGAATGCCGCTCTCGCCGAGCCGGGCAAAAACGGATAGTCTGGAATCATGACAAGCCTCTTTCCATCAGTGGATCCTGGCAGCAAGAAGGGCGGTAAATCCGGCCGAATGGTGCCGTTCCGCGCCATTGTCCCGAATTTGATCACATTGCTTGCCCTTTGTGCCGGTCTGTCATCGATTCCGCTGGCCATGCAAGCCCGGTTTGACCTGGCGATCTGGGCAATCCTGGCGGCGGCCATTCTGGATGGGCTTGATGGCCGGGTCGCGCGGCTGCTGAAATCCACGTCCAATTTTGGCGCGCAACTGGATTCGCTGGCCGATTTCGTGAATTTCGGCGTTGCTCCGGCCTTGCTGCTTTACATCTGGGCGCTCAAGGAGATTGGTCCGATCGGATGGATGGCCTGTCTGGTCTATGCCATTTGCGCCGCTTTGCGGTTGGCCCGCTTCAATGTAGCGCTTGAAGGCGAGCCGCAGCCCGATTGGCAAAAGGATTATTTTATCGGCGTACCGTCGCCTGCCGGCGCAATCGTTGTGCTTTTTCCACTGTCGCTGGCGCGCAGCGGCATCGCAATCTATGAATTCCCGTTTGTTATTGCAGCATTCACGATTCTCGTCGGCCTGCTGATGGTCAGCCGGCTTCCGACCTATTCCGGCAAACGGGCCGGGGCCCGGATCCCCGGTGAATCGGTGATGCCGCTGTTTGTGATCGTGGTTATCCTTGCGGGCCTTCTGGCCAGTTACACATTCCAGGTTCTGGCAATCGGCACTGCCGCCTACATTGTCCATTTCCCGTTTGCCTGGAGGACCTGGCGCAAGCGGTTGGCCGCACAGGAAACCGCCCCGGACGCATCTGCGGCCATTCCGGAAGCCGGCGACAGGATCGAAGACTGAACTTTAGCGATTATTCCGCCGCTTCGGGAAGTCCGGGATAGCTGGTTCCGCGTTCATAATCATCATTGGCCGCTCGCCGCTTGCTGCGCAACGCCGCTTTCAGGCGGGCCGCCGTATCACCGTGGTCGCGTCTGAAGAGCGCTTTGACATTGCCCGGCATGGTCAGAAGGACCGGAATCAGAACCAGCGTCAGAACCGTGGAAAAGGCCAGCCCGAAGATGATCGCTGTCGAAAGCTGAACCCACCATATCGACGTTATTCCGCCGACGGTGATCGCCTGATTGAAAAAATCGAGGTTGACCTGGGTTGCCATCGGGATCAGTCCGGCGATAGTCGTAATCGTCGTCAGCAGGATCGGGCGCAGCCGCTGGGCAGCGGTCTTCAACACCGCCTCCCGCGGTTCCACGCCGTCCGACCGCATCCGGTTGAACGTATCGATCAGCACGATCGCGTTGTTGACGACGATGCCGGCCAGGGCAACGACCCCGGTGCCGGTCATGATCATGGAGAATTTCTGACCTGAAACCGTCATGCCGATCATCACGCCGGCAACGGCCAGAACAACGGTCATCAAAGTGATGATCGCCTGGTAGAACGAATTGAACTGGGTCACCAGAATAATGAACATGATGAACAGCGCCGCCGCGCCTGCTTTCGGCAGGAACGCCTCGGTTTCTTTCTGATCGTCGTCATTGCCGCTGAAGCCGACCCGGACGCCGGCAGGCCAGGTCTGTTCCGCCAGCCAGGTCTCCACGGCCTTCACCCGGCCCTCCTTTTCGAACCCGGCTGCGCTATCGGCGCTGGCTTTCACGTCCATGGCATAGAGGCCGTCAATCCGGGTGATCGAACCGACCTTCGGTTTTGCTTCCATGGTGACGAAATTGGAGAGCGGAACCTGACCGTTTTCAGTGCGCAGTTTCAACTGCATGAAACTGTCGAGCGACCGTTCCGCGGCAGCCAGGCGGACGCGGATGTCGATCTCGTCGTCATCATCGTTTTCGCGATATTTGCCCAGCAGGATGCCATTGGTCACGAGCTGGATCATGCTGCCGACCGAGCCGATGCCGGCGTTGAAACGTCCGGCTTCTTCACGATCGACGACGAACTCCCATTCAATGCCGGGAAGCGGGCGGGAATCCTCCCTGTCGATCACACCTTCCAGATTGTTGATCATCGAGCGCACCCGGGCGGTGGTGGCCAGAACGGCGTCATAATCCGTGCCTTTGATACGCAGGGAAACGTCCTTGCCCTGCGGCGGGCCTCCTTCGATCTTGCGCGGCTCAACGCGTATGCCGGCAAACCCGGAGGTGCGGCTGCGAATTTCCTCTTCGATCGCCTGCCAGGTCCGGCGGCTCGCATAGGGAGACATTTCAATGTTGATTTCGCCGATCAGATCTGCCGGTTTGTCCTGCACAGCGCCGACCACCTGGCCGCCGGTCGATCCGCCATTGGGGTAGGACGTGACGACAACGTTCTGGATGCCGGATGTCTGCAGAACCTCCCGCTCGACCTGCGCGACCAGCGCGCGGGCCTGATCGGAAGACAGATTGCCGCGCGCGGAAACCAGAACCACCGTCTGGTCCGGTTCTTCTTCGACAAAAAACTCCAGCCCGGTCGGATTTCGGCCGAAGCCGATGAAGATCGTCACGACAACGCCAAATATGATCGCAATGGTCGCAATGTTGCCGAACAGATTGCCGGTCAGGCCCTGCAGAAAACGCGCATAGGCCCCGGTGAAGCCCGGTAACTTTTCAATGTCCAGATCGGCCTCGGCCGACAACAGTTTTGCGGACTCGTCCTTGTGTCCTGCTGGTTTACTGTCGCGGTATTTTCTGATCCTGCTGAAAACCAGCATCGACAGCGAAAAGAACAGCAGGCCGGTAACGACGGTGAGCAACACTGTAACGCTTGTAGCGACGGCCGGCGGAATGCCCGGTGCGAAATAAGTGAAGCCGCCGACCAGGGCGTTATGGGCGGAATAGGCAACGACAACCGAGGCTGCAGTTGAAACCAGCAGATTTGCGTGCCGGCCGGCCCACGCCGCGACCCGCGCTGAAAGAGCGCCGGTAACAGGCAGAAACACCAACGCCGTCAAGAGCGATGCCGAAAGAATGATGATCACCATCATCGGCAGATAGCTCATGAATTCACCCGGCACCCCGGGCCACAGGAGCATTGGCAGGAAGGCAGCGAGCGTTGTCGCCGTGGACGAAACGATCGGCCAGAACATCAGCTTCGCCGCACGGATATAAGCCTCCTGCGGCGGCATGCCCTCGGCAATTTTCCGGTCGGCATATTCGACCACGACAATGGCGCCGTCGACCAGCATGCCGACGGTCAGCACCAGTCCGAACATCACCATCATGTTCACCGTCATTCCGGCGCCGACGAGAATGAGAAAACCGGTCATGAACGAAGCGGGGATGGCAAGGCCGACCAGCAGCGAAGACCGCAGCCCCAGCGCGGCAAGAATGACAATCATCACCAGCACGATCGCGGTAATGATGGCGCTCTGCAATGAGCCCAGAACCTCATAGATGAAGCTGGACTGATCGAGCAGATAATTGATCTTGATCGTCGAGGGCCAGTCGGCAGTGAATTCCTTCACGACGTCGCGGACGGCCTGATTGTTCTCGATGATGTTGGTGCCGATCCGCTTGACCACGTTGATCGCAATCGCCGGTTCGCCATTGACGCGCGTCTGAACGGTTTCATCCTTGAACGTGCGGCGGATTTCGGCAACGTCGCCGAGCGTGACGACTCCTTCGCCGTTCTGCTTGATCGGCAGCGTATAGACGTCCTGGGTTGTTTCAAGCAGGCCCGGAACCTTGACGTTGAACCTGCCGTCTCCGGTATCGAGAAATCCGGCCGCGACCAACTGGTTGTTGCGCGCCAGCGACTGCAGAAGTTCCTGCTGGGTGATGTCATAGGATTCCAGCCGGACCAGGTCGATCAGGACTTCCAGAATCTCTTCGTTCCGGCCACTGAGGTTGGCTTCACGGACGGTCTGTATCGCTTCGATCTCATCCTTGAGAAGCCGCGCATACCGCGACATGGTCCGTTCCGGCGCAGAACCGGACAGGGTGATCGTAATCGTTGGCTGCAGGGCAAAATTGGTTTCTGTGATGACAGGTTCATCGGCTTCTGCCGGCAATTCCGCCTTGGCCCGGTCCACCTTGTCGCGAATGTCGGCGAGGGTCTTGTCCTTGTCGACGCTGATGTCGAATTCCAGGAACATCGCCGCCCGGCCTTCGGCGGCCTGGCCGGTGATTTCCTTGAGGCCGTCAATGCCGCGCAGATGGGTCTCCATCGGCCGGACGATCAGCCGCTCCGCATCATCGGGCGAGACACCCTGCTGTGTTACGGAAATGTAATAGACCGGCACGTCGATATCCGGATTGGCCTCCTTGGGAACGCCAAGGTAGGCAAAGACGCCGGCGACAATGGTGACGATCATCAGCGTCATCACCGTGCGCGGCCGGCGCAGAATGGCTTCCAGTGCAGAAATCATGATTTTGTCGCCACGCGCACTGTCTGTCCTTCGGTGACAAACTCCTGGCCAACCGTGATGATACGGACCTTTTCAGGCAAGCCCGAGACCCACATGCCATCGACCGTTCCGCCGACGATCTTGACCGGGACGAACAAAACCGCATTGTCTGCGTTCAATGTCCGGACCCCGACACGTCCGTCGTCCGCCAAGGTCATGATCGATGCCGGAATCCTGTGCGCCATCGAGCCTTCAAGCTGCACACGCGCCCGCGCTGTGACGCCGTCTTTCAGATTGCCGTCGACATTTGGAACTGTGATCTCGACCCTGAACGTTCGGGTCTTCGCGTCAGCCGCGGGAGCGATATAGCTGATTTTGCCCTCAATCTCCTCGCCGGTCGCCAGATCGGCACTGGCCGTCATCGCAACATTCAGCATGCCGATCTCCCGTTCGGAGACCTGGCCGACAATGATCATCGGATTCCGGTCAATCAGCGTGACGCATATGTCGCCGATCCGCAGCATTTCACCCTGCTCGGCAACCGGATCCTGAACAATCCCCGAGATTGGCGCCCGGATTTTCGTGCGCTCCAGATCAAGTTCCGTTTCGTGCAGCCGGGCCTTGGCGGCGTCGCGCGCGGCCTCAAGAGCAGGGATCTGGTTCTTTGCTGAAAATCCGCGATCCGCCAGTTTTTCCGCCGCGCCGAGATCGACCTTGGCCTGGATCAGACCCGCATTGGCTTCCAGCACCTTGGCCCGGCGGGCGCCCGTCTCGATCGTGCATAAAAGATCGCCCGAATTCACGCTGTCGCCCTTCTCGACATGGCGGGTCTCGATGATCCCGCCCGTCTGCGCGCGTACAGAGACACTCGATTCAGCCTCTGTCCGGCCGCGAATATCGAGATACGAAGAACGCTCTTCGGCAGCAAATACATCCGCGCGAACCGCAAACAATTCATCGTTCTGCTCGGTCTGGCGCTCGGCAATAGTCGGCGGGCTTGCATCCGCCTGGCCGCCGATCACCGTTTGACCGGTCAGCATGTAGTAGGAAATGCCACCCGCGAGCGCGATGGCAAGAATGTAGGAAACTCGGATCCGCATCATGTCCGTCCGTTATTCAGCTGCTACCGGTGATTCATCATCGCGGGCACTGCCAGCGATGATTTCGAGGTCTTGTCTCTTCCCGCGGAGATATTCCAGCGACCCGGAAAGACAGGTTACGCCATATTCCGCAGCCCATTTCGAGCCGGCATGATTTGCATTCGCAGACACTTGCCTGAGATGGCTTAATTCTGCTTCCAGCTGGGCCGCTCGCGTGTCGATAGCCCGACTGACGACAGCCGGCGGCAGGATGTCCGCACACATTGCTATCATCAGGAACTCAGACCGGAAAATATCCGGAGCAGGGCTGTCCTGCAGGGAGTTCACGAATTCCTGCCGGCCCCGTTCGGTGATGGAATAGACCTTGCGCGCCGGCTTCCCGGCAACGGTTTCTTCACGGCAGGTTACCAACCCGTCGTGTTCAAGTTTTGCCAGGGCAGGGTAGATCGCTCCGAAACTGGCTTCGACAAAATAGCTGTATTTGCCCTCGGTGGAGAGTTTCCTGATTTCGTAGCCGGTCGAATCTCCGAAATAGAGAATGGCGAGGCAAAGCGTACGTATATTCATCAGCAGGTCCAGCATCCACAATTTGGTCATATTCTCGACCGGTATATTCTCGATCGATATATGCTGGACAGGTATATAAATCAGAAATTTAAAGATTCAAGCTTGAATCTAAAAAGCCATCCGGTGATGCGGATGGCTTGCGTCATATCATGTGCGGCTGAAAATTCGATCAGTGCAATCGGCGAAGCGAATAAAAAGTCGTTCTCAGCCTTGCAACCAGTTGATCATGGAAGTTATCGACATCTGAACCGATGTTGATCGACTGAACGGTTTGCTCATTGTTATCGCGTTGTGCGGCTTGTGCCATGTCGCGGCGCTCCCGAACCTGTTATAGGAATTCAAGACTAGGGTGCGCATTAAATCGAAAACTGCAACTGATCTTAATTAACGGGCTGAATGAACAGTTAATACTCGGCGAATATTTTTTATTAATCTGGATGTCAATTGAACGGATGAACGGAACACGGGCAAGAAAACTCCAGGAGATTTCAGCTCGGCCCGGATTGCATTTCCAAGCGGATTCCTGTCAATTCAGCGGGGAAATGCGCCAGTCCGGACAATGCCAGGCACGCGTGAACGTGCGATTTCAGGGAGAAAATCAGATGAAAATCATTGGTATAGTGGCCGCACTGGTCATGGCTGTTTCGGGCATCACGTCCGCATCCGCCCAGGAAATCGAACTCAAACTTCATCATTTTCTTCCTGCGCCTGCAACGGTGCCATCCCAATTTCTCGAGCCCTGGGCCCGGAAAGTCGAAAAGGATTCCAGAGGCCGGATCAAGATCGACCTGTTCCCGTCGATGCAACTGGGCGGCAGCCCGCCGGCATTGATTGATCAGGCGCGCGAGGGAGTCGTCGATATTGTCTGGACGTTGCCCGGCTATACGCCGGGCCGTTTTCCGAAAACAGAAGTATTTGAATTGCCGTTCATGCCGACGAATGGCGAACAATCGTCGAAGGCGTTCTGGGAATATTACGAAAAGCATCTTGTTGACGAATACAGCGATTTCAAGATTCTTGCCGCCTGGGTACACGGTCCTGGCCTGCTGCACGTCAAGGGAGATGGCGTTCGCAAGCTTGAAGACATGAAGGGTCTGAAGCTGCGCGGTCCGACACGTATCATCAATCAGTTGCTCTCCACACTCGGGGCGGTGCCGATCGGCATGCCGGTGCCCGCCGTTCCGGAAGCTCTCTCCAAAGGCGTAATCGATGGAACGGTGATCCCCTGGGAAGTTACCAAGACCCTCCGTGTCGCCGAACTTGTGAACACCCATACACAGTTTTCCGGTGACCGCGCGCTTTACACGGCAACCTTCGTGTTGGCGATGAACCGGGCCAGATACGATGCTCTGCCCGATGATCTGAAGGCGGTAATCGATGCCAATTCCGGCCTCGCCGCCTCTGGCGAAGCCGGGCGGGTGATGGACGCCGGCGATGCGCCGGCGCGAAAAGTTGCGGAAGATCGGAAAAATGACATTGTGACCCTCGACGAGGCTGAAACCGCCCGTTGGCGTGAGGCTGCCAAGTCTGTCGAGGCGGCCTGGATCGCCGAAATGACGGCCAAGGGCATTGATGCCGCGACACTTGTTCAGGATGCCAAGGACCTGGTCGCCAAACACAGCGCCGAATAGCCGGCCGGCAATCTGAGGGGGCGGAGAGGGCATGTCCGCGAGTGCAGCCAGGACGGATTATGGCCTTGCGCCGGCGCTTGAGCACCGTGCCGGCCGTGTTCTGGAGTGGCTGTCATGCTGGCTGGCGATCATTGGCGGCGTGGTTCTAATCGGATTGGTGGTCCTTTCAGTCATCAGCATTACAGGACGCGGACTGATCGGTCTTGATATGGGCCTGGGGCCCGTACCAGGCGATTTCGAGATCATTGAAGCTGGATGTGCGTTCGCGGTGTTTTCTTTCCTGCCATGGTGCCAGATCCGGCGGGGCCATATCACGGTCGATATCCTCGCCCGATTGTTTCCACGCAGGGTTCAGCATGCGCTGGAGCTCGTTGGTAACATCGTCATGACGAGTGTTGCCGGATTGATCGGCTGGCGCCTGGTGCTTGGTATGCTTGACAAACAGCGCTTCGGCGAAACCACTTTCATTCTTCAGTTTCCCGCATGGTGGGGATATGCGGCTGCAATATCGGGTGCGGCACTGTTTGCCCTCGTATCATTCTATACGGTCTGGCGCAGTTTCAATGAACTGTCGGGCGATGGCCCGACCGCCGAACTTCCCGAAATTCCAACCCCATGAGCGATCTGGCTATCGCAGCATGGTCGTTTCCGATTCTATTGCTGCTGATCTTCCTGCGTCTGCCGATCGGCCTGGCCATGCTGATCTGCGGTGTGGCCGGAAGCTGGCTGGTCAATGACAGTCTGATACCGATCCTGTCGCAGTTCAAAACGCTGCCCTACAGCACGTTTTCAAGCTATTCGCTTTCCATTATCCCGCTATTTCTTTTGATGGGTCAGTTCGCGACCCGTGGCGGCATGTCGGCTTCGCTGTTTCGGGCCGCTGAAAGTTTTCTCGGACACCGGCGCGGCGGCGTGGCCATGTCGGCGGTCGGCGCCTGCGCCGGATTCGGTGCAATTTGCGGTTCCTCACTGGCGACGGCCGCGACCATGGGAAAGGTGGCTTTGCCGGAATTGCGGCGTTTCGGGTATTCCGGCGCGCTTTCAACCGGATGTCTGGCCGCCGGCGGAACGCTTGGTATTCTCATCCCACCGTCGGTCATTCTGGTGATCTATGCGATCCTGACGGAACAGAATATCGCCAAGCTGTTCGTCGCCGCGCTCATTCCCGGCATTCTGGCCGCATTGGGATACATCATCGCTATTGCAGTCTACGTCCGGCTCAGCCCGCAGTCGGAAGGCCGGCTGGAAAAGGCCTCGGCAAAAGACCGGACCAAAGCCCTGATTGAGATTTGGCCGGTTGTGCTGGTGTTCGCCCTGGTCATCGGAGGGATATATTTCGCCTGGTTCACGCCGACAGAGGCCGCCGCGGTCGGGGCTGCCGGGACTGGCCTGATCGCGTTGGCAAGACGGCGGCTGGGCCGCCGGGAGTTCGTTGATTCAATTCTGGAGACAGCCAGCGCAACGGCGATGATCTTTTTCATCATCCTGGGGGCTGCTGTGTTCAACTCGTTCCTGGCATTCGCGCAATTGCCGCAATTTGCCAGCGACTGGATCGTTGCGGCAGACCTCAGTCCGTGGTCGGTGCTGGCGTCGATATTGCTGTGTTATCTGGTTTTTGGCTGCTTCATGGATTCGTTGTCGATGATCCTGCTGACCATCCCGATTTTCTTTCCCGTCGTTTCAGGGCTGGATTTCGGCCTCGGCGCAGACGAATTCGCATTGTGGTTCGGCATTCTTGTGCTGATCGTCGTGGAGGTCGGCCTGATCACGCCGCCGGTCGGCCTCAACCTGTTTGTCATCAACGCCCTGGCGGACGACGTGCCGATGTCTGAGACCTACCGCGGTGTCCTGCCGTTCGTTGCAAGCGATCTGGTCAGGACAGTGATTCTCGCAGCCTTCCCGGTCATCACGCTGTTCATGGTTCGGCTTCTATACTGACCTTCGGCTACTTTACGGAATAAATTTGCATTGCATTGCCGGGCTTGAGCGCAGCCGAAATCTCGTCGATCGGAACCGGCCTTGAATAATGGAAGCCCTGCAGGTATTCGCAGCCGAGCAGCGTCAGCAATTCGCCCTGTTCCGCCGTTTCGATGCCTTCGGCAACAACCTGCATATCAAGCGCATCACCGAGAGTGATCAAAGATTGCAGCAGGCTGTTGGCCTTTGTGCTTTTGCCGATTTCGTTGATGAAGCTGCGGTCGATTTTCATCCGGTCAAACGGAAAGCGGCGAAGATAGCCGATGCTTGAGAAGCCGGTGCCGAAATCGTCCAGCGCAAGCCCGAAGCCGGCATCCTTGAGCAGGTTCAGTTTCTTGCAAGCCAGTTCGGGATGATCGACAATGATACCTTCCGTCAGCTCGAATTCCATCCGCATCGGCTGAATCTCGAATTCATCGGCGATCGCCACCATGTTTTCCACGAACATCGGTTCCCGGAGTTGCATTGGCGATATGTTGATGTTCAGTTTGACGCTTGGCAGCCTTGCCAGATCGTTGCACGCCTTGCGCATCACCAGAATGCCGATATCGGATATCAGGCCGGTGTTTTCGGCAATCGGGATGAATGTCGCCGGCGAAATCGGTCCAAGCTCGTCAGACGACCAGCGGACCAGGGCTTCCACACTGTCGATTTCGCCATCGCATGACCTCAGGATCGGCTGGAAGACAACCTTGAATTCATTGTTTTCCAGCCCGCGCCTGAGTGCTTCCTCAATCTGTTTGTTCTTGAACGCGCCGCTTTCGAATGCCGGCTCGTATGCAACAGGTTCCTGCGCTCCGGACGCCTTGGCATGGTACATGGCGACGTCTGCATGACGGACGACCTCAAGCGGTGACCATTGTCCCTGAGTCGAAATCGCATAGCCGACAGACGCAGTGACCTGAAACTGCATGTCGAGGATCGAATAGGGCGGATTGATTGTACTGATGATCTGCGTTGCCAGCGCAAACACTTCCTCCGGTTCGTTCAACTCCGTCAGGATCAGGTTGAATTCATCACCGCCGACCCGGGCAAGGAACACATTTTCAGGCAGGATCGATCGAAGCCTGTTTGCAATCTGCTGGATCATGATATCGCCGCCGGAATGTCCGATCGTATCATTGACCGCCTTGAAACCGTTAATATCGACATAGATCACTGCGAGCTTGCCGTCGGTCGCCGCGCGGCTGGTCTCAGGTTCGGCGATCAGTTCTGTCAGGCTCAGGCGGTTGGGCAGCCCGCTCAATGTGTCATTTCTCGCGGCTCTGCTCGCTTCAGCCTCACTGGACGCAAGAGTTTTTGTGAGCCTGCGTGTATTGGCCGTCGCTGCCCAGGCAAATAGTGCAAACAGCGCGAGCGCAATCGCGACGGGCGAAATGACCTTCGCCAGAACCGATTGTCCGGGGTATTGCGGTGTCCAGCAAAGATAGCCAACCACGCCACCATCAATTCCGTTCAACGGCAGCACGGACTTGCCGGCTAACGGCTGGGATGAGATCACAAGATCATCGATCAGAAATGAACTGCCGATCTGTTTGATCCGGTCAGGCGTGAGATAAAATCCCATGATCAGAACCGATAGTCTTGCGTCTTTCGCCAATGTGTCGAGATCGTCCGGGGAAATCCGGGCGGTGGCAAGCAGAACAAGCTGTCCGTTGATTTCGGCAAACGCCTGCCGCGCTTCCATCTTCGTCACGGGGACATCAGAAAGCAACTCGACTATCCGATTGCCAATCGGTTTTGGAACGATATCGGGATTCGAAGTTTTTCCGGAATTGCTGTCCCAACCGTACACAATCTGCCCGTCAGCTGCGACGATTGCCAGAATATCGGCAGTATCCGCTTCTGTCACACCGCTTGCCATATTGGAATAAATCCATGCTTCATTGCGGGCATTCACATTGTCCAGCGCGTCCTGCCACCATGCATAGTCGGTCGTGAATGTCCGGATTTTCTCCCCAAGCGCTTCAACACCACCTGAGATCATCGTCACCGATGCGTTTGCCGACTGTTTGTCCTGCTGCTTCGACATCCACAACAGGCTGCCCAGAATGATCGTCACGGCCAGAACCACGGCGCCGATCATGTGCAGGGTGATCTTCTGGGTAATAAGATATTTGTTCATTATTGTCAGACCGTTTGAGCGAAATTTCGTTCAAATTGTCATGACACCAGCAAACATTCGCTAAAGAAACAGAGACAAGAAATCTCTACCTGAAAGCTTGGTAATCCGGGTCTGAAATACATGCCGCATTAACCAGCATGAAACCCGGAAGCCCGGCGTTCAGGCGTTTCCGGCGATCACTCGCCATATTCGTCGAGCTTGGAAAAGGCATCCCGCAACGCTTCCGACCAGGCATCGGACAACTTGCGGAAGTAGGGGTCGTTGTCCTCAATTCGCTGCTGCTCGCCGATCTCAAAAGTATCGCGGCGGTAGATCAGCAGGTCGATCGGCATGCCGACGGAAAGATTGGATCTGAGTGTGCTGTCGAAGGACAGCAGAACCAGCTTTGCGGCTTCCCCCATGCGCATTTGAGCAACAGCAACCCGGTCGAGGATCGGCTTGCCGTATTTATGCTCGCCAATCTGGAAAAAAGGCGTGTCCGCAGTGGCCTCTATGAAGTTACCTTCATTGTAAATCTGGAACAGCCGCGGCGCTTCACCCTTGATCTGGCCCCCGAGAATGAACGAAGCCGAGAACGCATCGGCATTCAGACCCAGGGCCTCGCCCTCGGTGTTGCGGATCTCCTTGAGCGCTTCGCCGACATGCCGCGCGGCCTGAAAAAGCGTCGGCACATTCAACAAGGTCGGATTGCCGCTTTCAGCCTCGGCGCTGATCTGTTCGCTGAGAATGCTCACAACGGCCTGAGTGACTGCGAGATTGCCTGCTGTCAGCAACACGATCACACGATCACCTTTCTGTTCCCAGACATGCATCTTGCTGAACGTGGCGATATTATCGAATCCGGCATTGGTCCGCGTGTCGGAAGCAAACACGATTCCGCGGTCAAGTGACAATCCAACGCAATAGGTCAAGAAGTTCTCCCGATTCGCCCTCTAGGGTCTACTGCTGTTGCTGTTTGACCGTCACGTCAACAGTCAATGTTTCCTCAAGGCTGCCCTTTCGTACACCGGTCACCGGCGCTGCTCCATTTGCATCGAACCCGCAGGCCAGCCTCAGATAATGTTCGCTCGGGCAGATACCGTTTGCCGGATCAAATCCGACCCAGCCAAGGTCAGGCACATGGGCCTCCGCCCAGGCATGGTGGGCAACCGCCTGCACGCCGCCTGTAACATGAAGATATCCCGTCACATAGCGGGCCGGAATATGATGATATCGGGCCGCCGCAATCAGGATATGGGCGTGATCCTGGCACACGCCACGCCCGGCTTCGAAGGCCTCGATTGCACTGGTGCCGGAGTGGGTCGTATTTGTCTCATAAACAACAGCCTCACTGATCAGGCCCATGAGAGCATGCAGGTGTGCGGTGATATCGTCGCCGGCGCTCTGCCTGGCCTGCTCCGCCAGCGCGTCAATGCCCGGTGAGGCCTGCGTCAGCGGCGTTGACCGGAGAAAGACATGCGGATTGATCCGTGTCCTGTCCGGTCCGCAGACGCCTCCGGTGTCCCGGGTTTCAACGCGCCCGCTGGCCGTAATGCTCGATTCCGCTGACGGTTCTGTCTGAGCGAGGAGGTGCACGATATTACCAAGACCGTCTGTGTGGACAGCGGCGTTGTCGATACCAGGCGCTTCGATTTTCCAGTCGAGTATCGTCTGTGACCCATTGTCCTGGGGCGTCAGCCGCAGTTTCTGGACCAACTGCGTGCCGGGGTCGGCATATCGGTAATGCGTCGTATGACGGATTGTCAGGATCATGGGCTCGGTATCATGGGCTCGGTATCATGGGTTCAGGCAAAATTGTAGTCGCTTGAAAATTGTGCCGTCAGTGCATCGTTGCAACTGAAAAACGCAGTAATGAATTCATGCAGCCCGGACTGGAAAATATCATCCATGTTAGCCTGGCGCAAATTATCTCTGGTTCGTCCGATCATTGAATGGCTCGGCCGTGCTTCACCGTAGAATTCGCTCAGACCGTTGGCTGAACGGTCAAGCCAGTCATAACAGAAGCGCAGCGAGCGTGGCATCTCAGGCCGCAGGATCAGGAATTCCGCGATGCGCCACGGATCGTAGGCTTTACGGAAAACATGGCGGTATGACCGGTGTGCGGAAACCGACCGCAGCACAGTTTCCCACTGGTAAGTGTCAACGTCGCTGCCGACGGGCTGGTTGTTGGGCAGCAGCAGGTAATATTTTACGTCGATGATCCGCGCCGTATTGTCTGCACGCTCGACAAAGGCGCCCGCCTGGTTGAAAAAATACCCGTCGTTACGCAGTACCGTGCCAAGAAACGCGCCTCGAAACTGCATCGTCTGGTCCCGTATCCAATCAAGGAATTCCGGCAGTTTCGCGCCGGTCACATCCGACCGGTTGATGCTCTCGAACGTCAGCCAGGTGGAGTTCAGCGACTCCCACATTGATCTTGTGATCTTGGTGCGGACCGATCTTGCATTGGTGCGCGCCGCCTGCAGGCATGAGTGGACCGATGACGGATTGTCCGGGTCAAACAGCAGAAAGTCGATTGCCGCTTCATGGGTGATCTGCGGGTGTTTCTGTTCAAACATCGCCAGCGCCCCGGCGCTGGTCAAGGCCGATCGCCATTCCTCCCGGTGGCCTTCGCTGGAGTCGGGCGTCAGAGTGATGCGGAACCCGACCTCCGCCAGCCGGGCAATATTTTCCGCCCGTTCCATGTAGCGCGCCATCCAGAAAAGGCTGCTTGCGGTTCTTCCAAGCATCGTCAGTCCCTCAAAACCCAGGTGTCTTTTGTGCCGCCGCCCTGCGAGGAGTTGACAACCAGTGATCCCTTTTTCAGGGCAACGCGGGTCAGGCCGCCGGGGATGATCCGGATCCGGTCGCTGACAAGCACATAAGGCCGAAGATCGACGTGGCGGGGCGCTATTCCGCTTTTGGTGAATGCGGGGCAGGTCGATAGCGCCAGCGTCGGCTGGGCAATATAGTTTGACGGATTGGCCTGCAGTTTCTTGCGGAAGGCGGCAATCTCCGCCCTTGTCGCCGTCGGCCCGACCAGCATGCCGTATCCGCCGGAACCGTGAACCTCCTTGACGACGATATCCTGAAGGTTCGCCAGTACGTGATCCAGTTCTTCCTTGATCGAACATCGCCAGGTCGGAACGTTTTTCAGGATCGGTTTTTCGCCCGTGTAAAATTCAATGATTTCGGGAACATAGGCGTAAATAGCCTTGTCGTCGGCAATGCCGGTTCCCGGAGCGTTGACGATCGTCACCTTGCCGGCACGGTAAAGATCCATCAGACCGGGCACACCAAGGACGGAATCCGGCCGGAAGGTGAGGGGGTCGAGAAAATCATCGTCAATGCGCCGGTATATCACGTCAACCCGGTCGCGGCCCTGCGTGGTACGGCAATACAGATTGCCTTCGTCGACGAATAAATCAAGCGCCTCGACAAGTTCCACTCCCATCTGGTCAGCCAGGAACGCGTGTTCGAAATAGGCGGAATTGTGGATGCCCGGCGTCAGCACGACGATATTCGGATTATCGGGCGCGGCTGCCGGCGCCACAGTTTCCAGCGTTTTCAGCAATGTCGCGGGATATTGTTCGACCGGAGCAACCCTGTGGGCTGCAAAGAGCTCCGGGAACAGGTGCATCATGGCCTCGCGGTTTTCCAGCATATAGGAGACACCTGACGGTGTGCGCAGATTGTCCTCCAGAACGTAGAATTCCCCTTCGCCGGTGCACACCAGATCAACACCCGTAATGTGGCTGTAGGTATTGCACGGCGGCGCAAAGCCGATCATGTCGGGCAGATAGGCTTCGTTGCACAGCACCAGATCTGCCGGAATGCGCCCGGCTCTGATAATTTCCTGCCGGTGATAAATATCGAAAAGAAAGGCATTGAGCGCGCGCACCCGCTGTTCGATGCCGCGTTCCAGATAACGCCATTCCGAAGCTGAGATGATACGGGGAACAAGATCGAATGGGATCAGCCGTTCCAGCGCATTGTCAACGCCATAAACTGAAAACGTAATGCCAAGCCGCCGGAAGATTGCGTCCGCTTCCTGCCGTTTTTGTTTCAGAGTCGCCGGTGATTGCGCCGAAAGCCAATCGTTCAGTTTGTCATAACACGGCCGTACGCTCCGGTTGTCGGCAGCATACATCTCGTTGAAATTCTGATCTTCGCTCATAATCTCCTGATCTGAAGTGAAGCCATATACAGCTTTGCCCCTGATGTAAGCCACTTGAAAAGCGACGCTAGCGGACTGGCGCCGGGACGTCACGGTTAAATTTTCATCGCCGAGATTTTCAACAATCTTCTGAACAGTTTAACGGTTTGGTTACCGCTCCGCTTGAGCCGGAATTAATTGATATCTGCTTTATTGGGTACCGATTATTCCGGGAGAGTGCCAGTTGACCGATATTCTGTTCAGTGCTGCCGGGATTTCCGCGTTTCTGATCGTGGTGGTACTGGCCCTCATATTGCCGACCAGATGGCGCCATGCCGTGACGCTTTCGCTGGAAATCGACGCTTCGCCTGAAACAGTCTGGGATGCTCTTGTATCTTCAAAGGGTGCAAATTCCTGGCGACCTGAGGTCGTCGACATCCGGCCGGACCCTGATGATCCTGAATTGATGACGCAGATCTACAATTATCGCGGCGACCGGCTTGTTGTCGTCATGAGGGTGCTCGAGATGGTTCCCTGCGAGCAATTGATCATGCGGTGCGAACAGATCGGATCAACCTGCCTGCCGCTTGGAGGCCGGGCCTTTTCCGCCATCAAACTGACGCAGACGGAGACCGGAACGCGTCTGGCATTTCGCGAGGAGGGACGTTTCGTCTCCTATCTCAGCTTCATCCTGTTTGCGTTAGCCCAGCGGAATTCCCTGCGCAGGCTCAAGCTGGAGGCTGAGGGGCTTGATCCGAAGGGGGCAGTTCAATCGCCATTCGGAATTCCGACATCGGCGTTGATCGCCGGGTCGGTCGCAGCGGCTGCCGGCATCACTGCGCTGGTCGGCTGGCAGATCGGTTTACTCGTATTCGCCTGTCTGAGCATCATGGAATATGGCCATGCGCTGGTTATTCGGTATGCCGGCGACCGACCGTCATTTGCCACATTGCTGCCCTTTGTCGGCGGCGCGATCGCCATGGGCAGGCGTCAGACAACCGCCTACGAAGAAGCGTTGCGGGCGCTCTCCGGGCCTGCCGTCCTGACGCTGCTGGTCGTGGCGCTGACGATGTTTTCCAGCCTTCTGGGCGAGGGGGTGATTGCAGACAACACACGCACGGCAGCCGGTGTCGCCGCTTTCATCGTGGCGCTTTTCCTGCTGCCGTTCTATCCGCTGAACGGTGGCTGGCTGTTCAACACACTCCGGATCAACCTGCCTTCGCGGTCATTCCAGTTTCCCGCCATCGGTGCTTCTGCTCTGGCCCTTGTGTGGGCCCTTGCGGAAGGGCAGGTCATTGTCGCGGGTCTGGCGGCCGGTTTGATCTATGAACTGATTGTGCCGCTGAGAAGCGGTGTTGTCGTCGACCGGACGCTGTCTTCCCACAATGCCCTGGTGATCACCGGGATTTATGTCAGCATGAATCTGATTGCCTATACGGCGCTGAGCGTATTTCTGATCTCTTGAAAATTCAAGGTGCCCGATGAATGATGTCCGGTGAATGTCCGGGCTTTGGGGACCAGAAGTGAAAATATTCCTTGCCGTCCTGTTTGCTGCGATCTTGGCTGGCGCCGGTGCCTTCGTCATGCTGCGGGACAGCCAGGTTGAAATCCGGCTCAGTGAAGCGCAACTGCTTGAGGCGATCAGCAAGAAGCTGCCGTTCAGGAAATCCTATCTGGTCATTCTGGATATCGTTCTCGACAATCCGCGGATCACGCTGCCGGAAGACGGCGACCGGGTGCATGCCGGCGTGGATATTGTCGTCGATATCCGGTTGGGTAATGGCAGGCGCATTACCGGAACGGCCGACGCGTCTGCAGGTGTGCGCTACCGGCCGGAAGACGGGCAATTCTTTCTGGTCGACCCGAATATCGAAAAGCTGTCTGTCGGAAATGTCCCGCTGGCATATTCTGAAAAGGTCGACACCGCGATCCGCAAGACTCTGACGGCGTTTTTCAATGAACGGCCGGTCTATACATTGAAAGAAACCGATACCAGGCAAAAGACGGCAAAGCTGATTTTGAAGACCGTCGCCGTCCAGGAGGGCGTGCTTGTCCTGACGCTCGGACTATAGAAATACCAAATCCGGACTTGTCACGAAATAACGTATACATTAATTATGCTGACCGGAGGATGCCTTGCAGACAAGTCAGCCAATCGAGTTCACAGGACACGACCTGAACCGGCCGGAATGTGTCATTGCGCATGCTTCCGGCATTTTGCTGGTGCCCGATTGGACCGGCAATGGCGGAATATCGGTCATTTTTGCCGATGGCGCTGTGAAAAGACACCTGGTGCGCAATGCGCCTCAGGTCTTGCGGCCGAATGGCATCGCCCTGCTTGAGGGTGGTGATGTTCTGCTGGTTCACCTGGGCGACGAAGACGGCGGGGTCTGGCGTATGAAGCCTGATGGCACTGTGGAACTGGAAATCGGCGAAGTCGACGGTTCGCCGTTGCCGCCCTCCAATTTCTGTCATGTCGATCGCGATGACCGGCGCTGGGTTTCCGTCTCGACGCGCCATGTTCCAAGAGCCAGCGCCTACAACAGGAACGTCTGCGATGGTTTCATCGTGCTTGCCGACCGGCAGGGTGCAAGAATCGTCGCCGACGGTCTGGGTTATACAAATGAATGCCTTGTTCACCCTGATGGTCAGCGTCTGCTTGTCAACGAGACGTTCAGCCGACGCCTGACTGCGTTCGACATTGCCGAGAGCGGCGACCTGAAAAACCGCAGAACGATCACGGAATTTTCCGCCGGAACATTTCCCGATGGCATGGCTTTCGATGAGAATGGCGATACATGGATTGTTTCGATCGTCTCCAACCGTCTGATCCGGGTTGACGACAAGGGCCGCCAGTCCATTGTGGTCGAAGATGCGGACGCGGATTTCATGGCGGTCGCCGAGCAGGCCTATCAGGCGGGTGAAATGGGCCGGCCCCATCTGGACAATAATCCGGCGGCCAATCTGCGCAACATATCCAGCATGGCCTTTGACGGCGCCGATCGCCGGCGCATTGTCTTTGGCTGCCTGTTGGGAGACCGCCTGCCGTGCGTGCCAGCGCCGGTACCTGGCTGGACCATGCCGCATTATCACGCTGACATAACACCGCTCCTGCGCGCGCTGGAAAACATTCCCGCCATTGTTGATGGCGGATAGACGAAGGAAAAACCATGCATAGCAATCAATTTCAAATCTGCGTCCTGCCGGGCGACGGCATCGGCAACGAGATCATGGAGCCGTGCATGCGCGTATTGCAGCGCGCCTGCAAACGTGTCGGCGGCATTTCGATCGCCGGTCAGGAAGCCCCCGCAGGCGCGGCCTGTTATCAGGCCCAGGGCAATGCCCTGCCAAAGGAAACAATGGACCTGGCCCGCAAATCGGATGCGATTCTACTGGCCGCGATGGGGGATCCGTCGATCCGCTATCCGGACGGGACGGAAATCGCCCCGCAGATCGACATGCGCATCGAGCTTGAGCTCTACGCCGGGGTGCGGCCGGTCAGATCCGTCAAGGGCGTCAAGGGACCGTTGGCTGATCCGCGGGCGAATAATCTCGATTTCGTACTGATCCGTGAATCGACCGAAGGCCTGTTTTCGTCATTCGGCAAGGGCAAGGTCCATGACGATTATGCCGAAGATACCCAGATCATCACCCGAAAAGGCTCAGAAAGGCTCTTCCGTTTTGCCTTCAAACTGGCAGAGCAACGCAAGGCAAACGGGTCTGAGGGCATCGTGACCTGTGTCGACAAGGCCAATGTTTTCAAATCCTTCGCGTACTTTCGCGAAATTTTTGATGAAATCGGCCGGGAGTTTACCAATTTGCAGGCCCGCAATGCATATGTTGACGCGACGGCGCTCGATATGGTGCGCAAGCCCTGGGTTTACGATGTCATGGTAACTGAAAACATGTTTGGCGACATATTGTCAGATCTGTCCGCCGGTTTGATCGGCGGAATGGGCATGGCGCCGTCTGCCGATATCGGCGACGATTACGCTGTCTTTCAGCCCTGCCATGGTTCCGCGCCCGATATTGCCGGGAAAGGGCTTGCCAATCCGGCCGCGATGGTCCTTTCGGGAGCGATGATGCTGGACTGGCTTGGCCAAAGGCATTCTGAAAAATCTGCAATCAAGGCCGGGCGTCTTGTTCAGGCGGCCGTCGATGAGGCATTCGCATCAGGGCTGAAATCAGTTGAGTTTGGCGGAAATGATGGCACTGTTTCAATAATCACGGCGATTGAGTCGGCGCTCGAAACGCTAGATCCGGAGATCCTCTGAACATATGGCAAAAAATCCTATTCGCCTGGCTATTGCCGGTTGCGGTTACTTTTCGAAATATCACGTTGAGGCCTGGGGCCGGCTGGAAGATGTCACCGTTGTCGGCGCCGCCGACCGGGATCTGTCGAAATCGCGTCAGATTGCAATCAGCCACGGCCTGCCGACGGCATTCGACAAGCCGACGGATATGCTGGGTGCCACGACGCCGGATCTGGTCGATATCATTGCGCCGCCGCATGCGCACCTTGCCATCATCCGCTCAGCGGCAGAGTT